>NZ_JBIVDY010000028.1:0-101563 GCF_044747365.1 Kitasatospora sp. NPDC090091
GTGGTCAAGGGCCGTCGCGACGGTGACGCGGCGACGGAGCTGGTGGAGGCCGCGCTGCCGGCGGTGGTCTCGGTGACGGACCAGTCGGGTGAGGCCCGCTACCCGTCGTTCAAGGGGATCATGGCGGCGAAGAAGAAGCCGGTGCAGTCCCTGGACCTGGACGACCTGGGCATCGAGGCGGACGAGGTCGGCCTGGCAGGTGCGTGGACGGCGGTCGAGTCGGTGGCGGCGCGTCCGGCGCGCACCGCGGGCACGGTCGTCAAGGACGAGGGCGAGGGCGGCAAGCAGCTCGCCGCGTTCCTCGCCGACCAGAAGTTCATCTAATCCCACCCGTTCGCGATCCCAACGATCGATCAGGAGCAACGAATCATGGCTGAGATCCTGGTTCTCGTGGACCACGCCGACGGTGTGGTCCGCAAGCCGGCCCTGGAGCTGCTGACCCTGGCCCGCCGGATCGGCGAGCCGTCGGCCGTCGTCCTGGGTGCCGGTGCGGCCGCCGCCGACATCGCCGCCAAGGCCGCCGAGTTCGGCGCGGCGAAGGTGTACGTCGCCGACGGCGCCGAGTTCGCCGACCAGCTGGTCGTCCCCAAGGTGGACGCGCTGGCCCAGATCGCGAAGGCCGCCGAGGCCGCCGCGGTGCTGGTCACCTCCTCCGGTGAGGGCAAGGAGGTCGCCGCCCGCGTCGCGCTGCGGATCGGCTCCGGCATCATCACCGACGCCGTCGACCTGGAGGCCGGCGCGGACGGCCCGGTCGCCACCCAGTCGGTGTTCGCCGCCTCGTTCCAGGTGAAGTCCAAGGTGTCGCACGGCGCCCCGGTGATCACGGTCAAGCCGAACGCCGTCGCCCCCGAGGCCGCCCCGGCGGCCGGCGCGGTCGAGAACGTCACCGTCGCGTTCACCGGCAACGCCGCCAAGGTCACCTCGCGCACCCCGCGCGTCTCCACCGGCCGCCCCGAGCTGACCGAGGCCGCCATCGTGGTCTCCGGCGGCCGCGGCGTCGGTGCCGCCGAGGGCTTCGGCGTGGTCGAGGAGCTCGCGGACGCGCTCGGCGCGGCCGTCGGTGCCTCGCGTGCCGCCGTCGACGCCGGCTGGTACCCGCACACCAACCAGGTCGGCCAGACCGGCAAGCAGGTCTCCCCGCAGCTCTACATCGCGGCGGGCATCTCCGGCGCGATCCAGCACCGGGCCGGCATGCAGACCTCGAAGACCATCGTGGCCGTCAACAAGGACCCCGAGGCCCCGATCTTCGAGCTGGTCGACTACGGCGTGGTCGGCGACCTGTTCGCCGTGCTGCCGCAGCTCACCACCGAGGTGAAGGCCCGCAAGGGCTGATCCGCCGACAGGCGCATGCGCAGGGCGCGTCCGGGACTCCCCGGGCGCGCCCTGCGGCGTTCCGGGCGGTGCACCCGGCCCGCGGAGGCGGCCCGTAGAGTCGGCCCGGACCGGTGGCGACGCGACCGGTGGCGCCGGGCCGGCCGAGGCCGGGCGGCACACCCGCGAGCGAGGGCGAGGGCGAAGGCATGACACTCCTGACGGCACTTCAGGGCGACTACGGGGACTCCGGCGACGCACTGCGCGTCGACGGGCGGGCGCTCTCCCGCGAGGAGCTGCTCGGCGCGGCGACCGTGGTGGCCGACCGGGTGGCCGGCGCGCCCGGGCTCGCGGTGCTGGCCCGGCCTACGGTGGAGACCGTCGTCGCGGTGGTCGGCGGCCTGCTGGCGGGGGTGCCGGTGGTGCCGCTGCCGCCCGACTCCGGCCCCAAGGAGCGCGCGCACATCCTGCGGGACTCCGGTGCGGCCCTGCTCGCGCACGCCGCCGGGGACGCCGTGCCGGAGGACGCCGGGATCGCCGCGCTGCCGGTCGATCCGGCCGAGCGCTCGGCCACCACGTACACCGAGCCCGACGCGGCGGCGACCGCGTTCGTGCTCTACACCTCGGGCACCACCGGGGCGCCGAAGGGGGCGGTGCTGCGCCGCTCGGCCGTGGGCGCCGACCTCGACGCGCTGGCCGAGGCCTGGGGGTGGACCGCCGAGGACACCCTGGCGCACGGCCTGCCGCTGTTCCACGTGCACGGCCTGGTGCTCGGCGTGCTCGGCGCCCTGCGCACCGGCAGCCGGCTGGTCCACACCGGACGGCCCACCCCGGCGGGGTACGCGGCCTCGGGCGGCAGCCTCTTCTTCGGCGTGCCGACCGTCTGGTCCCGGCTGGCCGCGGACCCGGAGGCCGCCGGGCAGCTGGCCTCGGCCCGGCTGCTGGTCTCCGGCAGCGCGCCGCTGCCGGTGCCGGTCTTCGAGAAGCTGGCCGCGCTGACCGGCCACGCGCCGATCGAGCGCTACGGCATGACGGAGTCGCTGATCACCGTCTCCACCCGGGCGGACGGCGAGCGCCGCCCCGGCAGCGTCGGCCTGCCGCTGACGGGCGTGCGGACCCGGCTGGTCGGCGAGGGCGGCGAACCGGTGGCCCCCGACGGCGAGAGCGTCGGCGAGCTGCAGGTCGCCGGGCCGACGCTGTTCTCCGGCTACCTCAACCGGCCGGACGCCGACGCCGAGGCCTGGACCGCCGACGGCTGGTTCCGCACCGGCGACGTCGCGGTGATCGGGCCGGACGGCTTCCACCGGATCGTCGGCCGCGCATCGGTCGACCTGATCAAGAGCGGGGGCTACCGGATCGGCGCCGGCGAGGTGGAGGCCGCGCTGCGCGACCACCCTGCGGTCGCCGATGCGGCCGTGGTGGGCGCACCCGACGAGGACCTGGGCCAGGCGGTGGTCGCCTACGTCATCCCGGACGGCCCGGTGACGGGGGACCAGCTGGCGGCCTTCGTGGCGGAACGGCTCTCGGTGCACAAGCGGCCCCGGAAGGTGGTGCTGGTACCCGAACTGCCCAGGAACGCCATGGGGAAGGTGCTGAAGAAGCAGCTGCTCGCGGGGTCCGCGGGGTGATGGCACCCGAGTGACGGGCGGTCATCCGATGACGGTCGCTCACCTGATCGCCCGTCGGGGCGCTCACCAACCGTGAACCCTTCCTTTGGCGCACTCCACTGCGCGCTGTGAGCGGACGCGTGCTTAACGTGACACGCAGGCAGAAACCGAATAGCTGGACGACGTGCCGCGGCTTCCGGTCGCAGGACCGGAAGCCGCGGCACGTCGGCCGGAGCGGTTCTGCGGTTCCCGTTCAGCAAAGGAAGACAGCAGGATGACGACCGTCAACACCGGCGCACCGGGCGCCGCCGACGACCCGACCGGGCAGCACGCCGCCACCGACGGGCGGACCCGTCCCGCCCGTCCCACCCGGGGGGCGCGGATCCGCCGCGGGATAGCCATGGTGGCCGTGGTCGCGGCCGGAGCCGGCGTGATCGGCCTCGGCACCGGCGTGGGCACCGCTGCCGCCGAGGCCGCGCCCGCCCACGCCGGGTGGGACGGCTCGCGGTACTGGTTCAAGAACAGCAAGGGCGAGTGGCGCTGGACCACCCACTACGACATCTACAAGGCCCGGACCGGCGGCTCGGCCTCCGCGGCCACGTCCTCGACGTCCTCCTCGTCCTCGGGCGGGATCAAGCAGGGCTGGGACGGCTCGCGGTACTGGTTCAGGAACAGCAAGGGTGAGTGGCGCTGGACCACCCACTATGACATCTACCTGGACCGCACCGGCGGCGGCTCCTCCTCGTCCTCGTCGGGCTCCTCCACCTCGGCCTCGGCGGACTCCGCCGCGCCGGCGGCCGACGGGGACGTCGAGACGGCGGTGCAGTTCGCGCTGGCCCAGCTCGGCAAGCCGTTCCGGACGGCCGGCAACGGCCCGGACGGCTACGACTGCTCCGGCTTGGTGCAGCAGGCCTTCCGACGCGGCGGGATCGAGCTGCCGCGGGTGGCGAACGACCAGTACGCGGCGACCACGCCGATCCGCGCCAGCCAGCTCCGCCGCGGCGACCTGCTCTTCTGGTCGACCGACGGCACCGCCCGGGGCATCCAGCACGTGGCGATCTACCTGGGCAACAACCAGTACGTGGAGGCCGCCCGGCCCGGTACCAACATCCGCATCTCGGGCATCAGCAGCGGCTACTACCCCACCCACATGGGCCGGCCCTGAGGGCTGCGCACGGGTGGGACGACCCCGGGCCGGGCGGGAGGCACTGCCTCCCGCCCGGCCCGGGCGCCTCCAGGGCGTGCGCAGGAAGTCGGCCGGGCCGACTTCCTGATCCGGGGCTTCCGGGGGGTGACGCGGAGGTCGGGTACGGAGGGGGCGTGTGGGGTGTGGAAGGGGCGCGCACGGAGGGCTCGGACGCCGGTTTCCGGGGGCGCGTGAACCGGCGGTCACGCGGGCGCGCGGGTGCACCGGTAGGGCCCCTGGCCTGGGCACATGCCGCTGTCAAGAAGCGCACCACGGTTCGTCCGGCCGGAACGGATCGGAGGCATGGGGACCGGCGCGGCGGGGGTACCACCTCGGGTGGCGCTGGTTCGGCTGACGGGGGCGCCCGCCCGGTGTGAACGGCACCGGGGGAGGTCGAGGGGCAGGGGACACTGTGATCGTTTGGGTCAATGGCACGTTCGGCGCGGGCAAGACGAGCGCCTGCCGGGAACTGGTCGAGCTGCTGCCCGGGAGCATGCTGTTCGACCCGGAGGTGGTCGGGTTCGGGCTGAGAGGAATGCTCCCGGCCGACCGGATGGCGGCGGTGTCCGACTTCCAGGACCTGCCGGCCTGGCGCCGGCTCGTCCCCGAGACGGCGGCCGCGCTGCTCGGCGAGGTGCCGGGCCCGCTGGTCGTCCCGATGACGCTGCTCCGCGAGGACTACCGGGACGAGATCTTCGGTGCGCTCGCCTCGAACGGGATCACCGTGCACCACCTCGTCCTGGACCCTGAAGAAACGATCCTGCGGGAGCGGATCGCCCAGCGCGAGGAGTGCCCGGGCGATCCGGAGCGCAGCGCGCGCGTCCGCGAGTGGTGCCTGGACCACGTCCCCCGCTACCGGGCCGCCCGGCGCTGGCTCGGCCGGGACGCCCGGCTGGTCGACACCAGCGCGCTGACCCCGGGCGAGACCGCCGCCCGGCTCGCACAGCTCGTCCGGGACGGCTCGGCCCGCTGTCCCATCGTGCAGACCCCCGACCCGACCGGGGACACCGTGGCCTCGGCGGTGCTCCTCTTCGACGAGCAGGACCGGGTGCTGCTGGTCGACCCGGTCTACAAGCCGGACTGGGAGTTCCCCGGCGGCGTGGTCGAGCGGGGCGAGGCACCGACCGACGCGGCCCTGCGGGAGACCGCCGAGGAGCTCGGCCTGCGGCTCGATCCGGCCGCACTGCGCCTGCTCGCGGTCGACTGGGAGCCGCGCACCGGCCCGCGCCGCGGCGGCCTGCGGCTGGTCTACGACGGCGGCCTGCTGGACGCCACGGCCCGCCAGAACCTGCTGCTCCAGCAGGAGGAGCTGCGCGGCTGGCGCTTCGTCAGCCTGGAGGAGGCCGCCGGCCTGCTGCCGCCGGGGCGCTACCGCCGGCTCGCCGCCGCGCTGGACGCCCGGCGCAGCGGCGAGCTGCGCTACCTGGAGGCCGGCCGGCGGGCGGCGCTGGGGCTGACGCGCGTGGTCGACGCGGCGTAGCGGTCGACGCGGCGTGCGGGGAGCGCGCCGGTGGTCGCCCGGCGGGGCGGGCGTGACGGGAGGCGTGGGACGGGGTGGGTGGTGCGGCGGAGGCCGGGCGGGGGCGGCAGGATGAGGGCATGCCTTTCACACTGAGCCACCCGGCCGCCGTCCTGCCCCTGCTGCGTGCGGCGGGCCGGCGCGGGCCGCTGGTCGCCTCGGCGCTGGTCGCCGGCTCGATGGCGCCCGACGTGCCGTTCTTCGCGGAGTCGCTGCTGCCCGGGGTCTACGAGCAGGGCGGGCTGACCCACCGTTGGTGGGCGGTGCCGACGGTGGACGTGGCGATCGCCGGTGCGCTGGTCGCCGGGTGGCACGGGCTGCTGCGCGGACCGCTGGTCGGTCTGCTGCCCGAGCGGTGGGCGGGCGCGGCCGAGGCGCTGACGGTCCGCCGGGCCGGTGGTGCGGGGGCGGGCCCGGGTGGCGGCTCCGAGACCGGCGCGGCGGTCGCCTGGTTCGCCGCCTCGGCGGCGGTGGGTGCGGCGACCCACGTCGGCTGGGACGCCTTCACCCACGAGGGCCGGCTCGGTGTCGCCCTGCTGCCGGTGCTGGAGCGGAAGGTCGCCGGGCTGCCGCTGTACACGGTGCTGCAGTACGGGACGTCGGCGCTGGCGCTGGCCGCGCTGGCCGGGTGGGCGTCGCGCGCGGCCCGGGAGGTGGAGCCGGTACGGCCCGCAGTGGAGCTGCCGAGCGGGGTGCGGCGGGCCGCCGTGGCGGCGCTGGGCGCGGCCACGGCGGCCGGGGTGGTCCACCGGCTCGTGCCGCTGCGGCGGCACCTGATCCCGGAGTTCTGCTTCGGGGCCGGTGCGGGCCTGGCGGTCGGCGCGGCCGGGTACGCGCTGGTGCACGCGGCGGCGGCCCGGCTGGCCCGGCGGCCCCGGCCCCGCCCGGCCGACCGGGAGCGGGCGGTCGAGCGGGCCGGGGTCTGAGACGGCGCCCGGGAGTGCTGCCCGGGTGGTGCCGGGGCGCGGTGGTGCTGCGGTCCGGCACCCGGGGACGTCAGGCCGAGCGGAGCTCGGCGTAGCGGCGGAGGAAGAGCGCCTCGGTGAGCGCCATCCGCTCCAGCTCCAGCGGGTCGACGCTCTCGTTGACGGCGTGGATCTGGGTGGTCGGCTCCTCGACACCGATCAGCACGATCTCGGCCTGCGGGTAGAGCGTCTGCAGGGTGTTGCAGAGCGGGATCGAGCCGCCCTCGCCGGAGGCGACCATCGGCGTGCCGAAGGCCTCGGCCATGGCCTCGCCCATCGCCTCGTACGCCGGGCCGGAGGTGTCCGCGCTGAACGGCGCGCCGTTGCCCTGGCGCTCGATCCGGACCTGCGCGCCGAACGGCACCTGAGCCTCCAGGTGGGCGACCAGGGCGTCCTGGGCGGCGGCGGTGTCGGTGCCCGGCGGCACCCGCAGGCTGACCAGGGCCTTGGCGGAGGACTGCACGGAGGAGGTGGCGCCGACCACCGGCGGGGCGTCGATCCCCAGGACGGTGACGGACGGGCGGGCCCAGAGCCGGTCGGCGACGGTGCCGGTGCCGGTCAGCTCGACGCCGTCGAGCACCTTGGCGTCGGCGCGGAACTGCTCGTCGGCGTACTCCACGCCGGGCCACGTCTGGTCGCTGGTCAGACCGGCCACGGCGACGTCGCCGTGCTCGTCGTGCAGCGAGGCCAGCACCTTCACCATCGCCTGCAGGGCGTCCGGGGCGGCGCCGCCGAAGGCGCCCGAGTGCAGGTTGCCGGCCAGCGTGGTGATCGACACCTCGACCACGGTCATGCCGCGCAGCGAGGCGGTGACGGTGGGCAGGCCGGGGGCGAAGTTGCCGGTGTCGCCGATCACGATGGCGTCGGCGGCGAGCAGCTCGGGGTGGGCCTCGGCGTAGCGCTCCAGGCCGCCGGTGCCCTGCTCCTCGGAGCCCTCGACGATGATCTTCAGCCCGACCGGGTAGGCGTCCCCGTGGACCTGGCGCAGCGCCCGAAGGGCCGTCAGGTGCATCAGGATGTTGCCCTTGCAGTCGGCGGCGCCGCGGCCGTACCAACGGCCGTCGCGCTCGGTCAGCTCGAACGCGGGGCTCAGCCAGGCGCTCTCGTCGAGCGGGGGCTGGACGTCGTAGTGGGAGTAGAGGAGCACGGTCGGCGCGCCGGCCGGGCCGGGCAGCTCGGCGTAGACGGACTGGGTGCCGTCGGGGGTGTCCAGCAGCTGCACGTTCGTCAGGCCCTCGGCGGCGAAGGCGTCGGCCACCCACCGGGCGGCCTTGCGGCACTCCTCGACCGGGAACTGGCGCGGGTCGGCCACCGAGGGGAAGGCGACCAGCTCGGCGAGGTCGGTGCGGGCACGGTCCATCAGGGACCGGACGGCGTCGGCCAGGGGCTGCTGCGGCATCGGGATGCTCCGGGAGGGTCGGTCCGGCCGGGGGGGATGGTCCGGGCGGACACGTCGACTGGGGGGTGTACCGATCATAGGCCGAGTCGAACGGGAAGCCGCCGGGATCGACCGGATGTTCGGGGCGCCGTGGCGGCGAGTGGATCACCGGGCCGCATAGGATTGCTCGACGTGACTGACTCCGGAAGCTCCGATTCCCGTAGCCCGCTCGACGCCGCGGCGTCCGGACAGCCGTCCGAGCCGCAGCCCGACCAGCCGGCGGCCGGGCCGGACCGCCTCGACGGTGTCTGGGACGTCGTCGTGGTCGGTGCCGGACCGGCCGGGGCGTCGGCCGCACACGCGGCCGCGGTCCAGGGCCGCCGCGTGCTGCTGCTCGACAAGGCCGAGCACCCCCGTTACAAGACCTGCGGCGGCGGCATCATCGGCCCGTCGCGCGACAGCCTGCCGCCGGACTTCAAGCTGCCGCTGCAGGACCGGGTCCACGCCGTCACCTTCGCGTACAACGGCCGGTTCACCCGGACGCGGCGCTCCGACCGGATGCTGTTCGGTCTGGTCAACCGCGACGAGTTCGACCTGCGCCTCGTCCAGGCGGCGAAGCAGGCGGGCGCGGTCCTGGTCACCGGAGTGACCGTCACCGGGGTGGAGCAGCGCGGCGGCGAGCACCGGACGGCCCTGGTCACAGCCTCCGACGGGCGCAGCTTCGAGGCGCGCGCGGTCGTCGGCGCGGACGGCAGTGCCAGCCGGATCGGCCGGCACGTCGGGGTCTCCTTCGACCAGATCGACCTGGGCCTGGAGGCGGAGATCCCCGTCCCGCCCTCCGTGGCCGCCGACTGGGCCGGCCGGATCCACCTCGACTGGGGCCCGCTGCCGGGCAGCTACGGCTGGGTGTTCCCGAAGACCGAGTCCGCAAGCCTGACCGTCGGGGTGATCTCGGCCCGCGGCGACGGCGAGCGGACCAAGCAGTACCTGGCCGACTACGTCCGCCGGCTCGGGCTGGCCGGCTTCGAGCCGAGCGTCGAGTCCGGGCACCTGACCCGCTGCCGGGCCGAGGACTCGCCGCTCTCGCGCGGCCGGGTCCTGGTGGCCGGTGACGCGGCCGGTCTGCTGGAGCCGTGGACTCGCGAGGGCATCTCGTACGCGCTGCGCTCGGGCCGGCTGGCCGGGGAGTGGGCGGTCAAGGTGGCCGAGGCGGGGACGGCGGCCGAGGTGCGGCGCGAGGCGCTGAACTACGCGTTCGCGATCAAGGCCGGGCTGGGCGTGGAGATGCGGGCGGGCAAGCGGATGCTGGCCGCCTTCGAGCGCCGGCCGTACCTGTTCCACGCGGCGGTCTGCCTGGTGAAGCCGGCCTGGCGGGCCTTCGCCCGGACCACCCAGGGGCACACCACCTTCGCCCAGGTGCTGCGGCAGTACCGGTCGGCGCGCCGGCTGGCCTCGCTCGCCTCGCGGTAGCGCGAGCGGCAACGGTAACGGCGGCGGTAGCGGCGGCGGTCGGGGCTCGGCTCCCCGGTTCGGTTCGGTTCCGGGGCGGGGCCCGGGCTTCCGGGCCGCGCGGATCTGTGGAGGGCTCCCAGGGCTCCCCGGGCTCCCCGGTGGTGGACCCCGGGGAGCCCGCCCGGCGCTCACCGCCCACGGCGCCGGCCGGCCGGTCAGGGCCGGCGCGGGCCGCCGGTCAGCTCGTCGCCGAGCGGGCTGCGGCTGTAGAGCACCGAGCGGCCGTTCCGCGCCCGGGTGACCAGGCCGGTCCGGTGCAGCACGGCCAGGTGCTGGCTGACGGCGCCCGGGGTGACGCCCAGCCGGTAGGCCAGATCCGTGGTCGAGGCCGGTTCGGCCAGCAGCGCCAGCAGCCGGGCCTTCGGTGCGCCGACCAGCAGCTCCAGCGCCCGGGTGGTCACCGGCGCCGGCGGGCCGGCCATCGCGCCCTGGCCCCGCGCCGGGTAACTGAGCTGAGGCGCCCGGTCGTTGCCGATCATCGTGACCACGCCGTGGGCGAAGAAGGTCGGTGTCAGCACCAGCCCGCGGCCGTCCACGGTGATGTCGCGGTCCTGCGCAGTCCATCGGCGGTCGATCGACAGCACCCCGTCCTCCCAGCGCAGCCGGTGGCACAGGTCGGCGAAGAGCGCCGCCGCGCCGTGCTGGGCCAGCACCCGCGCCCGGTAGACCAGGTCGGCCTCCAGCACCGCCCGGGCCTGCGGCCACCAGGCCGGCGCCAGGCAGACCTCCCAGTACTCCTCCAGGGCGTCCGCGATCCGGGCCAGCAGCCGGGCCGGATCGGCCAGCCCGGCCGCCAGCGGGGGCGGCAGCGGCTGCCCGTGCGGCCGGAAGGTCTGCTCCAGCTCCGGGCGCAGCCGCTCCGGCGGCAGGGCCCGGACCAGCGCCAGCTCGGCGCGGAAGTCGGGAGCGGGCCCGGTCGGGCGGGGCGTCAGGAAGTCCGGGATCCAGCGGACCTCGGAGACCAGTGAGCGCAGCAGCACCGTGTCCAGCCGCTCGAAGGCCGGCCGCAGCCGCTCGAAGGCGGGCATCTGCAGCGCGTAGTGGCCCGGGTGGGTCCACATCCGCAGGCTGAGCGCCGCCTCCTGGATCGGCGAACAGGCGAACCAGGTGGTCGCGAGATCGGCGAGGCCCAGCCTGAACCGGTGCACGGACGGCCCTCCCTCCCCGGCCGCCGTTCCGGCCGGCCGCACTGCCCGTGGTTTCAGGCAGAGCCTAAATCAGTACTGCCCGGCCGGGGGCTGGGGGTGGGATCGGGGCATGACCACCCCATCGGCGGAGACCTCCGCGGCCACCTCCGGCCTGCCCGCATCCGGCCCGTCCGGGCCAGGCCCGTCCGAGTCCGGCCGTCCTGCGGCCGGCCTGCCCGAGCCCGGTCGGACCGGCCGGGCCGCCCGGCTGCTGCACCCCGACCCGACGGTGCGCCGGCTCGCGGCGATCACCCTCGTCAACACCGTCGGCAGCGGGCTCTCGCTCTCCGTCGGGGTGCTCTTCTTCACCCGCGTCCTCGGGCTCACCGCCACCCAGCTCGGCCTCGGACTCACCGCCGCCGGCCTCTGCGGGGTCGCCGCCAGCGTGCCGGCCGGCCGGGCCGCCGACCGGTGGGGAGCCCGTCCGGTCCTGGTGGTGCTGGTGACGGTGAACGCGCTCGGCACCGCGGGCTACGCGCTGGTGCACAGCTACGCGGCCTTCCTGCCGCTGGCCTGCGTGGTGGCTGCCGTCGACCGCGGCTCGGCCGCCGTGCGCAACGCCCTCTACGCCCAGGTGCTGCCGGCCGACCGGCGGGTCGCGGGCCGCGCCTACCTGCGCGTGGTGACCAACATCGGCATCTGCCTCGGCACGGCGCTCGGCGCGATCGCGCTGCAGGCGGACACCCGGGGGGCCTATCTGGCGGCGATCCTGGCCGACGCCGTCTCCTACCTGGCGGTCGCGGTGCTGTTCCGGCGGCTGCCGGTGCCCGGGGTGCGGCGGCGGGGCGCAGCCGGGGCCGGGGACGCCGGTGGGAGCGGCGCCGGGAGTGTGGACGCGGAGGGGCGTGCGGCGGGGGAGCGGCGGCGCAACCCGGCGCTGCGGGACGCGCCGTTCCTGGTCGTGACGGTGCTGAACGCGCTGCTCTGTCTGCAGTTCGCGGTGCTGGAGGTCGGCGTGCCGCTCTGGGTCGTCCAGCAGACCGACGCCCCCCGGATCACCGTGGCCGGCACCCTGATCGTCAACACCGTGCTGGTGATCGCCCTGCAGGTCCGGGCCACCCGGGGCACCGAGGACCCGGCCGTCGCCGCCCGGGTCTGCGGCCGGGCCGGGCTCGTCCTGGCGGCGTCCTGCCTGGTCATTGCCCTCGCCCACGGTCTGCCGGCCACCGTCGCGGCGGCCGTGGTGCTCGGCGGTGTGGCGCTCCAGGCCATCGGCGAGGTGCTGGCCCAGGCCGGTGGCTGGGCGCTCAGCTACGACCTCGCCGGCGAGCGCGACCACGGCGCCTACCAGGGCGTCTACAACGCGGGCACGGCCGCCGCGCTGATGATCGGACCGGCGGTGGTCTCCACCGCCGTCATCGGGTACGGCCTGCTCGGCTGGGCCGCGCTCGGCGCGCTGCTCGCCGGGGCCGGGCTGGCCATGGGCCCCGCCGTCCGGTGGGCCCGGCGGCGGGGCGTCGAGGCGGCGGAGCGGGGCTTCGAGATGGCCGGGCGCTGAGCCCGGCCGGGGCGGCTCCGGGCCGCCGCGGCCGGGGCGCCGGACGCGGCTATGCCTGGTCGTGGACCAGGGCGAGCGCCTCGATCTCGATCAGCACCTCGGGCAGGAACAACGCGGCGACCTGCATCGCCGAACTGGCCGGGAGCGGCGTGTCGCCGAAGTACTCGTTCCGGGCCTCGCGGACGGCGGCCAGATGCCCGATGTCGGTGAGGAAGTAGGTGAGCTTGACGACGTCCCCGAAGCCGGCCCCGGCGGCGGCCAGGCAGCGGCGCAGGTTCTCGAAGATCTGGAGGGCCTGGGCCTTGGGGTCGCCGGCCCCGACCAGCTGCCGCTGCTCGTCGAAGGCGACCTGGCCGGAGACGACCACCAGACGGCCGGTCCCGGTGACGACCTGGGTGTAGCCGGTGCCGGGGGCGACCCCGGGCGGCTCGGCGATGTGGGTGAGGTGCTGGGAGGCGGGGTGCCGGGAGTCGGAAGTCATGGGCCTCATCGTTGCTGATGGGCGATCAGCGCACCACCGGCTTTCGGCCCTGCCCCGCCGGCCCCGTCCGGCCCCGTCCCGGCCGGGACGGTCCGGGCCTGCGGCCCGAGGGGTCAGCCGACCACCGAGGCCGACGCGCGGCAGTACCGCCGGTCCGCCTCCGCAAGCTGCTCCGCCGGTCCGCCCGCGCGCAGCACCACGTCCAGCACGGCGTCCGGGTCGCACGCGTAGCCGCCGCTCGCCCAGGCCGTGTTCGCCTCGACCGCCGCCCAGCCGCCGCCCTCCAGCAGGCCGACGTCGACGACCACGGCGCTCGGCAGCCTCCCCACCGAGGCGGCCAGCACGTCGGCGGCGAAGGCGGACACCTCCGCCCGGTACGGGTCCTCGGCCAGCGGCGCCTCGGCCAGGTCGCCGTCCAGTGCGTAGCGCGAGGCGGTGCGCACCTCGCCGTCCAGCACGAACAGCCGGTACTCGCGGAGGAACCGGACCACCTCGCTGACCTGCACCGGGCTGTCGTCCTCCAGCGCGTCCGGTCCGGGCAGGCCGGAGCCGTCCCGGTACACCTTGGCCGGGAACAGCTTGTCCCCCGGCGGCTTGAGGAAGGCCGGGCTGCGCAGCGCGCGTGCCTCGGCCAGCGTGGTGAGCTCGACGCGCCGGCCCGTCAGCTCCCGCGGCAGGACGGTCAGCCAGTCGTGCGGCGGCTGCGTCAGCGCCAGGCCGAGCACGCTGCCGACCGCGTCCGCGAACAGCGGCCCGCCGTAGACGTGTACGGGTGTTCCGATCAGCTCGGCAGGAGCGCGCCACGCGGTCGCGGTGTGCGACCGCAGGCCGCGCCGGCCGGCGGCCGCGCGCAGCTGCAGGCCGGTGTCGTTGATCCGGGGCGAGAGGAGGAGGACGGCGTCGGTGGTCACGTGCACCGATGCTGCCGTCCCCGGGCGCGGCCCACCACCCCTTTTCCCGGTCGGGCCGGCGCGCGGATTCCCCGCGGGTGGCTCTGGCCGAGCGGAGGGTGGGCATGTCAGAGTCGTCCGGGCGCCGTCCGAGCAGGACGGACGCCGCCGCAGTCCGACCCACCCTCAGCCGGAAAGCAGGCCCGCACCGATGACCCGCGAAGTGCCCCTCGTCCGCGTCAGCACCGCCGACGCCGTCACCACCCTCACCCTCGACTCGCCGCACAACCGGAACGCGCTGTCGACCCGGCTGATGGCCGAGCTCACCGCCGGCCTGGCCGCCGCGGCGGCCGACCCCGAGGTCCGCGCCGTGGTGCTCGGCCACGCCGGCAAGGTGTTCTGCGCGGGCGCGGACCTCTCGGAGGCGACGGGGGCGGACCCGACGGTCGGCCCGCGCGGCCTGGTGGACCTCCAGCGCGCGATCGTCGACTGCACGAAGCCGGTCATCGCGGTGATCGACGGGCACGTCCGGGCGGGCGGCCTCGGCCTGGTCGGCGCGGCCGACCTCGCCCTGGCCGGACCGGCCGCGACCTTCGCGTTCACCGAGGTCCGGCTCGGCCTCGCGCCCGCCGTCATCTCGCTGCCGCTGCGCCCCAAGCTGGAGCCGCGCGCCGCCTCCCGCTACTACCTGACCGGCGAGGTCTTCGACGCCGCCGAAGCCGCGCGGATCGGCCTCGTCACGGAGGCGACCGACTCCGCGGAGTCCACCGCCACCGCGCTCAAGGGCCTGCTGGACGCCCTGCGGCTCGGGTCGCCGCAGGGCCTCGCGCAGTCCAAGCGGCTCGCCAACGCCGAGGTCGTGCGCTCCTTCGAGCGGGACGCCGACGAGCTGGTCGCGCTCTCCGCCCGGCTCTTCGGCTCGGACGAGGCCCAGGAGGGCATGCGCTCCTTCCTGGAGAAGCGCCCGGCGGCCTGGGTGCGCTGAGGGCGGGTCGCCGCGCTCGCGTCCTGAGCCGCCGTCGGGGCGGGAGCCGGGCCGTGCCCGGGTGTGGAGGCACTCCCGGGCACGGTGGGCGTGCCCCGGTGGGGCGGTCAGCTCCAGCGGACCACGGCCGTCTCGCGCCACAGGTCGAGCAGCGACTCGTCGCCGGTCCGCTCGACCCGGGCGGCCGGCAGGCGGTTCCAGAGCAGCAGGTAGAGGTCGCGGGCCCGGCCCGCGAGGGTGAGGTCGGCCGAGGGGAGGTCGGCCGGTGCGCCGGTGTCGTCCGCCTGCCCGGCCCGGTCGGCGGTGGTGACGGTGAGCGGCTCCGGGCTGATGGTCAGCAGCCAGGAGACCGTGCCGTCGGTGGGCCGGACCAGCACCGTCCGCGGCTTCTCGCTGCGCACCCGGGCCCGGCTGCGGGCCATGAACCCCTGCAGCAGCTCGGCGATCCCGTCCAGCGCCAGGTCGGTGGCCGTCTCCGGTCCGGCCGACCCGGCGGCCGCGTCGGCGTCGAAGCGGTGCACGGCCGTCTCGTGCGCCTGGCGGCGGGCCCAGAACGCCAACGGGCTCGGCGCCGGCAGGAAGCTCCAGCAGTCGAGGTCGGCCGGCGCCGCGGCGAGCGCCTCGACCAGTGCGGTGTGGCCCGTGCGGAACCAGTCCACCAGCTCGCCGTCCGACGGCTCCGGACCCCAGGCGGCACGCTCGCCGTCGGCGTCGAGCGGCTGCCGGTGGCCGTCCCGCACGTAGGCGGTGGCCCAGCGGTGCACCTGACCGGTGTGCAGCACGAGGTCGCGCAGCTGCCAGTCGGGGCAGGTCGGGACCGGGGCGCCGGGGTCGGTGCGGGCGGCGGCGTCGGCGAGGAGGGCGCCCTCACGGCGCACCGCGTCGATGTGCTCGGTGATGTCCACGATCGAGGAGTCTGGCAGCTCGGACGGCGATCGGTCGCGGAAATCGGACGGGTGGCGATCCGTGCTCGGCGGCCACGGAGTGCGGGCCGCGGCACGGATGTGACGTTGGCCGCCTCCCGGCCGGCGGTGGTGCGGTGACCGGTAGCGTGGCCGCATGTCGATCACGCGTTCCCTGTACTCCGCCGTCCGGACCGGCAGCCGGCGCGCCGCCGGCCGCCTCGTCCACCGGGGCTGGCAGTGGGTGCAGCGGGCCGGTGCGGTCTCCAGCGAGAGCCCCGGACCGTACCGGTTCGGTGAGCTGGGCGCCGGGACGAAGCTGACCTTCCCGCTCGGGGCGGTCTTCAACGAGCAGTGGATCACCATCGGCCCGTTCTCGATCATCGGTGAGCGCGTCACCATCAGCGCGGGCTTCCTGCCCGGCCTCGACCTCGGGCCCGAGCCGATCGTGCGGATCGGCGGCGGTTGCGTGATCGGCCGGGACAGCCACATCGTCGGCCACCAGTCCATCGTGCTCGGCGACGACGTGTGGACCGGCCCCGGCGTCTACATATCCGACCAGGCCCACGAGTACCGCGCCACCGACCTGCCGATCGGCAAGCAGTGGCCGCGCAACGAGCCGGTGGAGATCGGCGCCGGCAGCTGGATCGGCACCGGCGCGGTGATCCTCCCCGGTGCCAGGCTGGGCCGCAACGTGGTGGTCGCGGCCGGCTCGGTGGTGCGCGGCGAGGTGCCCGACCACAGCGTGGTCGCGGGCGCCCCGGCGAAGATCGTCCGCCGCTTCACCCCGGAGGACGGCTGGCAGCCGCCGTTCCGCAACGACCCGCCGAGTCCGCTCCCCGACGGCATCACCGCCGAGCAGCTCCGTGCGCTCGCCGGCTGGGACCTCCGCCTCCCGGGCGAGACGGGAGTCTGAGGGGTCGCCGGACGCGGGGGCCGGGCAGGACCAGGGCCCTACGCCGGTTCCGGGGCGGGGCCGGCGTCGCGGGCGGCGATGGCGGCGGTGATGCGCAGGAGGTCGGCCGGGCGGGTCGGATCGAGGCCGGTGAGGACGGCGATCCGGCGCAGCCGGTAGTCGACGGTGTTGGGGTGGAGGTGGAGCGCACGGGCCGTGTGGCGGCGGTTGAGGCCGCCGGCCAGGTGGGTGCGGAGGGTGACGAGCAGTTCGCCGCCGTCCTCCAGCGGCTCGATCAGTGAGGCGAGCCGGGATCTGGCCTCGCTGGGCCGGCTGAGCTGGTACTCCAGCAGCACGTCGTCGAGGCGGTGCAGCCCGGGCGGCCGGCCGAAGGCCTGGGCGACCTCCAGGACCTCCCGCGCGAGCACGGCCGCACCCGGTACGGCGGCCGGCGCGGCCGCCGCCGCGCCGGCCTGGACGGCGGCGCCCGCGGCGCGTGCCGCGCGGGTGACGGTGTCCGTGAGGAGCCGCCAGGTGGCGGCGGGGACGGCGTCCGGCCGGCAGTCCAGCGGGACGAGCGCCACGCCGCCGGAGGGTGAGAGCTCGGTGAGGACCGACTGCCGTGTGCGGTGGTCGAGTTCGGTGCGCAGCCGGCGGAGCTTGCGCCGGCCGGCCACCGAGGTGTCGACCTCGGGCGCCTGTTCGTCCGGGTGGGCGGCGACGGCCAGACGGAGGACGGCGTAGGCGGGCGGCAGCCGGACCCCGGCGCGGTGGGCCGCCTCCTCGGCGGGGGCGCCGTCCAGCAGGGCGGCGAGCAGGGCGTGCCGGGCGGGGCCACGGTCGTCGGACGGGAGCCGCCGTTCGTCGAAGTAGCCGGCCCCGGCCGCGGCGGTGGCCTGGCGGAGCTGGTCGAGCAGGAGGCGGTTGAGGACGAGCAGGTCGGCGGCGTCCCCGTCGCCGGCCTGCCGGGTGACCAGCTCCCAGCAGACCTCCATCCCGAGGTGGTGGGCGAGCAGGACGGCGTCCAGCGGCAGCCCCTCCTCCGCGCGGCGGGCCGCGGCCTCCCGGACGGCGGCGAACTCGGCCTCGGGGGCCGGCAGTCCGGTGCGGACGGCCTGGGCGAGGGCGCGGATCCGGCGTTCGGTGACCTGGGCCAGCTCGCCGGCGATCTGCTCGCGGGGGAGCCGGCGGTACGTCGGCACGCGCTCCAGCAGGGCCGCGATGACGGTCTCGACCAACTCCGGTACCGCGCCGAGCAACCGCTGGTCGGCGGGTACGCCGCCGATCACCGGGATCCGCCAACCGGGGGCGCAAACGGGTGAATTGTGACCGGTCACAGAAAACACCGTCCAGGTCTGGGGGACGCCCAAGGGCCGGGTCGGAGGGGCGACCGCATGATGGAGGCACTCGGGTTACCTGTTGGTAACAAACTTCCGCTGTGGAGGCAACAGTTGGGAACCCCACTTCTCCGCTTCTCCGCAAGACCGGTTCGGCGCAGGCTGATCGGCGTACTCGGCTCGGCCCTGCTGGCCGGAGCGCTGCTCGTCGGTGGCCCGGCGGCCGCCGCCGCAGCTGCCGACGGGGCGGACGCGACCCCCACCGCGTCCGCCCCGTCGGCTCAACTCCCGCCGGACGGTGACACGGTGGCCTCGCCGCCGGGTGCCAACGACTGGAGCTGCCGGCCCTCCGCCGCGCACCCCAATCCGGTGGTCCTGGTGCACGGCACCTTCGCCAACCGCTACGAGAACTGGCTCGCCCTCTCACCGCTGCTGAAGAGCCAGGGCTACTGCGTCTTCGCCCTGGACTACGGCATGGTGCCGGGGATCACCTCGTCCGGCAGCGGCCTGCTGCTGCCGATCGGGGGCCTAGGCCCGATCGACGAGTCGGCGGCCCAACTCGGCCGCTTCGTCGACCTGGTGCGCACCGCGACCGGCGCCGCCAAGGTCGACCTGGTCGGTCACTCGCAGGGCGGCATGCTGCCCAACTACTACGTGAAGTTCCTCGGCGGCGCGGCCAAGGTGGACAGGCTGATCGGCCTGGCCCCGTCCAACCACGGCACCACGCTGGACGGCATCGCCAACCTGGCGCCGTACTTCCCGAGGGTCGCCGAGCTGATCTACACGGCGTGCAAGGCGTGCCGGGACCAGGTGGTGGACTCGGCGTTCAACCGGAAGATGGCCTCCGTCCCGGACACCGTGCCGGGCGTCCGCTACACGGTGATCTCGACCGTGTACGACGAGGTGGTCACGCCGTACCGCAGCCAGTTCCTCAACGGCCCGAACGTGGACAACGTCGTCCTCCAGGACCGCTGCCCGATCTCGCTCGCCGAGCACGTGGCGATCGCCTTCTCGCCGACCGCGCTGCACCTGGTCGGCAACGCGCTCGACCCGGCGCACGCGACACCGGTGCTCTGCGGCTGATCCGCGGGGCATCGCCCACCAGGTGCACAGGAAGTCGGCCCGGCCGACTTCCTGTGCACCTGTGTTCGGGGCGGGAGCCCCGTGGGTCAGCGCGCGGTGCGGACGACGACGACGGCGGTGACGCCGTCGGGCCGCAGCTCGACCGTACCGGGGCCGTCGAGCAGCGCGGCGTCGAAGCGGGCGAGGGCCGTGCTGCTCCCGGTGTCGGTAGCGGTGCCACCGGTGTCGGTAGCGGTGAGAGTGGCCGTGCCGGCGAGGCAGACCAGCAGGGCGGTGGCGTCGGCCGGGACGTCGACGGTGCGCGGGGCGGTGGCCAGGTCGAGGCCGGCGGTGGTGCGGCCGCGCCGGGTCATCACGTTGAAGTCGACCACCGGCCCGCCGAGCAGGCGGCAGTCGGTGGCCGCGTCGCCGGAGAAGGCGAAGGGCCGGAAGGGCGCGTCGACGAGGTGCTCGGTGCCGTCGACGGTCAGGGCCATGCCCGCGCCGTCGACCAGCGTGATCACCCGGTCGATGCCGGTGAACTCCGAGAACGGCCCGGCGGAGGCCACGTCCGCGAGGCTGACCCGCCAGTCGAAGGCGGCCGCCCCGGCCCCGGCCGGGAACCCCGCGACCTCCCGGGTCACCCCGCCGCCGTTGAGCCACGCCGTCGCCGGCCGGTCGGCCGCCCGCAGTACCTGGATCCGTTCGGAGCTCGTCATGGCGCGATCCTCGCACGGCAGGTCGGGGCGGCGGACCGCAGGTCGGGCGGCGGGTCGGGCGGCAGGGCGGGCCACAGGTCGGCGGCGGAGTGGTGCGGGGGGTCTTCGAGGGCGGCGGGTTCTCGGGGCATCGGCGCGGGCGCCCCGGCCCGGCCGTCGGGCCGGGCGGGTCAGCGGCTCCGGGCGGCCAGGGGGAGGAGCGCGGCGACGGTGGCCGCGGCGGCCACGGTGGTCAGCGCGAGCGGGAGGCCGGCGGCATCGGCGAGGAAGCCGATGACCGGCGGGCCGATCAGCATGCCGCCGTAGCCGAGGGTGGAGGCCAGGGCGACGCCCTGCGGGCCGCCGGTGGCGCCGGCCCGTGCGATGGCGAGCGGGAAGATGTTGGCCAGGCCGAGCCCGACCAGCACGAACCCGGCCAGCGCGAACGGCACCGACGGCGCCAGGGCGGCGAGCAGCATGCCGGCCGCGGCGGTGAGGCCGCCGAGGAGCATCACCCGGGTCTGGCCGAGCCTGATGGAGAGCCAGGTGCCGCCGAGCCGGCCGCTCGTCATCGCGAAGGCGTAGGCGGCGTATCCGGCCGCTGCCGTGCCGGCGCTCGCGTGGACGTCGTCCGTGAGGTGCAGGGTGGTCCAGTCGGCGATCGCGCCCTCGCCGTACGCGGTGCAGAACGCGGTGAGGCCGAGCAGCAGGACGAGCAGCCGTGCGTGCGGGAGGCGACCCGCCTTCGCCCCGCCGCCGGGGCTGCCGGCGCGGGCGGGGGCGACCGGCGCCGTCTCCGGACTGCGGAGCAGGACGGTGCCCGCGGCCACGGTGACGGCCGCGCCCAGCAGCCCGCTGAGCGCGAGTGCCCAGGAGGCGCTGAGGGTGCCGGCCAGCAGGCCGCCGATGCCCGCACCGAGCAGGCCGCCGAGACTGTAGCCGGCGTGGAAGCTCGGCATCACCGGGCGCCGCAGCTGGGCCACCAGGTCGACCGCGGCGCTGTTCATGGCGACGTTCGCCCCGCCGTACCCGGCGCCGAAGAGCAGCAGGACCGCGCCGAGTGCTGCCACCGAGTGGGTGTGTGCGGGCAGCGGCACGGCCAGGCTGAGCAGGGCGAGCGAGGCGACCGTGACCGGCCTCGAGCCGTACCGCAGGCAGAGCCGCCCGACCAGGGGCATGGTGGCGACGGCGCCGGCCGAGACGCAGAGCAGGGCGAGCCCGAGGCCGCTGTGCGAGGCGCTCACCTGGCTCCGGACGTCCGGGATGCGGACCACCCAGGCCGCGAAGAGGAAGCCGTCGACGGCGAAGAAGGCGGTGAGGGCGAGCCGGGCCGCACTCCACGGGTTGTCGGGCGCGGCGGGTGTGCTGCGAGACTGGGAGGACGGTCGGTTGACGGGGTCATGGACACGGATTTTGTTTCGGAGCGGCACAAAGTAACAATAGGAGCGTGCAGCCCACTCCTTCAAGTCCGCAGCCGTCAGGTCCGAGGCCGTCGAGCGCGCAGCCGTCGAGCGTGCAGTCGTCGAACGCTGCGCCGGCGGGCGTGCGGCCGTCGGGCCCCGGGCCCGGCTCCGGGGCCGACCACGACGCGCAGCGCGAGGCCCAGCGCCGAGCAGCACCCGACCGCGGCCGGACGCTGCTCGGCCCCGCGCTCTCGCTCATCCACACCGGACAGGCCCCCACCCGCTCGGCGCTCACCCGCGCGCTGGACGTCACCCGGGCCACGGCCGGTGCGGTCACCGCGGAGCTGGAGGCGCTCGGCCTGATCACCGTCGACTCGCGCCCGGCCGGCGGCGGCCGCGGCCGCCCGTCGCACCGGCTGGCCGTCGACCCGGACGGCCCGGTGGTGATCGCCGGCCAGATCCACGTCGACGGGCTGAGCGTCGCCCTCGCCGGGCTCGGCGGACTGCTCGACCCGCCCGTGCAGCGGCCGCTGCCCGCCGCCACCGACCCGGTGCGGATGCTGCGCGCCGTCGCCCAGGCCGGCGCCGAGCTGGCCCGCGCCTCCTCCCGCCGCTGTCTCGGCGCCGCGCTCGCCCTGCCCAACCCGGTCACCGAGCCGGACGGCACCGCCCTCGCCGCGCTGCACTTCGCCTGGCCCAGCGGCACGCCCGTCGCCGACCTGTACGACGTCGAGGTCGGCCGCGCCGACCACGGTCCGCTCGCGCTCGACCCGCTGCCCGCCTCCATCGCCAACGACGCCAACCTCGGCGCGCTCGCCGAGTACCGGCACGGCGCCGGGCGCGGTGCCCGCCACCTGCTGCTGGTCACCTCCGGGCACCGGGGCGTCGGCGGGGCGCTGGTGATCGACGGCCGGCTGCACACCGGCAGCGCGGGCCTCGCGCTGGAGGTCGGGCACCTGACCGTCGACCCGCTGGGCCGCCCCTGTCAGTGCGGCAACCGGGGCTGCCTCAACGCGGAGACCGACCCGGACGCGCTGTTCGCCGCCGCCGGGCTCACGCCCGACCCGGACCGCCCGCTGCTGGACCAGGCCCGTGAGCTCTGCCGTGCCGCCGCCACCGACGAGCGGGCGCGGGCAGCCGTGGAGCACGTGATCGACCGGCTCGGCCTCGGGCTGGCCGGTGTCGCGAACATCCTCAACCCCGACCGGGTGGTGCTCAGCGGCCTTCACCTCGACCTGCTGGAGGCCGCGCCCGAGCGGCTGCGCGCGGTGGTGGCCGAGCGCTGCCTCTGGGGGCGCAGCGGCCGGGTGCCGATCGTGGGGGCGGAGCTGGCGCACAGCGCACTGGTCGGTGCGGCGGAGCTGGCCTGGCGCCCGTACCTGGCGGATCCGCAGTCGGTGGCCGTCTGACGGGCGGTGCCGCGGGGGCGGTGTCGCGGGGGCGCCGACGCCCGGCGGGCGACGGGATAAGCGGAACCTGGGGTGCCGGAAACGGTTACTTATCGTGACGCTCGTACACTCGTAGTGAGCAACCGGGGGGTTCGAGCGAGGAGAGTGACGGATGAGCACCCAGCTGAGTGCCGAGCGGACCGACGACGTGGACCGCTCCGACCCCGCGTACCGCAGCTGGCTCAAGGACGCCGTGCGCAAGGTCCAGGCGGACGCCAACCGCTCGGCCGACACCCACCTGCTCCGGTTCCCGCTCCCCGCCGAGTGGGGAATCGACCTCTACCTCAAGGACGAGTCGACCCACCCCACCGGCTCGCTCAAGCACCGGCTGGCCCGCTCGCTCTTCCTCTACGGGCTCTGCAACGGCTGGATCCGGCCCGGCAAGCCGGTGATCGAGGCCTCCAGCGGCTCGACCGCCGTCTCGGAGGCGTACTTCGCCCAGCTCATCGGGGTGCCGTTCATCGCGGTGATGGCCAAGTCCACCAGTCAGGCCAAGATCGACCTGATCCAGTTCCACGGCGGCGAGTGCCACCTCGTGGAGCGCTCCGACGAGGTGTACGAGGCCTCGGCCCGGCTCGCCGAGGAGACCGGCGGGCACTACATGGACCAGTTCACCTACGCCGAGCGGGCCACCGACTGGCGGGGCAACAACAACATCGCCGAGTCGGTCTTCGCCCAGCTGCGCCTGGAGCCGCACCCCGAGCCGGCCTGGATCGTCGCGACCGCCGGGACGGGCGGCACCTCGGCGACCATCGCCAGGTACGTCCACTACATGCAGTACGACACCCGGATCTGCGTCGCGGACCCGGAGAACTCCTGCTTCTTCGACGGCTGGGTCCACCACGACCCGGACGCCGTCTGCGGCAGCGGTTCGCGGATCGAGGGGATCGGCCGGCCCCGGATGGAGCCGAGTTTCGTGCCCGGGGCGGTCGACCGGATGATGAAGGTCCCGGACGCCGCCTCCATCGCCGCGGTGCGGGTGCTGGAGCAGGTGCTCGGCAAGAAGGCCGGCGCCTCCACCGGGACCGGGCTGTGGAGCGCGCTGCGGATCGTCGCGCAGATGCGGGAGGCGGGGGAGCGCGGCAGCGTGGTCACCCTGATCTGTGACCCGGGTGACCGCTACCTCGACAAGTACTACTCGGACGACTGGCTGGCCGGCGAGCGGATCGACATCGCGCCGCACCGGGACCGGCTTGAGTCCTTCCTGGCCGGCGGCGCCTGGACGGGCTGAGGCCGGGGGCGGGGCCGGCGGGGCCGCTCGGGCGGGCGGGTCGGGCGGCTCCGCTCGTGCGTACGGCGCCGGCGGTGCGGGTCGCGGCCGGGGTGATGGCGGCACTGGCGGCGGTGGCGGTGGACATGGTGGATCCCCCTCGTGGGTGCGGGTGAGTGAGCCGTTGGCCTGCGCCGCAAGGGGTGCCGGCGCCGCCAGGAACTGAAACGAAGTCGGCCCGTTCGGCGCTCCCCTGTCTAGCGCTGCTAGGATCTCTGTCATGTCAATCCAGGAGCGCCGCGAGCGCGAACGCGCCGAGCGGCATCAGCTGATCATCCGAATCGCCCGCGAACTGGCCGAGGCCGAGGGCTGGGAGGCGGTGACGACCCGTCGGCTCGCCGAGCGGATCGAGTACAGCCAGCCCGTGCTGTACAGCCACTTCGCCAACAAGGACGCGATCGTGGCCGCCGTCGCGCTGGAGGGCTTCGCGGAGCTCGCCGCGCAGCTTCGGGACGTCGCGCGGAAGGCGGACGGGCCGGTTGCGGTCTTCACCGCGGTCGCCGGCGCCTACCTCGCCTTCGGTGCGGCCAATCCGGCGCTCTACGACGCCATGTTCACCATGGCCTCCGAGCTGCCGTTCGGCCGCCCGGACTCGCCGACCGCGCTCAAGGAGGCGTTCGCGGCCCTCGCCGGGCCGATCGCCGAGGTGGCCGGCGGCGAGGACCCGGAGCCCTTCACGGAGGTGGTCTGGTCGGCCCTGCACGGTCTGGTCACCCTGGACCGGGGCGGCCGGCTGCGCCCGGACTTCGCGGAGCGCCGACTGGAGTTGCTGGTCGGGCGGATGCTCGGCGGCGCGACCGACGAGGACTGACGAGGACTGACGAGGACGGACCGGGACGCACCGGACCGGCGACGACGGGTGCCCGGTCGGGGCGAGCGGCCGGGCGGTGCGGAGCTCAGCTCCCGCTGTCCGCCGCCCGGCGCCTGATGAGCGCGGTGCCGCCCGCGAGATCGATACCGGTTCGCTTCGGCGCGCCGTCGTGTTCGTCGTCCCGCAGCACCAGTTCGACCCGGCGCTGCTCCAACTGTGCGCGCTTGCCCGGGTACAGCAGGGCGTGCAGTTCTTCGGTGGCCGTCGCGCCCGCTCCGCGTCGGCCGGCCCCGTGCGGACCGGCCCCGTGCCGGCCGACCGTGGCCCCGGGGGGACCGGTGACCGGTCGGCCGGGCACCCGGTGCGCGAACGTCCGGCGGGCGACCGCGGCGAGGAAGAACAGCACGACCAGGGCGGCCGGCAGCAGGAGCCCGCCGGCCGCACCGCTGAGAAGCAGCTCCATGCCAGGTTCAACGCGGGCCCGGCTCGACCGAGTTCCCGCACATCCGAGTCCCCGGCGCCGGGAGGCACCCGGGGCGAAGGGCTCCCCTCCGCCACGGGGATCAGGGGAGACGGGCTGTCGGCAGGTCGGCCGGTACGAGCAGCTGGAGTTCCTCGGTGGACGGGTCGGCGAGCTGGGCGACGCGCATGGCATGGCGCTCGACCATGGTCTCGAAAACCTGCCGCGCGGTGCGCCCGTTGCCGAAGCTGGGGCCGCGCTCCAGCGTCGCGAAGTGGTCCAGCAGCGCGCCTTCGGTGGCCTCGGACAACGCGTACTCGTGCTCGGCGCACTGCGCGCGGGCGATCTCCAGCAGCTCGTCCGCGGAGTAGTCGGGGAAGGTGATGGTCCGGGAGAACCGCGACGACACACCCGGGTTGGCCGACAGGAAGCGCTCCATCTCGGCGGTGTAGCCGGCCACGATGACGACCACCTCGTCCCGGTGGTCCTCCATCAGCTTGACCAGCGTGTCGATCGCCTCCCGGCCGAAGTCGCGGGCGCCGTCCTCGGGCGCCAGCGCGTACGCCTCGTCGATGAACAGCACGCCGCCGCGGGCCCGGTCGAAGGCGGCGGCGGTGCGGATCGCGGTGGAGCCGATGTGCTCGCCGACCAGGTCGACCCGGGCCACCTCGACCAGGTGGCCGCGCTGGAGCACCCCGAGCGAGGCCAGGATCTCGCCGTAGAGCCGGGCCACCGTCGTCTTCCCGGTGCCGGGGGCGCCGGTGAAGACCAGGTGGCGGCGGAGCGAGGGCGCCTTGAGCCCGGCCTGGCGCCGGCGGCGGCCGACCGAGATCAGGTCGATCAGCGTCCGGACCTCCTGCTTCACGGTGGCCAGGCCGACCAGCGCGTCCAGCTCGGCCAGCGCCTCCTCGGCGGGCCGGCAGTCCGGGATCGGGCCGATCGCGGCCGTGCCCGCCGCCCCGCCCGCGACGGAGGACGCGAGCGTCGTGGCGGTCAACGGCTGGGCCGCGCCGAGCGGCGGGACGCCCCGCGGGGCGGGCACCTCGGCGGCCGCGGCCGGCGCGACGTCGTCGGAGGTGCAGCCCTCCACCACCGGGCCCGGTTCGGAGAACTCGAAGCCGGCCCGCCCGTTCTGCTCGGCCCGGCAGCGGGTGAGCACCGTCCGGCAGCCGTCGATGATGTGGAAGCCGAAGCCCTTGCCGTGCGAGACCCGGCAGTCCTCGAAGGTGCCCCGGCCCTGCGCCGAGACGTAGACGCCGGCGTCCGAGCTGGCCCGGACGGTGCAGTCGCGCAGGACGGGGTCGGCGCCCTTGGTGACGATGACGCCGGTGGCCACGTCGGAGATCTCGCAGTCGGTGAGCAGGCCGCCGCTGCCGTGGTCGCGGAACCAGAGCCCGGTGCCGGCCTCCTGCACCCGGCAGCCGGTGAGCGTCACGCCGGCGCCGCTGCTGACCGAGACGGCCGAGCTGCGGATCCGGCTGAACGAGCAGCCGTCGGCGGTCGCGGAGGAGTCCCGGTCCAGGACGAAGAGCGCGTCCGGCAGGTCGTGCAGCGAGCAGTCGGTCAGGGTGAGCCGGGCGCCGTCGCTGACCCAGAGCGCCGGGTACTCCCCGCTGGAGCCGTGCAGTTCGCAGGACTCGGCGACGGCCTCGGTGCCCTGGTCCCAGACCGAGAGCGCGCCGCGGCCGAAGTCCCGCACGGTGCTGTTGGACAGGGTGAGCCGGGCCCGGCCGCGCAGGTCGGCGCCGTTCTCCGGCAGGTCGTGCACCCGGCAGCCGGTCAGCACGAGTTCGGCCTCGCCGTCCAGGGTCAGGCCGTTGCCGGTGACGCGGTGGATCTCGCAGTCGACGAGCCGTCCGCCGGCCTGCGCCTCGGCCTGCACACCGCTGCCGCGGATCTCGTAGATCTCGCAGCCGGTCAGTTCGGCGGCGCTGCCCGGGTCGGTGAGCAGCACGCCGGCGCCGGACGCGTGGTGGACCTTGCAGCGGTCCAGTGCGGCGGTCGCACCGCCGAGGACGGCGATCCCGGCCTGGCCGGCGGCGGCCACCTCGCAGTCCTCGAACACGGCCGCGGTGCCCTCGCCGCGCAGCCGCAGGCCGAGGCCGGCCGGGTTGGCGACCATGCAGCCGCGCAGGGTGGGCCGTGCGCCGCCGGTGACCTCGACGCCGGTGGCCGATCGGGTCTCGACCCGGCAGCCGCTGAGCGCGGGCCGCGCGTCGGGGCCGGTGACCAGCACGGCCGGGACGGAGCTGTCGCTGCCCTCGATCACCAGGTCGCGGACGGTCGCGGCGGCCGTGACGGTCAGCGGCACGCCGCTCGGCGGATCGATCCGGACGGAGCCGGGGCCCTGGGCGGGGACGATCGTGACCGGCTTGTCCAGGACGACGTTCTCCCGGAAGGTGCCGGGGCGGACGGTGACGGTGTCGCCCGGTTCGGCGGCCGCGAGGGCCTCCGCGAGCGTGTCGTACTCGCCGGCGCGGCGCCGCCAGCGGGATGCGCTGTCCTGGGTGACCCGGACCCTGTGCTCAGCCATGACGGTCTGTCGTCCCCACCTTCGTCGAGCCGGCGATCAACGGTCGGTACGCGCGGGGGCGCACCGGCCGTCCGCCCACCGTAGCGCGCCCGCGGGGGTGGTCCGGTCGCCCCGGCGCCGGGTGGGCCGGGGACCGTTTCCGCTTCACCACATGTTTCAACGAGCGCGCACAGTTCCGGTTCCGGAACGCCCGATGTGACACCGGCAGACGGGCAGGTGGGGCAGGTGGGCAGGCCGGCAGGTGGGCAGGCACGCCCTCCGCCCGGCGGGCGTCAGACGAGCGCGTTCTCCGGCCAGTTCGCCCCGTCCTCCAGCACCTCGACCTCGTCGCCGATCCGCAGCGTGCCGAGCGCGTCGCCCTCGACGCCGGCGGGGCGCTCGGGGATCAGGTTCTGCCCGAACGCGGCCTTCTTCAGCAGCCGGTGGTGCTTTGCCAGGGTGCGCAGCGGTTCGGGACCGCGGCGCTCGCCGGTCTCCTGGTCGGTGGTGGTGACCACGCAGCGGCCGCAGGGCTTGACCACCTTGAAGGTCAGCTCGCCGATCCGGATCCGGCGCCAGCCGTCCTCGGCCCAGGCCTCGGCGCCGCCGACCACCACGTTGGGGCGGAACCGCTCCATCGGGAGGGTCTCGTGGCCGTCCGGGTCCGCCTGGGCGATCAGCGTGTTGAGCGTGTCCAGCGAGGCGGTGGTGGCGAGCAGCAGCGGGAACCCGTCGGCCATCGAGACGGTGTCGCCGGGGGCGCTGAACTCCGGGTCGACCGGGCGGGCGCGCGGGTCGTCCAGGTGCACCAGCCGGTAGTCGCCGAGGTGTTCGGCGATCCAGAGGTGGGCCTCCTTGGCCGCCTCGGCGGCGCGGAAGCGGGTGCCCCAGACCTCGACGTCGGCCAGCGGGTCGCCGGCGGCGACGGAAGGGGCCGGGACCTCGATCCGGGAACCGCCGGGGGCGGTGAGCAGCAGTGTGCCGTCGGCGGCGAGTTCGGTGCGGATCTGGCCGAGGGCGGCGTTCTCGCGCTGGCTGACGAAGCGTCCGGACGCGTCGGCGAGCATCCACCGGCGGTCTCCGGCGAGGCCCCACGGTTCGACGCGGGCGCTCTCGGGGCTCAGGCGGTACATGGACTTGACGGGGTAGACGTGGAGTCCGGTGAGCAGCATTCCCCCATCCTGCCAGTACAGGAGGGGTGACCGGCACCCCTGCCGGGTGATCGCGGGCCTCGCCCGGCCCGGTGGGCGGGGGCCCGTACGCGCACGGACCGCCCGGACGCCGTGGGGTGGCGGTCCGGGCGGTCCGTGGATGACCCGTTTCTCCGTACGCCCGGCGCGGGGGCGCCGGGTGGTGCTCAGGTGGTGCGGGTTCGGGCCGGGTGGGGCCGGCCCGGAGGTGGCGGTTCGCTCAGTAGCCCTGGCCCTGGGGCTGGTAGGCCTGCTGGAACTGCGGCTCGCCGTAGGGGCCGGGCCGCTGCGGCTGCATCGGGCGGAGCGGCGCGACCGGGGAGACGGCCGGGCGGAGCGGGGCGCCGCCGAAGCTCTGGTCGCCGGACGGGCCCGCGAAGCCGGGGCCGCCCGCGCCGGGGCCGCCGGCGAAGGACTGCTGGCCGCCGAAGCTCTGCGGGCCGCCCTGCGGCTGGCCACCCGGCTGCGGCTGGCCGCCGAACCCGGCGGGGCCGCCGAGCGGCTGGGCGCCGAAGGACTGCGGGCCGCCCTGGCCGGCGCCGACGAAGGTGTTCTGGCCGCCGAAGCTCTGGCCGCCGCTGGGCTGGTAGGCGCCGCCGCCGGTGGCCTGGGAGAAGCCGGGGGCGGGGGCCTGCGGGCGCTGGCCGGGCACGTACGGCTGGGGGCCGCCGTAGCCGGGGACGGGCGGCTGGGGCGCTGCGGCGTACGCCGGCGCGGGCTGCACCGGGACGTAGGCCGTGGCGGGGCCGGCGGAGGGGCCGCTGCTCGGGCCGGGGCCCAGGGCGAGGCGGGCGGGGGGCAGCGCGGGGAGGTTGCTGCCGGGGGTGTCGTACCCGGTGCCGTACCGGTTGTCGTAGGACTGGCCGAGGCCGGATCCGTAACCGGAGGACAGCGCCGGCGGCAGGGCGGCCGGCACGTTGATGGGTGCGATCTGCGGGACACCGCGCTCTGCGACGAGGCTGTCGTAGATGGGCGTGCCGGAGGAGAAGGACGGAGAGGGGTAGCCGACTCCGTCGTAGGAGCGGGGCGAGGTCATGGGGCATACGGTAAGCCCACAATGCGCCTGCTGAGGAGAGTGGGAGGCCGAGCAGTTCGAGTGTTTACACAGTCTTCGCTCGAACAAAAGCTTCGAAAGTAGGAAGAACGGACATTCTGGCGTCGACTTCCGGCCAGCCCGGGAGGGGCATGTGCCCTCGAACGGGGCTCGGGCGGCGTCCGCGAAGGCCCGCTCGGTGAAGGCCTGGTGGACGGTTGGGGTACTGCCGAAGAAACTTCTGCGGTCGGGGCGTGCGCTGGCGCATTCGAGCCCCCGCCTGCGGTCCGGCGGGAGCTCGTGAATGTTTCGGGGATATGGTCCGCGTGAGGTTCGGCCGCGAGGTCCGGCCGGGCGGTGCGCCGGAGTGCGGAACCCGAGGTCAGCGGTGTGCCGGGCCGGGGGAGGGGAGCCGCTCGGCGCGGCTCGACGTGCCTCGCCGGGGCTGAGCGGGCCTCAGCGGGTGGGCAGCGGCTGGGTCGGCGCGGCCTGGGTGGGGAAGCCCGGCCGGCCGGCCACCTCGGAGGTGCAGAAGGAGCAGCGCAGCGCCGCCGCCGGGATCTTGCTGAGGCACTCGGGGCAGTCCGCCTTGGCCACCGGGGCGGGCTTGGCGCCCTCCAGCTTCGCCTGCAGCCTGCCCACCGGGACCACCACGACGAAGTAGATGACCGCGGCCACCAGCACGAAGCTGATCAGGGCGTTGACGAAGACCCCGTACGGGAAGCGGGTGCCGGCGACGTCGAAGGTCTTCTGGGTGAAGTCGCCGACGGCGCCGGTGGCCACGCCGACGAGCGGGGTGAGGAAGGCCGAGACGAACCCGGTGACGACGGCGGTGAAGGCCGCGCCGATGACGATGCCGACGGCCAGGTCGACGACGTTGCCGCGCAGCAGGAAGCTGCGGAATCCCTTGAGCACCGGGTGACTCCAAATCCGTACGGGGGGAGGGTGGGACGAGGCCGCGGGCCCCGGCCGGACATCCTGCCGACCGGGTGCGCCCGCGGTCCAACCGGCGTTCACCCGAACCGCGTAACCGGCGCCGGCCGGATCAGGCGTCGCGCAGGCGCTCCGCGTACGGCTGGATCCGGACCACCGCGTCGGCGATCCGGCGCACGGTGGCGGCGTCCATCTGGGACCAGAGCGGCACGGTCAGCACGGAGGCGGCGAGCCGGTCGGTGCGGGGCAGCGCCTCGGCCTGGCCGAGGTGGGCGTAGGCGCGCTGGCGGTGCACCGGCGGGTGGAAGTAGCGGCGCGAGTCGATGCCCTCGGCCCGCAGGGCGTCGGCGAGTTGGGGCGCCGAGAGCCCGAAGGCGCCGGCGTCCAGCAGCAGCGTGAGGTCCTTGAAGGTCGAGGTGTCGCCCTCCTCCGGCAGGGCGAGCCGCAGGCCGGGCAGGCCGGCCGTGGCGGCGGCGAACTCGGCGGCGAGGGCCCCCCGGTGGGCCACCCGCTCGGGCAGGTCGGCCAGCCAGTTGAGGCCGGTGGCGGCGTGGAGCTCGCTCATCCGGGCGTTGAGGCCGGGGAAGAGCGTGTCGTAGTCGCCCGGGTTGCCGTAGTCGCGGGCGTGCCGCAGCCGCTGGGCGAGCTCGGCGTCGCGGGTGGCGACCAGACCGCCCTCGCCGGCCACCGCGACCTTGGTCGGGCTCATCGAGAACACCTCGGCGTAGCCGAAGTTGCCGACCGGCACCCCGCGGCGGACGCTGCCGAAGCCGTGCGCGGAGTCGTACACCAGCGGGACGCCGGCCGCGTCGGCAACCTCCTGCAGCCGCTCGACCTGGCAGGGCGTGCCGTAGACGTGGGTGGCCATCAGGGCGGCCGGGCGGTCCGCGGCGGCGAGCTTGGCGGCGGCGTCCTCGGGGTCGAGGGTGACGTCCTGCTCGCGGGCCTCGGCGAACAGCGGGGTGCCGCCGGCCCAGTGGGCGGCGTGGGCGGTGGCGGAGAAGGTGAATCCGGGCATCACCACCGGCCGGCCCTCGCCGACCCCGGCGGCCTGCAGCACCAGCATCAGGCCGGCGGTGCAGTTGGAGACGGCCACCACGAACGGCACGTCGAGCAGCTTGGCGGCGGCCTCCTCCAGTTCGGCGACGGTCCGGCCGTTGGTGAGCTGCCCGCTGTCGAGCACGGTGCCGAGCCGCTCCAGCAGCGCGGCGCGGTCGGGGACGCGCACCCGGGTGAGCGGGAGTCCGTCGGGGAAGGCGGGCGTTCCGCCGAGGGCTGCGGGCAGGGTGTGGGTGTCGGTGGTCATGGCGCGGTCGATCCCCCCTGGGACGGTGACTGGGATTCGGAGTGGCTCGGAGACGGCGAGGGCGAGGTGAACGGCGGTGCGGCGTAAGGCCGTTCGGTATGCGGTGGTGAGGCGCAGGGCAGCTCGGCGTACTGCGGTGCGGCGCCCGGCGGTGAGGCTTCCGGCGGTGCGGCGTACGCAGGTGGGCCGGCCGGCGGCGGGCCGGCCGGTCGCCGCTCCCGCCACTGGCCCGGCGCGACCCGCCAGACCGGTGGCGGCCGGCGCTTGGCCGGCCCCCGGGTGGCGGAGGCGGCCGGCACGACCAGCAGGACCAGCACCAGCGGCAGCACCTGGACCCGTTCGCGGGACAGGATGCCCATGTTGTTGATGGTCGAGAACGCCCAGCAGAACAGCAGCGTGTACACGGCGGTGAAGGCGACGTACGAGCGCTGCACGAAGAGCCGGGGCAGCCGGCTCAGCCGGGGCCAGCCGCGGATGAACATCACCAGCAGCGCGAAGCACTCCACCGACTGGATCAGGTTCTGGATGTTGGAGGCCTCGAACGGGAACGGCCGGAACAGCACGCTGACCACGGCGACCGGCAGACCCGCCGGATTGAGGCTGAACTTGGGCGCGGTGTCCTCGGGTGCGGTCGCGTTGATCATCGAGCTGCCCTGGCTGGTGCGCCGCGAGGTCTCCGAGAGCACCTGGTTGACGGCGTCGCCGCCGGTGCCGTCGGTGCCGAAGAAGGTGGAGACCTGCTGCAGCATCAGCACCGCCATCGCGCCCAGCACCACGGCGGTCAGGATTGTCCGAAGCGGCCCGAGCGCGCTCGCCTGTTGCGGCCGCTTGCGCAGCACGTACGCGACCATCAGCCCGGCCCCGGCGAGGGCGGTGACGTGCGGGCGGACCATCGCGGTGCCGAGCGAGCCGAGGGCGATGCAGGCGAACGCCCCGAACCGGCGGTCCAGCAGCCGCGCGGTGCCGTAGGTGGTCAGGCCCAGGCAGAACATCATCCAGGCGTCCTTGCCGATGCTGGACGGCCAGAACAGCAGCGAGGGCAGGAAGAACACCAGCTTGGCGTACTTGCGGGTGTCCGCCTCCGGGAAGGCGATCTGCAGCGCCCGCCAGAACAGCAGCAGCCCCCAGAAGCCCAGCCAGGAGAAGACCAGGAAGCCGCCGATCAGCGACGGGCCGGTGATCGCGTAGACCACGCCGGTGACGACGATGATGAAGCCGGTGCCGGCGACCTTCATCCCGAGGTCGTACTGGATCCCGCCGAACAGGTCGGCCTGGTCCAGGTAGGCGGCCAGCTCGCTGCCCTTCTGGTGGTACATCTTGGAGTCGGCGGCGCCGCCGTACAGCACGAAGGCCATCAGGTAGCGGGGGAAGGCGCAGAGCAGCTTGGCCGTCATGGCCAGCAACAGCAGCCGGAAGACGTCCCGCTCCGGGTTGGCGGCGGCGATCCGGGCCAGGATCGGGGTGCCGATCCCCATCAGCACCGGCAGGATCAGCAGCGCGCCCCAGGTGTCGTACGAGGTGTGCACCATCGCCACGACGAAGAGCGCGACGTAGCCCGTGACCAGCGCGGCCGCAACGGCGGAGGGCCACGGCACCCGGGTCGCGGCGGCCCGGGCCGCCGGGGCCGGCCAGGGCATCAGAAGACCTCCAGGTCGCCGAGGGCGAACCGCCAGTCGGCCAGGGTCCGTCGGGTCGGTCCGGCCGGGGTGCGGGCGGCCAGCGTCATCCCCGTACGCGGGGCGCGCAGGTAGCCGGCCCGCAGCGCGGCCGCGGCGGCCTCGGTGCCGGGGGAGAGGTGGGTGGCGACGTGGTCGCAGCCGGACTCGCGGGCGGCGGAGCGCAGCAGCCGCGCGGCGCTGTCCCGGTCGCCGGGGCGGACCAGCACGTCGGCGAGGGTGAACTCGGCCAGCGGGCCGCGCCGTCGGGGCCGGCCGACGGCCAGGCCGGTGAGCTCGCCGCCGCGGTGGCAGGTGAGCACCCGGTAGTCCAGGCCGGGGGCGCGCCCGTAGCGCCAGCGCAGGAACTCCGGGGTGCGGCGGACGGCCAGGCGCGGGTCGGCGGCGTCGGCGGCGATGCGCTCGCGCAGCAGCTCGGCCAGCGGGCCGTCCGCCGACCGCTCCTCGAACCAGTCCTCGGCGACGGGGAGTCGGCAGTCGGGCGGGGCGGCGGGGCCGGCCGGCCGGCGGGCCAGCGCGGCGCGCACCCCGCGGGCGAACGCGGTCGGGCGGACCGGGCGCAGCGCCACCGGGACCTGCCCGAGCTCCTGCCAGCCCATCTTCCGGTATCCCGGCAGACTGTTGCCGTTGGGTGTGTTGAACACCAACTCGGCCTGATCGCCGACCTGTTCGAGCAGATCGAGGGTGAGCCGACGGAAGACGCCGCGGCCCTGGAAGTCCGGGTGGGTGGCGGTGTCCACCGGCCGGACGGCGGTGACGGTGCGGCCGGTGGCGCCCTCGTGCCACTGCCAGCGCAGGAAGAGCCGGACGCCGGCGAGCCGCCCGTCCGGGGTCTCGGCGAGCAGGCCGGGGCTGGCGCCGAACGGGTTCAGCCGGTGCTTCCAGCGGAAGAACTCGGCGGTGCGGGTGCCGGTCGGGCCGCCCGCCAGGGAGGCGGTCAGCAGGTCGAGGACGGCCGGGAGGTCGGGCTCCGCGAGCGGGCGGAAGGTCAGCTCGGCTGTGGCGGGCAGGGCACTCACGTCCGGACTCGCACTCTTCTCGGTGGTAGGGGCCTTCGGTGGCTGCGGGGAGCGGGCCTCAGCGCCGCAGGACCTGCTCGTACACCGCCTCGACGGCCCGCTGCGCGCCGGCCACGTCGAAGCGCTCGGCGCGTTCCCGGGCCGCCGCGCCGAGGCGCTCCCGCAGCGGCGGGTCGCCGGCCAGCCGGCCGAGGGCCGCGGCCAGGGCGGCCGGGTCGCCCGGCGGGACGAGCAGGCCCTGCTCGCCGTCGTCCAGCACCTCCGGCATGCCGCCGACCCGGGTGACCACGGACGGCAGGCCGCTGGTCATCGCCTCCATCAGGGCGACCGGCAGCCCCTCCTGACGGGAGCTCAGGGTGAAGACGTCCAGGCCGGGCAGCAGCGCGGGCACGTCGGAGCGCGAGCCGGCGAACAGCACGCTGTCGGCGACGCCCAGTTCGGCCGCGCGGGTGCGCAATTGCCCCTCCAGCGGCCCGGATCCGATCAGCACCAGGCGGGCGCCGGGGTGGTGGCGGTGAAGTTCGGCGTGCGCGGCGAGCAGGGTGAACTGGTCCTTCTTCGGCGTCAGGTTGCCGACCGTGCCGACCACCAACGCGTCCTGCGGCAGGCCGAGTTCGGTCCGGGCGTCGGCGCGGGCGGCCGGCCCCTCGGGGGCGCCGGAGAGGTCCGGCCCGTGGTGCACCACGGTGACCCAGGCGCCCGGGCGGCGCCGGGCGGCCGGGATACCCCGCTCGACGGCGTGCGAGACGGCGATCACCGCATCGTTGCGCCGGTAGGTGAGCGCGTTGGCCCAGCGGGTGGCCGTGCGGTAGCGGTCCCAGACGTTGTGCTCGGTGTGCACCAGGCGGGGCGAGCCGGCGGTGGGGGCCAGCAGCCGGGCGGCGGCGGCCGGGACCGGCATGTGGGTGTGCACCAGGCCGTAGCGGCGCGCGGCGAGCAGCCGGCGCAGCCGCAGCGGCCAGCGCGGGTCGGCCCGGCCGGGCGTACCGGTGGCGGCACCGCCGCCCGGGGCGCCGAGGCAGTGCACCCGCACCCCGGCCTCGGTGAGTGCCGGGGCGAGCGCGTCCTTCCACGGCAGGACGTACGCGACCTCGATCTCGTAGCGTGAAGTGTCGGCGTGGCGGGCGCAGTTGAGCAGCAGCTGTTCGGCGCCGCCGCGGCCGAGGCCCTTGGCCAGCCAGAGCACCCTGATCCGTGCGCTCACCGCTCCTCCGCCTCGCGCAGCAGGGCCGGCCCGCCGTGCTCGCCGTCCCCGGCCGGGCCCTGGGCGCGGCCCCGGCCGTTGACGCCCGCGGCGCCCTTGGCCGGCCCGGACGGGGCGGGGTCGTCCGGGTGGTGGCGGTCGTCCGGGTGCCGGCCGTACGGCTCGGCGGCGCCGGCCCGGGAGCCGTCCGCCCCGGCGTCGAGGGCCGCGGCGGGGCCGCGCCGGGCCCAGCTGGGCGCCGGCCGCTGCCCGGCCGCCCGTTCGGCGGCCCGTTCGGCGGCCCGCTCGGCGGTCCGCTCCGCTCCGCGCTCGGCCGGCCGCTCCGCCGCCCGCGGCAGCGCGGGCTGGGCCGAACGGGCGGCCGGGGCCGACGGGCCGCCGCCCGCCGCGGTGCGCCGCCGCCGTCCGGCCGGCCCGACGGTGCCGAGCAGCGCCACCCCGGCCACCGGCACACCGGTGCGGCAGAGCAACTCGGCGACCCGGTCGGCCTGTTCCGGGGTCACATTGCCGCTGCGCACGGTCACCAGCACCGCGTCCGCGTGCTGGACCAGGTCGAACGCGTCGTTGGCGTGCAGCAGCGGGGAGGTGTCGACCAGGATCACGTCCGCGTACCGGCGGGCCCGGCGCAGCACCTCGGCGGCGCGCAGCACCAGCGCGGCCGGGTACGCGGTGGTGTTCCCGCCGGTGATCAGCGAGACGCCCTCCACGTTGGTCGGCCGGATCAGTTCGTCCAGCTCGCCGAGCTGCTCGCCGCTGAGCAGCTCGGCCATGCCCGGCCCGCCGCCCACGCCGAGGTGGGAGTGGAGCTGCGGGTGGCGGAAGTCGCAGTCCAGCACCAGGACTTCGCGCCCCGTCTCGGCCAGGGCGGCGGCCAGGTTGGCGACCGTGGTGGTCCGGCCGTCTCCGCTGCTGCCGGAGGCGACCAGCACCACCGGCGCGGGGTTGGCCAGCCGGCGCGAGAGCGCCTCGGCCGGATCCCACGCGGTGTGCGCCTGGACCGGCAGCGCGAGCGCGTCCGGGCCGGTGAGCAGCAGCGTGGAGCGCAGCGAGCGGTACGCCTCCGCGGCCGGGTCGGAGGGCCGGGCCCGCACCAGCGGCTCGCGCAACCGCCGCAGCCGACGCGAGAGTTGGGGCACCTCGCCGATGACCGGGAGGTTGAACGCCTCCTCGACCGGGTTGCGGGTGCGCAGCCGGGTGTCCATCCGGCTGAGCATCAGCGCCGCCACCACCCCGAGGGCGAGGCCGAGCGACACGGCCAGGCCGAGGCGCACGCTCCGGCTGGGGGAGGAGAGCAGGTTCCCGGCGCTCTGCCGGGCGTCGATGCTGCCCCACTGCTGGATGGCGTCGGTCTGCGCGCCGTTCTGCAGCTTGCTGATCGCGGTGAGCGTCGAGGTCAGCGAGGTGGACGCGGCGGTCAGCTTCGGCTGCAGCTTGGGCTGGTCGCCGGCCGAGGAGCGGTTGAACTGCTGCTGGATGTCGTCGAGCGCCTTCTGCTGGGCGTCCGCCTGGGCCTGCAGCTTCTTGATCGTCTCGGCGGCGCTCTTCGCGGACTCCTCGCCGAAGCCCTTGATGATCGCGGCCGAGTACGCGGCCGCCAGGTCGGAACAGGACTGCTGGGTGGGGCCGATCGTCGCTATCGACAGCATCTGCGCGCTGTCGGCCGTCACCGTCCGGCGGGCGATCACCGCGGCGACGTCGGCGATGCCGAGCTGTTGGGCCGCCGCCGTCGCGACGTCCGCGCCCTGGGCGTACGAGAGCACCTGGTCGGCCCGCACCGTGTCGCCGGCCCCCGCGACCGGCGTGATGGCGACCTTGCACTTCCATTTGGCGTTGTCCACCGTGTCACCGGCGGGGGTCAGCAGCCAGCCGACGACGAGCGCGGCGAGCGTGCAGCCGACGAGCAGCCGCCAGTACCGCCGCAGGACGGTGAAGTGGTTTGCCGGTTCCACCGGTTGGATCCCCTCGCGTTCGTGGTGCGGTGGTGCTGTGGAACTCCCGCCCGGGGGCGGCCCGTTCGGGAGCGCGGCGGTCCGGGTGCTGCTACCTGTGCCGGATCCGCGGCGCGGTGGAATCCCTCGGCCGGTGCAACTCGCCCCCCTGACGATTGCGCTACCCCCGTAGCCCCGCGTCCGGCGTCCCGGAGCAGGCCCGTGCTCGGCCCGCCGCCCCCGCCGGTCCCCCTGCGATGCTTGCCGAGCCGCGACGTGCGGCGCAACCGCTTTGGCGATACTGGGACCGGCCGATTCCCGACGAACTGTTCGCAGGTGGCCGGATCCCGTCAGACCGCGCGCAGCCGCAGCGAGCGCTCGTAGAACTCGACCATCTGCGCCGACACCTGGTGCAGGGTGAACGCGGTCAGGAAGCGGGCCCGCGCCGCCTTCGCCCGGACCCGCGCCGACGCGCGGTCGTCCAGGGTGTCGGTGAGCGCCGCCGCCAGCTCGGCCGGCCGCTCCGGCGGCACCAGCCGGGCGTAGTCCTCCGACCCCACCGTCTCGCGCAGCGCCGGCACGTCCGCGCAGACCAGCGGCACGCCGACGCCCATCGCCTCCATCGCCGCACTGCCCAGCCCCTCCCAGCGGGACGGCACGGCGAACGCGTCGGAGGCGGCCATCAGGTCGAACACGTCGTCGCGCGGCCCCAGGAAGCGCACCCTGCCGGCGGCCCCGGCGAGCGCGGCCAGCCGCGGCGTCTCGCCGCCCTCGCTGCCGGCCAGCAGCAGCACCGCCTCCGGCTCGGCGCGCAGCACCGCCGGCCAGGCCTCCAGCAGCACGTCCAGGCCCTTCTGGTACTGCTGGCGCGCGGCCGCGAGCACCACCGGGGCGTCCTGCGGCAGGTCCAGCGCCGCCCGCACCGCCGCCCGCCGGTCCGGGGTGACGGTGCCCAACAGCTCCGGGTCGCGCCCGCGCGGCACGACGTCGATCCGCTCCCGCGGCACCCGCAGCCGCTGCGCCATCGCCCCCGCCACGTAGCGGGTCAGCGCGTGGAACCGGCGGGTGCCCTGTGCCGTGGCGGCGTCCACCGCCTGCGCCGCCCGCACCTTCCACGGGCTGAGCCCGCGGGCGTTCAGGTGCTCCGGCCCGTACGCCGAGTTGACCAGGCTGGAGACCACCGGGGTGCGCGCCGAGAGCGCGGCCGCCCGGCCGAGCACGTCCGACTCGTAGAGCGTGGTGTGCACGAGGTCCGGCCGGCGCTCGCGGACCAGCCGGTGCAGCGCGGCGGCGGAGCGGCCCCGGGTGGCCCGGCCCACTCCGAAGACGTCGGCCCCGGCCGCGGTCAGCTCGGGCTGGAACCCGCCGGGCGAGTCCTTGAGGTACGCGACGTCCAGCTTCACGCCGGCACGCACCAGTTGGGGGGCCATCGCCACCAGGCCCTGCTCGGCCCCGCCGACCCTGCTCACGCTGTCGATCACATAGAGCACATGCACAGGCCAACCCCCGCCCTCCTGGGCGCGTCCGGTCTCCCATGCCGGCCGGCACCCTGACTGGCGATCAGCATTGCAGGTGGCGGCCACCGCCCGCCAGGGAATCGGTCAGGAGGCACCGGCCCGCGGGGGCGGTCGGGGGCGGCCGAGGGCGCACGCCCGGGCGCACGTACGGCGCAGCCGGCGGGCGGGGGCGGCGAGCAGAGCCCGCCCGGAGTGCCCGCGCCCGCGCACGGGCCACCACCGGCCGGTGCGAAGGGGCTGTACCGCGCCGGGGGCTGTGCCAAGGTCGTTCCCATGCCCGAACCGACGCCGGCGACGCCGAACGGAACCCGCCCCCGCATCCTGCACCTGATCACCGACCCGCGCCGCCGCGGCGCCCAGAACCTCGCGCGGGACCTCCACCGGGAACTGCGCGGCCGCGGCCGGGCCTCCGCCCTGCGCGCCCTCGCCCCGCACCCCGACGCCCACCCGGACGCGCCCGACACCCGCGCCACCGTCGTCCTCGGCCCCGGCCGGCTGCACCCGGCCACCCTGCTCGCCCTGCGCTCCGCCGCCCGCACCGCCGACCTGGTCGTCGCCCACGGCTCGTCCACCCTCCCCGCCTGCGCCCTCGCCCTGGCCGGCACCCGCACGCCCTTCGTCTACGTCTCCATCGGCGACCCCCGGCACTGGACGGCGAGCCCGCTGCGCCGACTTCGCACCGGCGCCCTGCTGCACCGTGCCGCCGCCGTCACCGCCCTCGCCGACGAGGCCCGGGCCGTGCTGCAGGAGCGGTTCCGGCTGCCCGCCGCCAAGCTCCGCACGATCCCCAACGCCCGCGCCGCCGACCGGTACCCGCCCGCCGCGGACGAGGCCGACCGGCGCGCGGCCCGGCAGGCCCTCGGCCTGCCCGCGGACGGCCTGCTGGTCGCCTGGCTCGGCGCGATCGCCCCCGAGAAGCGGCTCGACCTCGCCCTCGACGCCCTCGACCGGCTGCCCGACGTCCGGCTCGCGGTCGCCGGCGACGGCCCGCAGCGGGCCGCCCTCGAACACCACCCGGCCGCCGCCCGGGCCCACTTCCTCGGCACCCTCGGCGACCCGGCACCGCTCTACCGCGCCGCCGACGCGGTCCTGCTCACCAGCGAAAGCGAGGGCGTCCCCGGCGTCCTGATCGAGGCCGCGCTGGCCGGGCTGCCCGCCGTCGCCACCGACGTCGGCTGGGTCGGCGCGGTCGTGCGCGACGGCGCCACCGGCGCACTGGTCGCCCCGGGCGACCCGCTCGCCCTCGCCGAGGCGCTGGCCAAGGTGCTGGCCGGCGACCGCGCCGCACTCGGCGCCGCGGCCCGCGAGCACGCACTCGCCCGCTTCGAGCTGGGCGTGGTCGCGGACGCCTGGATGGAGCTCTTCACCGAGCTCTGGCGGCCACGGGCGGGCGGACCCCGATAACAAAGCGTCAAGATCGGTTGGTGCTCTGGGCGCCGCTGCCCCGCGGGCGGATACTTCCCTGCGCGGCGCGCTCGTCCGACGGAGCCATCAGGGACTCCGCCCGGGTGCGCCGGCACGGGGAAGGATCACCGACATGGTGGTACTCGCGGGCCTCGCGGCCCTGGCAGTTCTCTGGCTCGCCACCGGGGTGCGGGTGGTGCAGCAGTACGAGCGGGGTGTGGTCTTCCGGCTGGGCCGGGTGCGCAGGGCGGTTCGCCAGCCCGGCCTTACCCTGCTGGTGCCGGTCGTCGACCGGATGCGCAAGGTGAACGTGCAGGTCATCACCATGCCCGTCCCGGCGCAGGAGGGCATCACCCGGGACAACGTCTCGGTGCGGGTCGACGCGGTCGTCTACTTCCGGGTGGTCGACCCGGTGCTCGCCACCGTCGACGTGCAGAACTACGCCTTCGCCATGTCGCAGGTCGCGCAGACGTCGCTGCGCTCGATCATCGGCAAGAGCGAGCTCGACGACCTGCTGTCCGGCCGGGAGAACCTGCACCGCGGACTGGAGCTGATGCTGGAGAGCCCGGCCGTCGGCTGGGGCGTGCACATCGACCGGGTCGAGATCAAGGACGTCGCGCTGCCCGACTCGATGAAGCGCTCGATGGCCCGGCAGGCCGAGGCCGACCGTGAGCGGCGCGCCCGCATCATCACCGCCGACGGCGAGTTCCAGGCCGCGGAGAAGCTCGCCCAGGCGGCCGAGATGATGGACAGCACCCCGTCCGCGCTCCAGCTGCGCCTGCTCCAGACCGTGGTCGAGGTGGCCGCGGAGAAGAACTCCACGCTCGTGCTGCCGTTCCCGGTCGAGCTGCTCCGCTTCTTCGAGGGCGCGACCCCGAAGAAGGATGCCGTCCCGCGACAGCCGGCCGGATCGGCGGGGGAGTCGGCGGCGGCCGTGGAACCGGGGGCGGGCGAGCCGCCCGCGCTGGCGAAGGCGGAGCCCGCACCGGCCGCCGTGGTGGTCCCGCCCCGGCCGGGGCACGCGCCGCGCGCGGAGTGACGCCCGGCGCGGAGTGACGCCGGGTCGGTGGCGCCGGACCTGCTGTGCGGGGTCCGGCGCCGCGGGCTTCACAGGCCGAGGAGCCGCGCCGCCAGACCCGCGCCGCCGGTTCCACGGCGCTGGGCCGAACGGGCGAAACCGGCTCGTGCCGCCGGGCAGGAGCTGGCCGGTCGCCGGCCGTGACGGACACACTGCCCGGTGTGAAGTCGCTGCTGAGGTCCACCGTCCTGCTCGCCGTCGCCACCGGGATCGCCGCATCCCCCGTCCAGGCCGGCGCCGCCACCACCCACCAACCCGCCACTGACGGCGCGCAGTCCGTCCTCGCCGAGCGCCTCCAGCCGGTGCGCGAGGGCGCCCGCACCGAGGCGCTCGAATTCTTCTGGTACGACTGCGGCCACTCCCAGCAGCTGGAGCAGCCGCTCCAGGCCTGGGCCGAGAAGCACCGCGCCGACGTCGACCTGCGCCGGGTGCCCGCGATCTGGCCGGGCAGCCGCGAGGAGGGCGTGCAGCGCGGACACGCGCGCCTGTACTACACGTTGGAGCGCCTGAGCCTCGTCGAGCGCCTGCAGGCCGGTGCCTTCCGCGCCATCCACACCAACGACCAGGACCTCACCACCGAGTCCGCCGCCGTCGACTGGGCGGTGCGCCAGGGCGTCGACGCGGGCACCTTCCGCGACGCCTACCGCTCCGAGCAGGTCCGGCGGAACGTCGACGAGGCCGCCGCGATGTTCGTCCGGTACCGCATCAACGAGCTGCCCACCGTGGTGGTCCAGGGCGACGCCCGCACCACGCCGACCCAGGCCGGCGGCGTCGACGCCATGCCCGCCGTCATGGACCGCCTGGTCGCCGACGACCAGCAGCGGCAGCAGGAGCAGTCCCGCCACTGAGGCCCCCGAGCCGTCCCGTCCCCCTGCCGACCCCGCTCCGCGCCACGCCCGTCCCCCCGGTGTTCCGATCACCTTCACGGAACCGACCCCCGGCGACCACACTCTGTGCCATGGTGGACGCCGGGCCGCACCGTCGCGGGGGAGAACTGCCGTGGCGGCGGGCCCACTTCTCGATACCGCCGGTACCGGAGAGGGCAGGGGTCCGTGGGGGGACAACGCGCGCAGCTCGTCGACGAGCGCGACAGCCAGACATCGGCCGCTCCACGGCGGCCCGCGGCCGCCGACGGGCCGCCGCCCGAACTGATCTTCAAACGCCGGCTGCGCCCCGCCCAGGTCGCCCGGGAGCTCTGGGGCGCCCGTGAACTGGTCCGCGCGCTGGCCGAACGCGACCTGCGCGCCCGCTACAAGCAGGCCGTGCTCGGCTTCGCCTGGGCGGTCCTCACCCCGCTCGCGCTCTGCGCCATCTTCACCCTGGTCTTCCACCGCGCGGTGAAGATCGACACCGGCACGGCGGAGTACCCGCTCTTCGCCTACGTCGGCCTGATCGTCTGGCAGTTCTTCAGCAACACCATGAACCAGGGCGCGCTGAGCCTGGCCAACAACCTCAGCCTGCTCAACAAGGTCTACTGCCCGCGCGAGGTCTTCCCGCTGGCCACCATGCTGGTCGCCGGCGTCGACATGCTGATCGGCATCGGCGTCCTCGGCCTGCTCTTCCTGCTGTTCTGGACCGCCCCCGCCGCCACCTTCCTCTGGGTGCTGCCGCTGCTGCTGATCCAGTTCGCCTTCACCTACGGCGTGGCGCTGATCCTCTCGGTCGCCGTGGTCTACCTGCGCGACGTCCGCCACCTGCTGCCGATCATCACGCAGATGGGCGTCTTCGCCACCCCCGTCGCCTACCCGCTGGCGCAGATCCCGCAGCGCCTCCAGGAGATCTACGTCGGCTTCAACCCGCTGGGCGCCGTCATCGAGGGCTACCGCGGTGCCCTGCTGTACGGTGACGCGCCCGACCTCGCGCTCACCTCGATCGCCGCGGTCTCCTCGCTGGTGTTCCTGGTCGGCGGCTACCTGCTGTTCAAGAAGCTGGAGACGGGGATCGCCGATGTCGCCTAGCCGGACCCACCCCCTGGGCACCATCCGCACCGAGCAGGTGTGGAAGCGCTTCAAGGCCGACCAGCAGCGGATGCTGCTGCGCGACAAGGTCGAGTCGATGGCCCGCCGGCTGCGCGGCGAGAAGGGCGAGGACTGGCGCTGGGCGCTGCGGGACATCAACCTGCACATCGACCCGGGCGAGTCCGTCGGCCTGATCGGTTCGAACGGTTCCGGCAAGTCCACCCTGCTGAAGATGCTGACCCGGGTGATGTACCCCTACGGCGGCGTGATCGACGTCCGCGGCCGGATCGGCGCCCTGATCGAGATCCGGGCCGGCATCCACCCGGACCTGACGGGCCGCGAGAACATCTACCTGTTCGGCGCGCTGCTCGGCCTGCGGCGGCGCGAGGTGGCCACCCGCTTCGACGACATCGTGGAGTTCGCCCGGCTCGGCGGCGCCATCGACCGGCAGGTGAAGTTCTACTCCTCCGGCATGCAGATGCGCCTCGGCTTCGCCGTGGCCGCCTACCTGGAACCCCATGTCCTGCTGGTGGACGAGGTGTTGGCGGTCGGCGACGCGGTCTTCCAGCAGCGCTGCCTGGACCGGATGCGCGAGGTCGCGGAGCAGGGCACCACGATCGTCTTCGTCTCCCACGACCTGCCCGCCGTGGAGTCCATCTGCCGGCGCGGCGTCTGGCTGGAACAGGGCTCGGTCCGGGTGGACGCGGGCATCAAGGACGCGATGGCCGGCTACCGCGACTCCATCGAGGCCCAGTCCGAGGCCGGCGGCCGTACCGGCGAGCCGCTGCAACTGCTGAAGCACGCCGTCCGGGGCGAGGACCGGGAGAGCCTGACCACCGACGAGCCGATGACCGTCGAGCTCACCCTCGGCGGCGACTACCGCGGCGACGCCACCTTGCACCTGGGCGTCAGCGAGGGCACCTCCAGCCCCATCTTCCAGATCAGCCACGAGGTCCGACTCACCGGCGACGACCACCAAGTCGCCTGCGTGATCCCCCGGTTGCCGCTTCCGCGCGGCCGCTACACGCTCTGGGCCGGCGTGTACAGCATCGGCCGGACCGACGGCGGGACGCTGATGAGCTGGCATTCGGTCGGCCAGTTCGACGTGTTCGGCCCGATGCTGGACACCCCGCCGCGCGCGGTCGTGCTGGCCGCCCCGGTCTTCGTCCCGCACCACTGGGAGGAGTGACCCTTGAGACCTGTCCGGGTGCTGGTCCATCTCAACAACCTTGCCCTGGGCGGCGCCCAGCTCAACGCGGTCGACATCGCCCGTACCCTGCGCGACCGCGGCCACGACCCGGTGCTCTTCGCGCAGGGGGTGGACGGTCCCGCCCCGCTGGTCGAGGTCGCCGCCCGGCACGGCCTCGACGTCGTGGTCGCCGGCGGACCGGACTCCCCGCACGCCGAGGTCCGCCGCCGCCTCGGCCGCCTCGCCGCCGAGCACGGCAGCCAGCTGCTGCACGCCTGGGAGGTCCGGGCGGCCCGCAACTCCTACTTCGGGCCCGGGCGTTACGGACGGCTGCCGGTGATCACCACCTTCTACGGCATCCGGATGCTGCGCGGTCTGCCCCGGCACCAGCCGCTCGTCCTCGGCCTCGGCGCGCTGATGGGCGAGGGAAAGGCCTTCGGCCACCAGGACGTCAGCCTGATCGAACCACCGGTGAACACTGCCACCGACGCACCCGGACTGGTCGACGGCGCCGCCTTCCGGCGCGAACACGGCATCGGCGACGACGAGTTGCTGCTCGTCATCGTCACCCGGCTGGTGCCCGCGCTGGAGAAGGACGCCGGCGCCGAGCTCACCGTCGACGCCGTCCGGCACCTCGACGACCCGCGGGTCCGGCTGGTCGTGGTCGGCGCCGGGCCGAGTCTGGAGCCGCTGCGCACCCGCGCGGCCGCGGCCAACACCGCCCTCGGCCGCCGAGCCGTCCTGGTGCCGGGCCAGTTGGCCGACCCGCGGCCCGCCTACCAGGCCGCCGACATCGTGCTCGGCATGGGCGGGTCGGCCCTGCGCGGCCTCGCCTTCGGAAAGCCCGTGGTGGTGCACGGCGCGGCCGGCTACACCGCCGTGCACGAGCCAGGCCCGCTGGTCGAACCGCACGCCTCGCGCTGCATGTACGGCTTCGGCAACGGCTCGCGCGAGCCCGCGTCGCGGGCCGGCCAGCTCCGTGGACTCCTCGACGACCCGGGTCGTCGCACCGAGTTGGGCGCCTGGGGGCGGGAGTGGGTGGTCGGGCGGTTCTCGCTGGAGTGCGTGACCACGGCCTTCGAGGAGCTCTACGCCCGCGTCCTGGCCCGCCCGGCCCGGGCGGCCCGCTGGCTGCGCGACCTGGAGCAGATGACCAGGTACGAGTTCACCAAGCCGGCGGCCCTGCGCCTGCTGGGCCGCCTCTGACAGGCCCGCTGTCCGGTGGAACGGCCCGCTGTCCGGGGCCGAGCCTGCTTTCCGACGGACCGGGCCGCCGTCCGACGGACCGGCCGGTCAGTCCCGGCGCAGCAGGTACGTGACGAAGCCGAGGGTGCCGCGGTACCCGTGCAGCCACTCGCTCCGGTGCCGGTCCGCCGCCTCGCGGGCCGCCGCCGCGTCCGGGTGGTCCGGGTGGTCCAGCGCCCACGCGGCCAGCGAGCCCGTCCAGGAGAACTCGTAGTCGTCCCACTCCTGCGGGGTGCTCACATGGCCGTACACCGGCGTCCAGCCGTCCGCGATCACCCGGTCGGTCGTGGTCGCCAGGTCCGCGAAGTCCTCCCGGTCCGCGCCCAGCCCGTCCAGCGCGGCCCGCCCGGGCTCCCGCTCCCAGAACCCCTCGCCGACCATGACCAGACCGCCCGGCGCCAGGTGCCCCCGGGCCGCCGCGAGGGTGGGCAGCAGCCCGCCGAAGGCGTGCGTCGCCCCCACGTTCAGCACCAGGTCGAACGGCTCGACGGCCTTGAACTCCCGGGCGTCCAGGTGGTGCAGGCCGAACCGCCGCTCCACCCCGAGCGCCAGGGCGACCTCCCGGGCCCGGGTCAGCGCCGCCGCGTCCAGGTCCACCCCGACCGCCTGCCACCGCGGCCGCGCCGCCAGTGCCCGGACCAGCCAGCCGCCCTCGCCGCAGCCGAGGTCGAGCACCCGGCCGGTCTCGGTGTGCCCGGTGGCCCGGGTCAGCAGCCGGGCCACCGACTCGTCGGCGATCGGCGCGGCGATCGGGTGGTGGGCATGGGCGAGGCGGGAGATCGCTTGGCGGTCCATCCGAACAGTGTGGACCAGGCGGCTCAGTACGTGCGGCCTTTCCACGAAGCTCCGCGGCCGCGCCAGTGCTGCACCGCCGAGTCCACCGTCATCAGCAGGTAGAGCGCCGCAGTGAACGGCAGGAGCAGTGCGGCCGGCGCGGGCTGCCGGTAGTAGTGCAGCATCGGCAGGAACGTCCCCGCCATCAGCGCCCAGGCCGCCCCGCCCGCGGCGGCCGTCGCCCACTGCCCGGCGGCCGTCCCGGCCACGGTCGCCACCGGCGGCACCAGGTAGACCAGCGCCAGCCCGAGCACCGTGCCCGCCAGCAGCAGGACCGAGTGCCGCAGCTGGGCGTACGCGCTGCGCGAGACCATCCGCCAGAGCTGCGCCAGCCGCGGGTACGGGCGGACGCTGTCCACCTGGTCCGCCAGGCCGAGCCAGGTCCGGCCGCCCGCGGCCTTCACCGCGCGGGCCAGCGAGACGTCGTCGATCACCGCCCCGCGGATCGCCGCCACCCCGCCCACCCGCTCCAGCGCCTCGCGCCGCACCAGCGAGCAGCCGCCCGCGGCCGCGGCCGTCCGGGCCCCGGGCCGGTTGGACCGGCGGAACGGGTACAGCTGGGCGAAGAAGTAGACGAAGGCGGGCACGATCAGCCGCTCCCACCCGGTCTCCACCCGCAGCCGGGCCATCTGCGAGACCAGGTCGAGCCGATTGCTCTCGGCCGCGGCCACCAGCTCGGCGAGCGAGTCCGGCCCGTGGGCGATGTCCGCATCGGTCAGCAGCAGGTACTCCGCGTCCGGACCGGCCAGCTCCACGCCGTGCCGCAGCGCCCAGAGCTTGCCGGTCCACCCCGGCGGCAGCGGGGGAGGGGTGGTGACGGTCAGCTCCAGCCCCTCGGGGGCGGCGAGCGAGGCCGCGAGCGCGCCCGTGCCGTCCGAGCTGTGGTCGTCCACCAGGACCACCCGGGCCCGCCCCGGGTACTTCTGGGCGAGCAGGCGCGGCAGGCTGAGCGGCAGCACCTCGGCCTCGTCCCGGGCCGGGACCACCACCACGACCTGCGGCCAGCGCGCCGGCGGGCGGCGCGGCGGCAGCCGCACGTCGGTGCGCCAGAAGAACCCGTGGCAGCACACCAGCCAGAGCCAGACCAGCAGGGAGAGCAGGGCGATCCACAGCAGGACGGTCACCCGGGCAGTCTGCCGCACCGAAGGCCGGCAGCGGGGTATCGACTAAAGTCTTGGTCCGTGAAGATCGCACTGATGGACTCGGGAATCGGCCTGCTGGCCGCGGCTGCCGCCCTTCGGACCCTGCGCCCGGACGTCGATCTGGTGCTCTCCTCCAACCCCGCCTCGATGCCCTGGGGCCCGCGCACGCCCGAGGAGGTCGCGGCGCTCGCCCTGGACTGCGCGCGCGCCGCGGCGGCCCTCGAACCGGACGCGCTGGTGGTCGCCTGCAACACCGCCTCGGTCCACGCGCTGGCCGCGCTGCGGGCCGAGCTGGAGCCCGCGCTGCCGGTCATCGGCACGGTCCCGGCCATCAAGCCGGCCGCCGCGCTCGGCGGCCCGGTCGCGATCTGGGCCACCCCGATCACCACGGGCAGCGCCTACCAGCGCGGCCTGATCCGGGACTTCGCCGGGACGGCCGCCGTCACCGAGGTCGCCTGCCCGGGCCTGGCGGACGCCGTCGAGCACGGCGACGACGCGGCGATCGAGGCGGCCATCGCGGACGCGGCGGCCCGGACCCCGGCCGGTACGGCGGCCATCGTGCTCGGCTGCACGCACTACGAGCTGGTGGCCGACCGGATCCGCGCGGCCGTCGCCTCCATCGCCGCCCCCGGGTTGACGCTGCACGGGTCTGCCGACGCGGTCGCCGCCCAGGCGCTGCGCCGCGTCGCCGACCCCAGCCGTACCGGGGAGGCCACGGTGACCGTGCTCCACGCCGGCACCCCGGCCCAGTTCCCCCCGGCCGCCCTGCTCTACCCCCAGGGCCTCACCCTCGCCACCCCCGCCCCCACCGCCTGACCACCCCCGCCCGCACAGGAAGTCGGCCCGGCCGACTTCCTGTGCGTACCCTGGCCGGCGCGCCCCGGTGTGCGGGAAGCCGGCCGGGCCGACTTCCCACACACCGGGGTCAGGCCACGGCGTGGCCGCGCCAGCGGCGGTAGGCCGGTTCCAGGCCCGAGAGGATGGTGTCGAACCGCCGGGTGCTGGTGGTGGAGTCCACCTGCAGCCGGCTGATCTGCAGCGGGTGGTGGGGCAGGCGCGGGCCCAGCCGGTGGTCCGAGAGGAATCCGAGGCGGTAGCCGAGCTCCTGCAGGACGGCTTCCGCACGCGGGTCGTGGCCGCCGTCGGGGTAGGCGAACGCGGCCGGCGGCTCGCCCAGCCAGTGGGTGAGCGCCTCGTGCGCACCGGTGATCTCGGCCCGGACGGTGTCGTCGTCGCAGCGCCCGAGGCACGGGTGCCCCTGGGTGTGGTTGCCGATGGCGACGCCGCCGTCGCGCAGGGCGAGCAGGTCGGCCGGGGTGAGCTGCTCCTGCCCGGGCGGACGCCGGTCCGCGCTGACCCGGAGCTCGTGCAGGCTGCGCCGCCGGTCCGGGTCGGGCATCGCCTTGAGCCGCCGGAGCAGCTGCGAGGGGTGTGGGCAGTCCAGGGAGCGGGCGCGCCCGCCGTGCCGGGCCAGGAAGTCGGCCTCGTGCCACCAGAACGGCCGTTCGGTCCCGATCAGTTCCGAGATCACGAACGCGGCGGCCGGGATCCCGCGGTCGTTGAGGGCGGGCAGGGCGTGGGTGAGGACGCTGCGGTCGGCGTCGTCGAAGGTCACCAGGACGCTGCGCGGAGGCAGCGGCCGGCGCTCGGTGACGGCCTGCTGGACGGCCTCCAGGGAGACGGGTGTGGCGAGTCTTCGCAGCCGGTCCAGCTGGGCGCCGAAGGAGCGCGGGTCGGTCACGCCGTGGTAGGCGAGTACGGCGAGCCGCTGCGCGGCCCGGGCCCGGAACAGCGGTTGGACGGGGGCGAAGCGCAGCCACTCACCCCGTCCGTCCGGCCGGCAAGGATCGACCGCCGGGGTCGGTCGCCCGGCGGCCGGCTGGTGGCCCCCCGGGCTCGTCGGCACGGCCGGTGCCGGCGGGCTCGCCGGCACCGCCGGCGCCCCGGAGTAGGCCACGGGTGCCGGCCTCGACGGCCGGAGGACGGGTTGCGGGAGCATGGGTTGCGGGCGGACGGCGGGCTGCTGCCGGGCGGCCGGCTGCCCGACAGCCGCCTGCGGCAGCGAGCGCACGGTCACGCTCGGCAGGGTGCGGACCACGGACCTGGCCCTGGCCCTGGAGGTCGACGTGGTGGACTGGGAATGCGGCACGGTTCCCCCTCGGTCGCCTGTGCGGCGTGGCGGTACCGCCGGAGGACGGAGCCCTGCCTCCGACACCAGGGCACGGCGGCTCCGCCCCCTGGGTAATTCCGGTCCTCGGCGGGGACTCCCAACCCGCACCGCGGACGGCTCCTGGATCGCTCAATGTAGTGGAGACAGCTACTACGCGTAGATGGTTGTACCGGACAGCCGAGGATTTTTCGCGGGCCCGGAACATATGCCTTCGGGGCGTGCGCCGGAGCGCCGAACCGGCCCGTTTCGTCGCCGAGCGTGCCCGGTCGATCACTCCTGCGGGCTGCCGGTCCCGGCTCCTCGCGGTACCTTGGGCTCATGGCAGACGCGGAACGTGAGCACCCCCGCCCGCACGGTGCGACCCGGATGCAGCACCTGTGGCGCGGTGGCGCGCTGGTCACCCACCAGATCCCGCTCGCGGTGGTCGGCCTGGCCTGCCTGGCGGTGGGCATCGTGGTGGCCGTGGCGGTTCCGGACAGTGACGGTCCGGCCTGGGCGATGGCCGTGGCCGGTTCGCTGGCGGCCGGCGTACTGCTGCTCGGCCGGATCGCGTTCGCCATCGTGCGCTACCGGCGCGGCGCGACGCTCTGACCCCCGCGCCCGTCGGGCCCCGGCCCGCCGCGCGTCCCGAACCGCCCGCCGCTGCCGCGACTCCCGGGGCGCCCGTGACTCCTGCGACGCCCGCGCCGTCGGTGTGTCCGATATGTCCGCGCGGTGACTGAACTCCCGATCGATTCCGGCCGGTCCGATCGGCCGGTTTTCAGCCCATCTGCCAACTCCTTCTCGCTTCTTTCACAAATCCGGGGCAGCAGCCCCACATCTCCCCCTACTGTGATTTCGTCCGGCCGGCCCGGGGCAGCCAACTGCGCCGGATGAAAGGCCACTTGACGGCACCGGGGAGGGTGCCGCAGAGGGGGGAGCGATGAGCGGCAACGCCGCGTCCGGGGCAGCCGAGGCGGCAGGAACGGGTGGGGGCATTCGTGCCCAGGTCAAGCGCGGGCTGGCACGCCGCGTCGGGGCCAGGCCCGGCGAGGGCGCCACCGTCCTGATCTACCACCGCGTGGGCGGCGGCAGCCCCGACGAGCTGGACATCACCACCGCGGACTTCACCGCTCAGGCCGACCTGCTCGCCGAGCTGCCGCCCGGCCGGGTGGTCGCGCTGGACGAGGCCGTCGACCGGATCGAGGCCGGCCGCCGCACCCCCGGCATCGTGCTCACCTTCGACGACGGTTTCGCCGACGTCTACGACCACGCCTGGCCCCTGCTGCGCGAGCGCGGACTCCCGTTCACGATCTACCTCGCCAGCGGCCACGTCGGCGGCGAGATGCGCTGGGAGGGCTCGACCGCGAAGACCGCCGGTGCCCCCGCGCTCAGCTGGGAGCAGCTGCGCGAGATGACTGCCTCCGGCCTGTGCACCGTCGCCAACCACACCCGCAGCCACGCCCGCCCGGAACTGCTCAGCACCGCCGAGCTGGACGCCTGCAACGACGACGTCGAGCAGCACCTCGGCGTCCGGCCCCGGCACTACGCCTACACCTGGGGCGTGCCCGTGCCGCACATGGAGCCGGCGCTGCGGGCCCGGTTCCGGACGGCGGCCACCGGCGAGGTCGGCCGCAACACCCCCGGGACGGACCCGGTCCGGTTGCGCCGGGTGCCGGTGCGCCGCACCGACCCGATCGACTTCTTCCGCGCCAAGCTCTACGGCCGGCTGATCCCCGAGCGCGCCTACGCCCGGATCGTCGCCACCGCCAAGGCGGTGGGCGCCCGTGCCTGAGCCCACCGCGCACATACCCGGGCCCACGCCGCCCGAACGCACCGCGCCGCCGGCCCGGCTGCGCGGCCCGGGCGGCCGACCACTGCGCGTCGCCCACCTCACCACCGTCGACATGAGCCTCCACCTCCTCCTCGCCACCGAGCTCAAGGTGGACCTGGAGGCCGGCTTCGAGACCTACGGCATCAGCGCGCCCGGCCCGTACGTCCCCGCGATCGAGGCGATCGGCGTCCAGCACGAGCCGCTCTCCGCGCTCACCCGCGCCTGGCAGCCTCGCGCGGACGCCGCCGCCGCCCGCGAACTGCTGGCCGTGCTCGACCGGATCCGTCCGGACGTGCTGCACACGCACAACCCCAAGACCGGCGTGCTCGGCCGGGTCCTCGGCCGGCTGGCCCGGGTGCCGGTGGTGGTCAACACCTGCCACGGCCTCTGGGCGCAGGCCCACGACCCGTTCGCCAAGCGGGCGTTCGTACTCGGGGCGGAGGCCTTCGCGGCGCGCTTCTCGCACGCCGAGCTGTACCAGAACGGCGAGGACCGCCGGACCCTGGCCCGCGCCGTCCCGTCCCGCCGCTCGCGGGTGGTCGGCAACGGCGTCGACCTCACCCGGTTCGTCACCGACCCCGGCGAGTGCGACCGCCGCCGCGTCCGGCTCCGCGCCGAACTCGGCGTCGGGCCGGGGGAGCTGCTGGTCGGCGGGGTCGGCCGGCGGGTCGCCGAGAAGGGCATCCGCGAGTACGCCGAGGCGGCCCGGGCACTGGCCGGCAAGGCCCGGTTCGTCTGGATCGGCCCGGACGACCCGGACAAGCCCGACGCCCACGGCGCCGAGTCCGGCGTGGAGTTCCTCGGCCCGCGCAGCGACATGCCCGAGGTGTACGCGGCCCTCGACGTCTTCGTACTCCCCTCCTACCGGGAGGGGTTCTCCCGTTCCGCCATGGAGGCCGCCGCCGGCGGCCTGCCGATGGTGCTCAGCGACATCCGCGGCTGCCGCGAGATCGGCACCCACGACGAGCACCTGCTTCTCGCACCGCCCGGCGACGCCCGGGCCCTCACCAGCGCGCTGGACCGGCTTCTCACCGAGCCCGGCCTGCGCGACCGGCTCGGCGCCGCAGCACGGCGCCGCGCCTCGGCGCACTTCGACCAGCGCGCCGTCGCCAGGGTCTCGCTGGAGACCTACGCGGCCGTCGCCCGCGCCAAGGCCCTGCCCTGGACGGTCGGCTGAGCCCACCCACCACATCAGACTCAGGGGGAAGGACCGTCATGAAGCGAGGGGGGGACCTCGCGGTCACCGTCCTGGCCGGGATCGTCGCGATTCCGCTCGGCCTGGTGATCGCCCTGCTGATCCGCTGCACGATGGGCGGACCGGTGCTCTTCCGCCAGACCAGGACAGGCCGGCACGGCGAGGAGTTCGAGATCCTCAAGTTCCGCACCATGCGGGACAAACGCCACGCCGACGAGCCGGATGCGCCCCGCATCACCCGGCTCGGCGACCTGCTCCGCAAGACCAGCCTGGACGAGCTGCCGCAGCTCTGGAACGTCGCCCGCGGCGAGATGGGCGTGGTCGGGCCCCGGCCCACCCTGCCCGAGCAGGTGGTCCACTACTCCCGCCGCCAGCGCGGCCGGCTCGACGTCCGCCCCGGCCTCACCGGCTGGGCACAGGTCCAGGGCCGCAACTCCATCGGCTGGCCCGAGCGGATCGAGCTCGACCTCTGGTACGTCGAGCACCGTTCGCTCGTGCTGGACCTGCGCATCCTCGTCCGCACTGTCGGGGTGCTGCTGCGGCCGAGCGGCATCACGGCGGCCGGCGGCGTCAACCCCGGCTTCCCGGCGCCCACCGAATCTGCCGAGACCCCGGCCGGTCACCCCGCACCCGCTGCCCAGCCGGTGCCCGACCGCGCCGTGCCCGACCACGTCGGGTCCGCCGCCGGGCCCGCGCCGGTCGTCCCGTTCCCGACCATCAGCCTGCCCCGGCAGGCGACCGGGTCGCGGCAGGCCACCGGGTCGCGGCTGGCGCAGCCCGTCCGCGCCGCCGTCGAGGAGGCGTCCTGAACCCGGAACCGGGCAGGATGACCGCCATGTCCACCACCGACAGCCCGACCACCCCACCGGCACCGGCCGACCGGCCCGACCCGTCGGGGGCCGCCGACCGGCCCGACCACTGGGAGCTCTGGATCGCCGGCGCCGGCGGCGTCGGCCGGGAGGCGCTGGACACGGCGCTCGCGGCCGGCGTCCCGGTCGCGGGCTTCCTCGACGACGGTCAGCACGGCGCCACCGTCCGCGGCCTTCCGGTCCGGCGGCCCGCCGACGTCCCGCCCGGCGCCCGCTACCTGGTCGGCATCGCCGACCCGGCCGTCCGGCAGCGGCTCGCCGCCCTGCTGGACGGCCGGGGCGCGGTCCCGGCCATCCTCGTCCACCCCCGGGCCCTGATCGCCCCCGACACCGTGCTCGGCCCCGGCTGCCTGGTGATGGGCGGGGCGTACGTGTCCAGCAGCGTGCGCCTCGGCGCCCACAGCCAGGTCCACTACAACGCGACCGTGGGCCACGACACCGTGCTCGGCGAGCGGGTGACGGTCTACCCGGGCGGCAACGTCTCCGGAGCCGTGCACCTCGCGGACGGCGCCACCGTGGGCAGCAACGCCGTGGTGCTGCAGGGCCGCAAGATCGGCGCGGACGCGTTCGTCGGCGCGGCCGCCGTCGTGACCAGGGACGTCCCGCCGGGCGAGGTGGTGGTGGGCTCCCCGGCCAGACCACTGCGCCGACAGCCGCCCGGCGGCCGCGCGCCCCGGAGGCACCCGGACAGGCCCTAGGCTCGGGGCCATGGCCATTCCCGCGTTCCTCGCCGAACTCCGCTCCGTCGTGGGCACCCGCAAGCTCTGGCTGAGCGCCGCCGTCACCGTCGTCCTGGACGACCGCGACCGGGTGCTGCTGCTCCAGCGCGCCGACGACGGCCGCTGGGCGCTCCCCGGGGGGATCCTCGAACCCGGGGAGCAGCCGGCCGACGGCGCGGTGCGCGAGTGCCTGGAGGAGACCGGCGTGGCGGTCGTCCCCGAGCTGCTGGCCGCCGTCAGCGTCTCGCCCGAAGTCACCTACCCCAACGGCGATGTGACCCAGTACCTGATCACCGTCTTCCGCTGCCGCGCGGTCGGCGGGGAGGCCCGGGTCAACGACGACGAGTCGCTCGCGGTCGGCTGGTACGGCCTGGACGAGCTGCCGCCGATGATCGAGCAGGAGCACGAGTGGCTGCGCCAGGCGCGCGAGTCCACGGGGGCGGCCTTCTTCGCCTGGGAGGGCGTGCAGCGCCCCTGACAGGCCCTACAGCGTCCGGAACCACTCCGTCGTGCGCTCCAGCCCCTCCCGCAGGGGCACCGGCCGGACGTCCGGGAACAGCTCGCGCAGCCGGGAGTTGTCGGCCTGCGAGTCCCGGACGTCGCCCGGCCGCGGCTCGGTGTGGGCGACCTCGACGGGGTGGCCGAGGACCTGCTCCAGCTCGCCGACCAGCTCCAGCAGCGAGGTGCGGGTGCCGAAGGCCAGGTTCACCGGGTCGGCGTGCACCACCCGGCGCACCACCGCCTCGGTGATCACCTGGGTCACCGTGCCGACGTAGGTGAAGTCCCGGCTCTGGCCGCCGTCCCCGTGGACGGTCAGCGGCCGCCCGGCCAGCGCGGCGTCGAGGAAGGCCGGCACCACCGCGGCGTACGCGTGCCCGGCCGGCTGCAGCGGGCCGAAGACGTTGAAGAAGCGCAGCGGCAGCACGCCGAGGCCGTAGCAGTGGTGGTAGGCGGCCAGATAGGCCTCGGTGGCCAGCTTGGAGACGGCGTACGGGCTCATCGGCGCGGTGCGCATGGTCTCGCGCTTGGGCAGTTCGCGGTTGGCGCCGTAGACCGAGGACGAGGAGGCCGCGGCGACGTACAGCCCGCCGGCGCGGCGGGCGGCCTGGAGCACCTCCAGCGTGCCGGTCGCGTTGGCGTGGTGGCTGGCCAGGGGGTCCGCGACCGAGCGCGGGACGGAGGGCAGCGCGGCCAGGTGGACCACCGCGTCGGCGCCCGCGAAGGCCTCGTCCAGCAGCGCCGGGTCGAGGATGCTGCCCTCGTGGAGCACGGCGTCGACGCCGGCCAGGTTGGCCTTGGAGCCGGTGGAGAAGTTGTCCACCACCCGCACCTGGTCGACCTCGGGGCGGGCCAGCAGGGCCCGGACCAGATTGGCTCCGATGAATCCGGCCCCGCCGGTGACGACCACGCGCATGGCTGAGGTTCCCCCCTCCGACCACCCGGCCCGCTCGGCCGGTCCTGCGCCGATGGTAGCCGGGCGGTCACCCCGGGTGGGGTGGAACGGTGAGAAGTGCCGGGGCCAGTCCCAGGGGCCGCACGGCGGCGGACCGGGCCGGCGGAACATCCTGTGAACCCCGGCCGAAGGCCGGGTGCCGCCCCGGGCCGGTCGTCGGGCCGGCCCGTCGTCGGCCCGGCCGGTTCTCGCGCCCGGACGGCGGCCCCGGGTCAGTCCTTGCGCTGGCGGTAGGCCTCCTCGGCCGCGTCGAGCACCGCCGAGAGGTCCCCGCCCGCGGTGGCGGTGGCGACGGCGGCGACCGCCCCCTCCACGAACGGCGCGTCGGCGAAGCGGACCGGGAACGGCAGGCCGTGCTCGTCCGCCTCCGAGAGCAGCGCGCGGACGGTGGACACCGCGCTCCCGAGGTCGGCGAGCACCACCACGCCGTGCCCCTGGTCGACCCTGCGGGTGGCCGCGGCGACCAGGACGGCGCTGATCCCGGGCTCGGAGTGCAGATCGCCCCCGGTGCCGGCGACCGGGGCGGGGGAGTCGGAGGGCACCAGCGCGAGGGCGAGGGCCCGGACGGCGTTGGCGAGTTCCTGGCTGTGCGAGACCAGCACGATGCCGACCCGGCCGTGCGCGGGCGGCCGGCCGGGGGTCGGCCGGGGCAGGGGGGTGCGCGAGGGCGGGGTGCGGGGCGCCGGGGGGTGGGCCGACGGGGCCTCGGAGATGGGGATGACATCGGCGCGGGTGCCGTCCCGGCGGCTCATCGGCGGCTCCTCGGGGCGTTCGGTGGGGGCTTCCCTCACTCTGGCAGCTTGCTCGCCGCCCGCCCCGCCGGGACACGCTCAGGGCGGGTTCCGGGCCGCCTCACGCCGTATCACACCGCTCCCGGCCGCGGGGTGGTGTGCCGGCCGCCGGCCCCGGTGCGGGTGGAGACCTCGGCAACTCGCTGACCGGGGCGGCGAGGGTGGCTAGGCTGGCCGGGACGCCGTCGGGAGGAGAGCAGCAGTGCCAGCCAACATCGGAACTGACGTGGAATCGGCCGCCGAGCCGGTGGACCTGGTGCCGGAGCTCGCACCGAGCGGGAAGCCGAAGGTCGACTTCACCGGCGCCACCTGGCAGTGCTCCAGTCAGGGCGTCGGCGATGTCCAGATCGCGTTCGTGGACGGCTACATCGGGATGCGGGACGGCCGCCAGGAGGACGGGCCGATCCTGGTCTTCACCCCGGGCGAGTGGCGGGCTTTCGTGCTCGGTGCGCGGGACGGCGAGTTCGACCTCACCTGAGCCGCCGGTGGACGGGCCCCGAGCGGGGGTCCGTCCACCTCTGCATCGGACGCGCATCGGTCCGATCTCGTTTGAGCGTACCCCGTCATATTTTCTGTTGACTGTTAGACAAACGCAGCTCAGAGTATGAGCACAGGCAGACGCCGTGCCCACCGCCCCCACGCGGCCAGACACGGCGCCTGCTGTGCAGCCCGGCAGCGCTGCCAGGCCTGCCTCCCAGTCATCCCCTGCGCACCGGGGGTGCGTTGGCCGGTCCCGACCCGCGAGGGGTCGGCAGTCGCCGGGAGGCTGGCACCGGCTCCGAGAGCGACTCGGACCCGGTACCGGGTGCTCGGGACCCGCACGCCCCCACGCGGCGGCGTCCCGAGCAGATCCGCGGGAGCGACGGGCCGGGGCCCCGCGGACCTTGCTTGTGTGGCATCGAACTGTTGGCTTGTGTGTGCTGTGTGCGACGTCGAAGCTGGGTGCTCGGCTGTTCGGCACGACATATGTGCACAGTGAGGGATACGCGTGTAGGGCCGCGTTGCGACATGCCGTCCCCCCGGAGGGTGAAACCCAGAACGGCTGTCGTGCTGAACCGAACGTAGCCCGGACGGTTGCTCAGAGTCAACATTGGTCTCTGAGCGTGGATCTCCGGCCGGTGCCCGACCCACCCCGCGAGCGCGGTGTGCCGGGCACGTACGATGTTCCCATGTCTTTTCTCCGCCGTCGCTCCGGACAGCCCGCCGGCCCGGACTTCGACGTGCTCGCGATGGACCCGGGCGACTGGCCCGGCGACTTCGGTGCGGCCATGATGACCGGCCCGGACGGCTCCTGCCAGGGGATTTTCCTGCGCTACGACCTGTTCGGCGGCAGAGGCCCGGCGATGTTCATCGGCAACCTCCCCGAGGGCTCGCCCGCCCGGGACACCGGGGACGACGTGCCCTTCGAGGTCCGGCAGCTGCTCGCGGCGCTGGAGAACGACGAACCGGTCGAGTTCGTCTCGGCCGAGGACTTCCCGGTGATGCTCGGGGACGACCTGCTGATCGTGAAGAAGGTCAAGGTCAGCGAGGGGCGGGTGTTCTGCTCCCAGTTCGGGCGCAGCGACGGCGTCCAGGTCACCATCGCCTCCTGGGACCGACCGATTTCGGACGACCTCTACCAGCTCCTGAAGCCGCTCCCGGCGGAGATGTTCCAGCAGGGCTGACCGGGCCGCCCGGCCGTCGAACGGCCGGGCGGTCGGCGCGTTCCGGGTGCTGCTTGACGGTTTCGATCACCGCTTCGTACAGTCGCGGACATGTCGTGCCGTCTCCCGCTGCTGACCCGTCGCAGCTATCTGGACCTGCGGCGTACGGCCAGTGCGGTGTGTCCGGGCCACTGAGGGGATCCGTCCCCGAGGCGGCGGGCGACCGGCCGGAAGGGCCGGCGCCGATCCGGGGGGCACACGTCCACCGACCTCCGGGGCCGCTCACCGGTACCGCGCGCCCGTTCGGCGTGCCGCCCGCAGTTGCCGAGCCCACGCTGCCGCCCGGAGGCACCAGCACCATGACCACGACCCCTGACGACCCGTCGCCCGTCGCCGCCGCCCTGGCCGGACTGCCCCGGGTCGTCGACCTGCTGGCCGCCCGCGCCGAGGAGCACGACCGCGACGCCACCTTCCCGTACCAGGGCATCGAGGCGGTGCACGAGGCCGGACTGCTCACCCTCACCGTCGGCCGGCGGTACGGCGGCCCGGGCGGCACGCTCGCGGACACCGTCCGGGTGCTCGCCCAACTCGGGCGCGGGGACGCCTCGGTGGCCCTGGTCACCGCGTTCACCCTGCTCCGGCACGCCGAGCAGGCCCGGGTGGCGGCCTGGCCGGCCGCGGGCTACCGGAGGCTGCTCACCGAGTCCCGGCGCGGACCGGTGCTGGTCAGCACCCTGCACGCGGAGCCCGGCGGCCGGCCGGGGGAGCTCCCGGCGACGCTCGCCCGACGGGACACCGAGGGCGGGTGGCTGCTCAGCGGCCGGAAGACGTACTGCGCCGGCGCCGAGGCGCTGGCCTGGATGGCCGTCACGGCGCGCACCGACGAGCCGGAGCCGCGGGTCGGCACCTTCCTGGTCCGGGGCGAGAGCGAGGGCGTCGAGGTCGACCCGACCTGGGACCAGCTCGGCCTGCGGGCCAGCGCCGGCCACGACGTGGTGCTGGACGCGGTCCGGGTGCCGGCCGAGCTCGCCCTCGGGCTGACGGTGGCGAAGGCCCCGTCCGCCGGCGGCTCCGGGCCGGCCGCGGACGATGCCGACGATGCCAGGGGTGCCGTCCCGGCGGCCGAACTCGCCCGCGCCTGGCGTGATCTCGCCCTCGCCGCGGTCGTCCTCGGGGTGGCCCGCTCCGCGGCGGACTGGCTGGTCCGGTTCCTGCACCGGCGCACCTCTGCCGACCTCGCCGAGCCGCTCGGCGGCCTGCCCCGGTACCGGTGCGCGCTGGGCGAGATCGAGGCCCAGCTGATCGGCGCGGAGGAGCTGGTCAACGGGCTCGCCCCACGGGTCGACCGGGCCGAGGCGGAGGCCGTCGCCCGGACCGGCCCCGCCCAGCTGCTGGCCACCCGCGCCGCGGTGTCCGCCGTCCAGCAGGCGGTGACGCTCACCGGCAACCCGGGGCTGAGCCGGCGCCACCCGCTGGAGCGCTACCTGCGCGACGTCCTCAGCTGCCGCGTGCACTTCACCCCGGACGAGGCCGTCCTGGACGCGGCCGGCCGGGCCGCCCTGGCCCGCGGGGCCCGGCCCTGAGGACCGGGCCCCGCGATCGGGCCTGAGGACGGCGCACCGAGGCGCGCACCGCGGCGCGTCGGCTCAGCGCGTTCCGACGGCGGCGCGGACGGCCCGGCGGGCCAGGGCGGCGTCGTCGTACAGCCGGCGGATCATGATCCGCTGCTCCTCGCCCGCGCCCGGCACGTCGTACAGCCGGATCTCCCGCATCAGCACGAGCACCAGGTTGACCAGGAAGGCGTCCCGGGCCATGGTCCCGCCGCTCTGGGCGAGCTGGCTGATCTGCCGGCGCGCCGCCGTGTCCCCGGAGAGCACGCTCCACAGCACCGCCAGGTCGTAGCCGGGCAGGTACCAGCCGGCCTGCTCCCAGTCGACCAGCACCGGACCGGACGGCGCCAGCAGCATGTTGCTGAGCAGGGCGTCGCCGTGGCAGAGCTGCAGCGGGGTGTGGCTCAGGCCGTGCAGCAGGCCGCGCAGGTCGCCCGCGTCCCGGTCGGTGAGCTGGCCCACCGAGTGGTACCGGGCGATCTCCAGCTGGTAGTCCAGCCGTGGCTGGAACACGTCGGTCGGCGGTCGCCACAGGTTGAGCGTGCGGACGGCGGTGAGCAGAGCCCGCACCTCGCCCGGGGTGGGCGCGTTGACCGGGTGGCGCTCCCGGGCGGCCGGGCGGCCGGGAACGCGCTCCATGACGAGCACGCAGCGGTCGTGGTCGGCCGCCACCAGCCGGGGCAGCCGCACCGGCGGGCGGTGCCGGACGAACGCCCGGTAGACCGCGACCTCGTGGTGGAAGTCGGCCACCAGCTGCTCGAAGTACTCGCTCCGCACCGCCTGCGGCGCCAGGCACTTGGCGACCACCGGGGCCCGCCCGATGGTGCCCGCCACCAGGATGTGGCGGCTCCCCTCGCGCAGCACCTGCCGCGGGGTGAAGGCGGGACATATCCGCGCGACACCGGCCAGTGCGGCCCGTACCGCGGGCGTCTGCAGGGCCGACGGGTCGATCCGCTCCGGTGCGCCGGACGGGCCGGGGCGCATCGGAGCCCGCAGCGGCCGGCCGTCACCGGGGCGGGTGGCCGGGATGCGGGTGGCGGGAATGCGGGCGGCCGGGATCCGGGCCGCCGACTGCCCGGCCTCGGGGGCGCGCAGCCCCAGCGCCGTACGGGCGGCCTGGCCCCGCGCGTCCGCGGACCGGCCGTCGGTGCCCCGCTGCGGGGCGGGGCGGCCCGGCGGCGGGAGCAGCTTCGGGCCGGGTCGGCCGGTGGCTGCGGTGGGGGGGCGCAGCGCGGTGCGGGTCGCGGTCGGCGTGGGGGAGGTCGCTGAGGAGTACATGGGGTGAGGGTGGTCCCTTCCTGTCCGTCGGCGGGTGAGCCCCGCGGTGCGGGGGAGGGCCGGTGCCGTGTGCTTCCTGGCGTGACGGCGGCCCTGGTTCGGTGCAGTGGGTGGAGCGCGGGCGCCGGGCACGGACGGGGACCGGAGCCCCCTGCTGCGGTGGACCGGCCGTCCGCACCCTGGGGAATGCGGTCGGCCGGACTGCCGCGGCCGTGCCCGGCGCCCCCGCGCCACCCGGCCGCGCCACCCCCTCGGGTGAGGACCGGGGACGCCCCGTTGACCCGGGCGGGAGTGAACCCGCCGCCGGCCTGGGGCGCCGCCCGAACCGAGGGGCGGGGTGGCGCACCTCTACATCACACCCGGACGGCACTGGTTCGTAATGTGGCGGACCCTGGCGAAGCCTGGCGAATGCTCGCCTGGCACATGACGGAGCCTCTAGCCTCGAACCAGCCGAGGAACCTGGGGGCTTCACTTGAGCAGGGGACCCAACACCCGACTCGCCGATCTGTTCGTCATGACCGGATGGTCGAAGGGCGAGCTCGCGCGGCTGGTCAACCGGCGCGGTGCTTCGATGGGACAGCAGCAACTGTCCACGGACACCTCGCGGGTGAGGCGGTGGATCGAGCAGGGGGAGATCCCGCGCGATCCGGTGCCCAGGGTACTGGCTGCCGTGTTCACGGAGCGGCTCGGCCGTGTCGTCACCACTGAGGACCTCGGTCTGGAGCGACACCGGCCCACCAGGACCGGAGCGGCGCAGCCCGCAGCACATCCATGGGAGCCGGATCGTACGGCCGCGGTCCTCACCGAGTTCACGGGAATGGACCTCATGCTGAACCGACGTGGATTGGTGGGCGCGGGAGCCGCGCTCACGGCCGGGGCGGTCGTCGCCGACTCGCTCAGGGGCTGGTTGGGCGGGGACGCCGTCGCCTACGCGGCCTCGGCGGCCGGACCCCGGCCGGTGGTCACCGGACAGGGCGGTGCCCGGCCGGTGGTGGACGTGTACGACGCGGGCCCGGTCGGGCTCGACGAGGTGGAGGCGCTGGAGCGTTCGGTGCAGGTGTTCCGCGCGTGGGACGCGGCGCGCGGCGGCGGACTCCAGCGCAAGGCGGTGGTCGGCCAACTCAACGAGGTGGGAGGCCTGCTGACGAGCCGCCACAGTCCGGTGGTGGAACAGCGGTTGTGGCTGGTCGCCGCCAACCTCGCGGTGCTGGCGGGCTGGATGTCGCACGACGTCGGCCTGGAGCCGACGGCGCAGAAGTACTTCGTGATCGCCGCTCAGGCGGCCAAGGAGGCAGGCGACCGTCCGCGGGCCGGCGAGGCGATCTCGCGGGCCGCCCGGCAGATGGTCCACCTCGGCCGGGCCGACGACGCGCTCGACCTGATGGCGGCCGCGAAGGCGAACGGCGGCCGGCTGCTGCCCCGGACCAGAGCGATGTTCAACACCGTGGAGGCCTGGGCGCACGCCTCGATCGGGCACTCCCAGGACACCTGGCGCCTGCTCGGCGAGGCGGAGGACCTGTTCGCCGAGGACGCACCGGAGCCCCCGCCGTCCTGGATGCAGGTGTTCGACGAGGCCGAGCTGCGCGGGATGCAGGCGCTGGTGCTGCGCACCCTGGCCGAGCACGACCCGGCGGCCGCCCCGCAGGCCCGCCGGCACGCCGAGCGGGTGATCGGCCTGCGCGAGGGCACCGGGCAGCTGCGGTCGGCGCTGTTCGACCGGATCACGCTGGCCTCGCTGCACTGGCTCACCGGCGAACCGGACGCGGCGGAGCTCCAGGCCAAGATGGTGATGAACCTGATCGGCCAGAACTCCTCGCACCGCACCTGGGACCGGCTGCGCGAGATGTACCGGCTGACCGCCCAGTACCGCGGGGTGCCGGAGGTCGACGAGCTCCGCGCGGAAATGGGGCGCGAGCTGCGGCGGGCGGACGAGAAGAACCGGCCCCGGCTCGCCTGAGCGGGCCGGCCGGGGGCCGTCAGACCGGGCCGGCCGGGGGTTCGGTGACGGCCGGGCGATGGTCGGTGGCGGGGCCGGGGCGCCGGAGCGGCGCGGTGCCGTCAGACCGGGTCGGCCGGGGCTGCCGCGCGCAGCCGCATCCGCAGGGCGGTGACGGTCCCGTCGTTGCCGAGGACGGGCTCGCCCGCGTACTCGATCGTGTCGTGCCCGCCGTCGGGCCGGCGGACGAGGAGCGTCCCGCCGGCGTGGCGTCCGTGCACGAGGGCGTCGGTCATCATGCGGCGAAGCTGCGGCCGGTCGCACTCGTCGAGGCGGTCGGGCAGCCGGTCGAGGCTGAGCGGGCCGTGCCCGGGATCGCAGCCGAGCAGCCGGAAGGTCTCGGCGGACCAGCGGATGTCGTCGGTGAGGAGGTCCCACTCGGCCGAGCCGACCCCGGGGCCGGACGGCGCCTGCGCCGTGCCGCCCACTCTGCCGTCCCCCGCAGTGTCGCCCGCCCCGGAGCCGTCCTGGCCGGCCCCGGAACCGCCGGCTCCGCCGCCTGTCCGCTCGCCGGCACGCCCGCCCGCCGGAGCGGTGCCCACGTGGCGGGCGGCGGCGTTCGGCATGATCATGGCGGTTCCATCGCTCGGCTGTGGCGGGCGGTGAGGGCCTGCCGGGGTGGTGAGAAGACTGTTGCACAGCGCAGTCACCCCCGTGGGGGATTTGGGGCAGATCCTTGGCAAAATTCCTCCGGCATATGCCACTGCGGAAGAACGGTCCGTCGCCCTGTGTGCGGCGGGGTGCCCGAGGCGGTAACCTTCGGTGATTCCGGCGCCCGGGCGCCCACCGCAGTACCGACCAGTGACCCCGGCGACGGAAATCCCGTTGCCACTACGACCGCCGCAACGGATGCTGACCTCATGTTCGAGCCAGTGATAGCACCCAGTGCCAGCCTCCTCGGCCTCCTTCAGCGAGGTCGCGGTGACGGGCAGCTCCATGCGCTGGCCGCCGACCGCACCGAGGCCATCGCCGCACTGGAGGAGTGCGTCACCAGGGATCCGCGAGCCGACTGGCAGGTCGAGAACCGCTCCCTCTACTACGCACGCCTCTACATGGAGCTGGAGGCTCCGCTCGACGGTATCGAGGACCACCTCCACTCCCCGGAGGACCTGCTCGACGACGACGAGACCCGGACCGGCCTCGCGCTCTCCGTGCTGGGCCACCTCGCCGCCTACGGCCGCCGCGACGCGCTGCTGATGCTCCGCGAGTACGCCGCGACCGGCGCCAACTGGGCCTGGGCGCTGGACGAGCTCGCCCTGCGGGACGACGACCGCGGCCTCCTCCTGCTCGGCACCGCCGTGCTGGACAGGTTCGCGCCGGGCCCCGAGGGCGACGCCGAGCTGCGCGAGTTCATCCGCGGCGCCTACGAGCCCCGGCCCTGGCGGCTCTGGGCGGCCTACCACCCGCGGGTCGCCGCGGCGAGCGAGCAGTCCCCCTTCGACGTCTGGCAGCGCCAGCTGAACCGCAGCGGCGTCACCCCGGGCTGGTCCACCGCCGACGTGCTGGCCTGGGCCGACCAGGGCGAACTCGGCGGCGCCGGGGTCGGCGCCTTCACCGGCCGCCCCGACCGGCCCGAGCCCGGCAGCGACGTCGACCCGGCCGCTCCCGACGCCGTGGACCGCAGGGCGGCGGCCGCCGCGCGCTGCCTGGCAGCGGTGGTCCGGCCCGAGGACCGGCCCGAGGTGCTGGAGGCAGCCCGCAACGGCCTGCCCGGCGCCCGGCGCGCCGCCCTGCGCTACCTCGTCGACCGGCGTGACCCCGCCGCCGCCGGCCTGATCGAGGCCGCGGCCGCGGACGTCGACGACCGGATCGTCCGGGCGGCCCTGGAGCTCCTCGGCCGGATGCGCGGCCCCGAGGCCCTGGCCCACGCCCGTCGCTGGGCCGCCCCGGACACCGGCGGCGCCGACAGCGCCCTCGGCGAGGCCGCCGTCCAGCTGCTCGCCGACGCCGGCGAGCCCTGCGACGCGCCGCTGGTGGTCGCCGGGCTGCGCCGCTGGATCTCGGTGCGCGGGGTGACCGGCACCGGGCTCGGGGCACTGGTCGACGGTGCGGGGCGGCTGGCCGCCGCCGACGCCGTCCCGGTCCTGCGCCACATCTACGGCGAGGCTGCCTCGTCCGAACTGCGCGGACGCGCCGCCCGGGCCCTGGCCGCGACCGACGTGCACTTCCCCGAGGGGCCGGCCGTCGAGTGCCTCTGGGACTGCGAGGAGTCCACCCGGGAGCTCGCCGCGAGGCACGTCGCCACCACCGGCGACGCCCGCGTGCTGGAGCGCCTGCGCCGGCTCGCCGCCGACCCGGCCGAGGAGGCCGAGGTCCACGCCGCCGTGCGCGGCCGGCTGACCGCCGCCCGGGAGCGCAGCCGATAGCCGGCACCGGATCCGGCACGACGGGCGCGGTCCGACGGACCGGTCCGACGAAGCGGATACGACGAAGCGGAAACGACGAAGCGGGCCGGGCACCTGGGAAGGTGCCCGGCCCGCTTCGGCTTTCGCGGGTCCTGCCGTGGTCCCGGCGGCCCGCTGCGGTGGAACCGCGTTCTACTTCGCGTCCCGGTCCGCGTCCTGCCCGACGCTACTTGACGACGCCGGCGTCGGGCGCGAGGGTGCCCATGCTCACGAGCGCGATGATCAGGATGCCGAGCGCCACCCGGTAGATCACGAACGGCATGAAGCTGTTGTTCGAGATGTACTTCAGGAACCAGGCGATGGCCGCGTAGCCGACCGCGAAGGCGATCAGCGTGGCCAGGATGGTCGGTCCCCACGCGGGCGCCGGCCCCTCGCCGATCTTGAACAGCTCCAGCACGCCGGAGGCGAGCACCGCCGGGATCGCGAGCAGGAACGAGTAGCGGGCCGCCGCCTCGCGGCTGTAGCCGAGCAGCAGGCCGGCGCTGATGGTGCCGCCGGAGCGGGAGACGCCCGGGATGAGCGCCAGCGCCTGGGCCATGCCGTAGCAGGCGGCGTGCGGCAGGGTGAGGTCGGTGATCGGCCTGGCGTACCGCACGGCGCGGGTGCGGTCGGCCACGGCCAGGATCACACCGAAGACGATCAGTGTGCATCCGATGATCCGCAGGTCGCGGAGGTTGGTCTCGATGGTGTCCTGGAACAGCTTGCCCAGGATGCCGATCGGCAGCGTGCCCATGATCACGAACCAGCCCATCCGGGCGTCCTGGTGCGAGCGCAGCGCGGGCCGGAACAGCGAGAGCGTCCAGGTCTTCACGATCGAGGCGATGTCGCGCCGGAAGTAGATCAGCACCGCGGTCTCGGTGCCGAGCTGGGTCACGGCGGTGAACGCCGCGCCCGGGTCCTTCCAGCCCAGCAGGGCCGGGAAGACCCGCAGGTGGGCGCTGGAGGAGACCGGCAGGAACTCGGTGAGCCCCTGGATCAGGCCGAGGACGGCCCCGTGGAACCATTCGATCACCGGACACCCGCCCGGGGTATCCGTCGCTCGATGCGCATCAGCGGTCCTTGTTGGTGGTCGGTGCGGGAGCATGCGCTGCGGCATGCGCGAGGCACATGCCGATGGCATGCGAAGGACCGGTCCCGCCCGACGCTCGGGCCGTGCGAAGGCCCGGCGCGCGCCTGATGCTACGCGGTGGAGATGACGGGCTTTCGCGCGCCCCCGTTCCGGACCGGTTCGCCCGGTGCGGAACGGGTGCTCGGTGTGCGATGGATGTGCGGCCGGGGCTGCCCCGCCCGGGCTGGGTCGGAGGCCGGCCGCGCCCTCTCAGGCGGAGGCCGGTCGGGCCCGCACCCAGACCCGGTCGTCCGTGAGGTAGGTGTCCACGGCCAGTCCGGCGTCGGCCAGTGCCCGTTCGAACTCGGCCGTGGTGAGCGGCCGGGACAGGAAGGTCTGGGTCCAGCGGGCGTCGGGGAACTCGTACTCGACGAACACCGAGTTCACCCCGTCCCCGACCGGCGTGGCCGAGGCGATCCGGACCAGCCCGTCCGGCCCCAGCGGCCGCTCGCGCGGCACGTTGTCCTGCCAGTCCTCGCCCTCGCGCTGCAGCAGTACGCAGCCGTCGTCCGTGACGTGCCGGCGGCAGGCCTCCAGCAGGCCGCGCCGGACGGCCGGGTCGCCGGCGTGCACCAGGAAGGACGCCAGCAGGACGGCGTCGAACCGCTCGCCGAGGTCGAGGTGCTCGATCGGGCTGCGGACCGTGCGGGCGGCGCCACGCACCCGGGCCAGCATCTCGGCGGACTCGTCGACGGCCGTGACCGTGAAGCCTCGCTCGATCAACGGGTGCGTCATCCGGCCCACGCCGCAGCCGAGTTCGAGGATGCGTGCGCCGGCGGGCAGCGCCTGTGCGATCACCTCCGGCTCGCCGTGCAGGGGCATCCGTGCGTACATCTCGACGGCGCAGCCGTCGGGGGTGATCGCGCCCGGTCCGGTTCCGTCGTAGCCCTTGCGTCGTTCGTCTGCCATGCGCCCATCGGAACACGCGGGGGCGGGGTGGGGAAGGGCGCCTCGAAGCGGGCGCCGCGGCAGGGCCGCGCGAGGGCCGGGAAAGGGTTGCGACATACCCCTAGGGGGTATATGTTCCATGACGTCGGAACGAGGGGCGCGGCGCCAGGGGCGCAGCGGCGGAGCACGCGGAGGACGACATGACACACCCGGCACAGCACGAGCACCACCAGCAGCACACCGGTCACGGGAGCCACGAGGGGCACGAGGGTCACGGTGGCCACGAGCACGCCGGTCATGCCGGTCATGCGGGTCACGGCCATGCCGGTCACGCCGGTCACGGTGCCGCCCACGGGGGCGGGGCGAGCTGGCGGACCGCCGCGCAGGCGACCCTGCACTGCCTCACCGGCTGCGCCATCGGCGAGGTCCTCGGCATGGTCCTCGGCACCGCCTTCGGCCTGCACAACGGAGCGACCGTGGTGCTCTCGGTGCTGCTCGCCTTCGTCTTCGGCTACGCGCTCACCATGCGCGGCGTGCTGAAGGCCGGCCTGGACGTCGGCGCCGCCGTCAAGGTCGCGCTGGCCGCCGACACGGTGTCGATCCTGGTCATGGAGCTGATCGACAACAGCGTGATGATGACCGTCCCGGGAGCGATGGACGCCGGCCTCGGTGACCTGCTGTTCTGGTTTGCGCTGGCGGGCTCGCTCGTCCTCGCCTTCGCGCTGACCGTGCCGGTGAACAAGTGGATGATCGGCCGTGGCCGCGGCCACGCGGTCGTCCACGCCCACCACCAGCACTGACGCTTCTGGCCCACCGGCATCGACGCGCCCCTTCCGGCGCCGGACGCCCCGGGTGCACCGGACCACCGCAGCGGCCCGCACCGACCGTCGAACGGTCGATGCGGGCCGCGGGCGTTTGTGCTGCAGAGGTGGGGTGGCCGGGACCGGGAGGGGCGGGGCGTGGCGGCCCGGCCTCAGGGTGCGGTGCGCTCCAGCTCCGCCAGCGTCTCGCGCAACCAGGTCAGCTCCGCCTCGGAGGTCGCGCGGGCGATCAGCAGGAGGCCGCGGCGGAACGGGTCGCCCACCTCTTCGGCGCCGATCGGGCGGGTGCCGTCGTAGAAGAAGCTGGCCGGCTCGCTGAGGAAGTCCAGGCGGCGGCGGAGCACGGCGGCCTGGGCGGCGGGCTCGGCGTCCAGGTGCCGGAGGAAGGCGAGCACGGTGAACCAGCGGTTCTCGTCGCTGATGTCCAGCTGCTCGGGCTCGCGCAGCCGGCCGAGCAGGCCGGCCCGGCCGGCCTCGGTGAGGTGGAGGGTGTGGCGGGGGGCGGCCGTCGTCCCGGGCTCGGTCTCGCGCACCAGCAGGCCGTCGCTCTCCAGCCGCTTGATCGCCGGGTAGAGCGTGCCGTCGCTGATCGGCCGGACGTGCCCGGTGAGCGCGGCGAGGTGCCGGCGCAGCTCGTAGCCGTGCAGGGGGCGGTCGTGGAGGAACCCGAGGATCGCGAGCTTCAGCATGGGGCCACTCTCTCAGAGATCGAATCCACATATCTCGCTATCGCTATACCTCGGCTTCGAGGTATGTTCTTCGTGCTGCGGCGGACGCCCCGGCCGCGATGCCCGCGCGCCGGAACCGCCGCCCCTGTCCCGAGGAGGAGTTCGAAACATGCGCTACGCCCCGGTCACCCCGAACGGCGACCTGATCCGCTGGGTGGAACTGCCCGGTGCCGAGCCGGCCCGGCTCTACCTCCACGGCCTCGGTGCCAGCTCGCCGGTCTACTTCGCCGCGGCCGCGGCCCACCCGCTGCTCGCCGGGCGGCGCTCGCTGCTGATGGACCTGCTGGGCTTCGGCATCAGTGACCGTCCGGTGGACTTCCCGTACACGCTGGAGTCGCACGCCGATGCGGTGGCGGAGGCGGTCAGGGCGGCCGGGCTGGAGCAGGTCGAGGTGATCGGGCACAGCATGGGCGGCGGAGTGGCGATCGTGCTGGCCCACCGGCACCCGGAACTGGTCGCCGACCTCGTCCTGGTCGACGCCACGCTGGACCCGGTCGAGCCCACCCGCACCCCGGGTGGCAGCGGCATCGCGACCTTCACGGAGGAGGAGTTCCTGGCCGGCGGGAGGGCGCAGGTGGAGGAGTGGGTCGGTCAGTTCTGGTGGTCCACGATGCGGCTGGCCGGCCCCGAGGCCCTCTACCGCAGCACCATCCACCGCACGCGGGGCACCGTCCCCACCATGCGCGAGATGCTGCTCGACCTGGAGATCCCGCGGACGGTCCTCTACCCGGAGGCCGACGGTGAGCCGGCCGGCGCGGACCGGCTGCGCGAGTCGGGCGCGGAGTTGGTGGCCGTTCCGGACTCCGGCCACAACATCATGTTCGACAACCCCGAGGACTTCGCCCGGTCCACCGCCCGCGCACTGGCACGCCGCGCCACTACGGCATGACGTGCCGTCGGCGGCCCGGCACGGAGCGGCGGAATGGCACGACGTGCCGTTCGTTCGCGCCGTGTCACAGGGGCGCGTCATGCCACAAGGGCTCGCCGTGTCATGGGGCCGCGCCGTGCCACAGCGGCTCGCCACGCCACAGCGGCTCGCCGTGCCACGGGGGCACGGCGAGCCGCGGCGGACCGAACGTCCTGGTCACCGCCCCCGGAGGAGGACGAATCGCAGAGGTGTTCCCGGGCGGGCCTGGGCGGCCGCGGGGAGGTCGGCGCGTGGCACGACGCCGACCACCGGATAGCCGCCCGTGGTGGGGTGGTCGGCGAGGAAGACCACCGGCCGTCCGTCCGGCGGGATCTGGACGGCGCCCAGCACCATGCCCTCGCTCGGCAGCTCCTCGTGGCGCGCACGGGTGACCGCCGGTCCCTCGGTCCGCAGCGCGATCCGGTTGCCGGCCGAGGCCACCGTGTAGTGGTCGCGGGCCAGCCAGGCGACCGACTGCGGTTCGAACCAGTCCGCGTGCGGCCCGAGCCGCAGCCGCAGCACCAGTTCGGTCGGCGGCGCGGGCAGCGGCACAAGATCGGGCCGCGGCCGCCCGGGCGTCGGCACGCCGACCGGCAGCCGGTCGCCGGCGGCCAGCGGGGCCGGTCCGAGCCCGGAGAGCAGGTCGGACGAGCGGCTGCCGAGCACCGGGGGAACGGCGATCCCGCCCGCCACCGCCAGGTAGCCGCGGACACCGTGGGTGGCGGCGCCGATCTCGATCACCGCGCCGTCCGGCACGCGGACGGGCGCGCCCCACGCGGCGGTCCGGCCGTCCACCCGCACGGCCGACGGCGCACCGGTCACCGCGACGACCACCGCTCCGACGGCGCGCACCGCGCAACCGCCGAGCGTGGTCTCCAGGCCGGCCGCGTCCGGCTCGTTGCCGACCAGCCGGTTGGCGGCCCGCAGCGCGGGTTCGTCCAGCGCGCCGGCCCGCGGCACGCCGAGGTGGGCGACGCCGCGTCGCCCGAGGTCCTGGACGGTGGTCAGCGGGCCGGGCCGGACGACCTGGAGCTCAGCCACGGTCACCCCGCACCGCCGTGAACCGGACCCGCACGCCCGGCGCGAGCAGCGCCGCCGGTTCCCGGTCGGCGTCCCAGAGATCCAGGCCGGTGCGGCCGAGCAGTTGCCAGCCGCCGGGGGAGGAGCGCGGGTAGACGCCGGTGTAGGGACCGGCCAGGGCGACCGACCCGGCCGGGACGGAACTGCGCGGGGTGGCGCGGCGCGGCACCTCGTAGCGCTGCGGCAGGCCGGTGAGGTAGCCGAAGCCGGGCGCGAATCCGCAGAAGGCGACGACGTACTCGGGCTCGGTGTGGATCCGCACCGCGGCCTCGGGGGAGACGTCCCAGAGCGCGGCCACCTCGGCGAGGTCGGCGCCGTCGTAGACGGCCGGGACTTCGAGCAGCGGTCCGGGTGCGGTGTCCGCGGCGGTCGGGCGGGCTGAGCGCAGCAGGGCGGTGAGCGCCGGAAGATCGGTGGCGCCGTCCAGAAGGACGGTCCGGGCCGCGGGGACGATCTCCTCGACGGCGGGCAGCTCGCCCTCCGCCTGGCGCTCACGCAGCCAGCGGTACAGGGCGCCGACCTCGGCCGGGTCGGCCGGCTCGACCAGCAGGGCGTCCTCCCCGACGGTACGGATCACCGGCGCGCGGCCGGCATCGTCCGGCGTGCCGGGCCGGCCGCCGGTGGTGGCACCCGCGGAATCGCCCGCGCCCGACCCGCCCGCGCCCGACCCGCCCGAACCCGAGCTGCCCGAACCTGAGGGGCCTCCCGCACCCGAGGGGCCTCCCGCACCCGATGCGCCCGCGCCCGAGGAACCGCCCGGCACCCGCCCCCCGCCCCGCCCCGCGGGCGTCACGCGAAGGCCTCCACCCGGACCCCGGCCGAGGCGAGCGCCCCGCGGATCCGCCAGGCGAGCTGCGCGGCGCCGGGCGTGTCCCCGTGGACGCAGAGCGAGCGCGCCTGCACCGCGATCGGTTCGCCGCCGACGGCCTCCACCACGCCGTCCCGGGCCATGCCGACCGCGCGGGTGATCACCGTCTCGGGGTCGTGCACGACGGCGTTCGGCTCGCGGCGCGGGACGAGCGTGCCGGCCCAGGTGTAGGCCCGGTCGGCGAAGGCCTCGGTGACCACCGGGAGTCCGACGCCCTCGGCGACCGCGAGCAGCCGGGAGCCGGGGAGGCCGAGCACCGGCAGCGGGCCGTCGCAGACCGCCCCCGCCCGCAGGACGCCCGCGACCACCGCCTCGGCCTGCTCGGAGTCGCCCACCACCCGGTTGTAGAGGGCGCCGTGCGGCTTGACGTAGGAGACCCGGGAGCCGGCCGCGCGGGCGAAGACCTGGAGGGCGCCGATCTGGTAGGCGATCTCGTCGGCCAGCTCCTCCGGCGGGACGTCCATCGCCCGCCGGCCGAAGCCGGCCAGGTCGCGGTAGGAGACCTGGGCGCCGATCCGGACGCCGCGCTCGGCGGCCAGCGCGCAGACCCGGCGCATCGTCGAGGGATCACCGGCGTGGAAGCCGCAGGCGACGTTGGCGCTGGTCACCACGGACAGCAGCGCCTCGTCGTCGGTCAGCGTCCAGCGCCCGAACCCCTCGCCCAGGTCCGCATTGAGATCGATCACCGCATCGGCCACGCCCGTCCGCCTCCCAGCAGCTCTTGAGCCAGATGGTAGGGCCTGCGTGTCACCGCCGTTGCCGCCCGCCCCGGCCGGGCCCGTGCGCACCGCGGCACCCGGCACCCGGCCGTTCGCCCGGACGGATCAGCCCGTCGTCCGCAGGCGGTTCGGCGGCCGGTTCAGCCGGCCGCTCGGAGGGTGCCCGCACCATCCCGGCTCGCGTTCGCGGCGCCGCTGCCCGTGCCGTCCCCGACCGCTCCCGCGCCACCCGCCGAGGCGAGCCGCTCCAGCGGCCGCAGGGCGCGCAACACGATCAGCAGCGGGACCGCGCCGACGATGCCGAACGACATGTCGATGAATCGCCAGTAGAGCGGAATGCCCCGGAGCGGGCCGCAGACCAGGGCGAGGGGAATGACGCCGGCGCAGGCGATGACGGCCCACCGGATCACCCAGATGTTGCGCAGCGGGTCCTTGACCGGCCCCCAGAACGCGGCGGCGATGACCAGGTGGGCGAAGGCCAGCCAGTCCGTCCCGTAGGCGAGGAAGGGGTGGCGCGCATTGGTGTCGGCGATGCCGTCGCGGACGCGTTCGAGCCACCCGACCAGGGCGGGGACGTGATCGGTCAGCGGGGCGGCCGGGCCGGTGGCGAGCTCGGTCACCCACCGGGTCTCGGTCTCCAGGGGGAAGGCGGTCAGACCGCTCACGACCAGGCAGACGACGAACAGCCGGAGCCGGCGGCGCACCCGCCGCAGCACCACCCCGGCGTCGGTGCCGGACGAGTCGGCGCCCAGACTGCGAGCGTCCGTCCCGCCGGCGCCCGCACCTTCCCTGCCGCTCGAACCGTTGATGTACGAAGCATCGGTGGCCACAGCGCAAACCTCCATGCCGAAGTCCGGGCGGGGACTGGTCCCGCCCGTGCGACACCGACTCTAGACCCGCGAATTGAACGCGTTCAACTCCGCCTCCCGTGCCCCGGAGACGCCGGTGGCCGGACCCGAAGCGGGCCCGGCCACCGGTCTGGAAGAGGCGCCGCTACGCGGTGTAGGTGAAGCGGTCGGCGGCGCCCGGCGCACTGGTCCCGCCCGCCGTCGTGACCGTCACGTCCACCGTGCCCGTCCCGGCCGGCGCGGTGGCCGAGCAGAACGTCGGGCCGCAGGAGACGTGCGCGGCCGGAACGCCGCCGAAGGCGACCGAGCCGTACGTCAGGTTCGTGCCCTGGACGTACAGCTGGGTGCCGCCCGCGGCCGGGCCGCTCTTCGTCGTCAGGTTGGTGACGACCGGAGCCGCCGGCGGCGCGGGCGGCGCGCCGGTGTAGTCGAAGGCGGTCGGCGCCGCGGCCGAGCCGCCCGGGGTCACCACGGTGACCGGGACGCTGCCGGAGCCGCCGGGCGTGGTCACCGTGCAGGCGGTGTCGGTGCAGGTGCCGCTCGCCGGGGCGCCGCCGAACAGCACGAATCCGTTGGTGAGGTGGGTGCCGGTCACCGTGACGGCGGTGCCGCCGGCGCCCGGACCGGTGGTGGTGCCGAGGCCGGTGACGGCGGGAGCGGGCGCGGTGCTCCGCGGCTGCAGGCCGCTGCCGAGCAGGTAGGTGGAGACGTTGTCGGAGGGGTCGGTGTCGCCCGCGTTGGCCACCGTGACGGTGATCGCGCCGCTGGGCCTGGTGCCGTGCGAGGCGACGTACACCTTCATGAAGTCGCTGCGCCCCGGCGCGCGAGTCCCCGTGAACACCGCTTCCAGCCGCCTCCCGTCGGCGGACACGGTCTGGGTGAAGGTGTAGTCGGCGGGCACGGCCGTGAAGGCGGCGCCGCTGGTGGTCAGCCCCGGCGGCAGGTCGACCGTGAGCCGGGTCGGTCCGGTCAGGTCGGCGGTGCCGTTGGACGTCCAGGTCACCGCGAAGTTGGTGCTGTCGACCGGGAAGATCGGGTAGTTGCCCGCCTGCGTGACGCTGACGTTGGGGCCGGCCGCCGCGGCCCGGGCGGGCGTCGCGGCGGAGGCGGAAGTGGCCGCGGAGGCCGAAGCGGCGGCGCCCGCGGCGAGGGCGGTCGCGGCCAGGGCGGCGGCGAGGCCGCCGCGTACCAGTCTGGTGATCATAGGACGCATGATGACCGGGCCGGGCGGCTCGCCGCCGGGTTTCGTCGAAATCCAGTTCTATTGACGGGCCCGGCCCGCCCGGGTTCGGCCGCCTGGGCCCGGCCCGTCCGTAAGGTCCGTTTCGGTCGATGTCGGTATCTACCTCTAACCTTGTCCACCGTGACCGCCATCGCTGACCCGCCCACCGAGCACGGGCTCCGGCCGCCCGCCGGGCCCGCCGCCGTGCGGCCCGCGCCCGGCCCCGCCGCCGACGAGGGCCTCGCCCGCCGGCTCAAGGCGCTGGCCTGCACCGCCCCGCTGCACGACCTGGACAGCCGCAAGGTCATGCTGGCCGGCGAGTACGGCGGCTACGCGATGGCCGAGGTCGGCCTGGCCGCGATCGACCTGGTCACCCTGAACATGGACTTCGACACCGGGGCGGACCGCGAGACAGTGCTGGCCCGCCTGCTGCCCCGGGTCGCCGCCCAGGCCGCCGGCCGCCCCGCCGCGGAGCACGAGCGGGTGGCCCGCTGGGTGCTGGAGTCGCTGATCAACGTCGGCAGCGTCGACCGCGGCTTCCGCGCCGTCTACGGCACCTTCGGTCCGGACGGCGAGTACGTCCGCCGCGACTACGACTTCAAGCTGATCGAGGAGGTGCCCGGCCCCGACGGCGGCGTCTACCTGCGCACCACCGACGAGGCGGTCAACGTCCTGGTCGGCGCGCTCGACACCGACGTCACCTCGGCCCAGATCGCCGCCGAGGTCAAGCTGGAGGTGCTGATCCGCCGCGGCCGCCTGGCCGACGCCCAGCTCGCCGCCGAGCAGGCCCGCTACCGGACCGTCCAGTACGCGGAGACGCTGCGCCGCGCCCTCGACGCCACCCGGCGCAACGTGCGCGCCGTGGACTGGATGCAGGCGATCCCCGATCTCATCGACGAGGCGCTCGACCACATCGCCGACCGCTACCGGCACGAGAACGCGATTCTCACCAACATCCGCAAGGCCCGCGACGAGGCCGAGGAGCCCGAGCACAAGCGCCGCGCCGCCGAGCTGGTCGACATCGTCAAGGACTGCATCCGCCGCCACACCCAGCTGCAGACCCGCCTGCTGGAGGCCGGTCCGCTGTTCCGCGCCGAGCAGGACCGCCAGGCCTTCGCCACGCCGGGGGCCCGGAGCGGGACAGACCTCTACGGCCAGCTGCTCGCGCCCGTGCTGCGGCTGCCGGTGGAGCAGGCCGTCCGGCCCACCGGCGCGTTCTTCGCCCGGGGCATCGGCCTGCGCACGCCGGTCTCCGTCCGGGTCGCCGACCTGGTGGACCTGCTGCTCACCCCGCCGGTGGAGCGCGAGCACCTGGGCGCCGAGCTGCCCGACCCGGACCTCGTCGCCACCCCGGACGACAGCCGGTTCTCCGAGGCGCAGCTGGAGGCCGCGCTGGAGCTGCTCGACCTGCCCGCCGACGCCCCCCGCCGGCTCTCCGGCCTGCTCGCCGACGCCCGCAAGCAGGACCCGGAGCTTCCGTACCTGGTCGCGCTGCTGGCCGTGCACGCGGCGAGCCCGCCGGTCGGCACCGCCTACCGCCAGGGCGAGGAGCGGCTGCTCTTCGCGGTGGACGACGGCACCCCGCTGCGCGACCCGGAGTTCGGCGGCGCCGACCTCATCGTGGGCAGCGCCCTGCTGGACGCGGCCGGTATGGCCGCCGACCGCAAGGACGCCAGTTGACGGCCGGGTCGCCGACGCGCCGCCGGCCGTCCGCTCCGCGCCGGACCGCCACCGGCCCGTCCCACGGTGCCGTCGGCACGCTCAGAACCGGCGGTTTCACAGCCGACACTCTCAGAGCCGGCACCCCCGGACCCACCGCCACCCCCTGCACCGCCCGGACCACCCGTACCAGCAGCAACACCCGCGAGGAGCACCGCCCGTGACGACCCACCACGACACGTCCTGGGCGCCCGAGACCGAGCCCGCTGCCCCGGCCGCGATCACCCCGGCCGACGTCGCCGACGCCGCCCGGCTGGTCTCCTTCGGCCTCCAGGCCAAGCTGCTCCCCGCCCGCGACGCCGAGTACGCCGAGCTGGTCCGCCGTCACCGCGAGGACCCGCCGTTCGCCCGGCTCGCGGACGCCGTCGCCACCGGCATGGGCCTGGTCGTCCTGGAGGTCTCGCCGCGCGCCGGCATGGCCGTCGCCGCCGCCGAGGACTCCGTCTTCGCCGTCCGGATGGGCGACTACTCGCGCCGCGCCGCCTCCGAGTCCACCGACCGCTTCCTGCACGGGCTGGCCCACCTCGCGGTCGCCGCGATGGCCTTCCCCCGCCCCGAGGACCTCGCCGACGACGGCTACCTCGGCCGGATCACCGTCAACGGCGTCGACGCCTTCGTCCGCCAGGCCTGCCGCCGGCTGGAGGAGCAGGCCGACGCCGCGGGCACCAACACCGACCCGCAGAGCGACGCCCCCGGCCTGGAGGCCGCCTGGCGGGTCTGGGCCCGGCGGACCGCCACCGGCGCCACCAAGGACGCCCGCCGGCTCTCCGGCTCCACCATCGGCATCGTGGCCAAGGCGGTGATGTTCCTGGTCGACTCCGGGTTCCTCCAGAAGGTCGCGGACGACGCCGGCGGCACCTACCGCACCACCGCCCGCTACCAGCTCCAGGTCCGCGACCTGGCCGGGAGCGCGGCGATGGCCGAGCTGCTCGACCTCGGCGTCGTCCCGGTCTCCGACGGCAGTGCCAGCCTGCTGCCGCCGGACACCGGCGACGAGCTGGTCGCCGACGCGGGCCTGCCGTTCCACTCGCTCTGACGCTCCGAGCGGCGGCGTCCGCCGCGGAGCCGCCCGTGACGGCGGCGCCGGAACGGCGGCCCCCGCAACGGCGCCGGACGGAGCGGCGCCCGCCCACCGCCGCCGCACCCACCGCAGCACCCGCCACCGCACCGCCACCGCGTCGCCCCCAACGGCGCCGGTGCAGGCCACCGGCCCCGGGGCGCCACCCCCCGACCGTCCGACCACCCCACCCGCTTCCTGGAGAACCGCCGCACATGTACGAGCTCAACCGGGTCCGCCTGTACTCGATCGGACCGGCCGGCGCCCGCTACGCCGACACGGTGCTCGACCTGCGCGGCGTCGGCGAGCCGGTCGCCGACCCGGCGCCCCAGCAGATCGGCCTCTTCGGCGAGGACACCGACGGTCCGGTGCGCCGCCCCGCCCCGGCCGGCGTGCTCTTCCTGGAGAACGGCGGCGGCAAGTCCGTCCTGCTCAAGCTGATCTTCTCGGTCATGCTCCCCGGCCACCGGAACACCCTCGGCGGCGCCAGCTCCGGCGTGCTGCGCAAGTTCCTGCTCGCCGACGACTGCGGCCACGTCGCCCTGGAGTGGCAGCACACCGTCACCGGCGAGCTGATCGTGGTCGGCAAGGTCAGCGAGTGGCGCGGCCGCCAGGTCTCCTCCGACCCGCGCAAGTTCGCCGAGACCTGGTACTCCTTCCGCCCCGGCCCGGGCCTGACGCTGGACTCCCTCCCGGTCGCCGAGCGGGTCAGCCTGGCGGGCGACCAGAAGGCCCGCGGACGCCGCCGCACCATGAAGGGCTTCCGCGACGCCCTCACCGAGGCCGGCAAGGCCCACCCCCACCTCGACCTGGTCTTCGAGGACGGCCACGACCGCTGGACCGAGCACCTCGGCGACCTCGGCCTCGACCCCGAACTCTTCCGCTACCAGCGCGAGATGAACGCCGACGAGGGCGAGGCCGCCGGCCTCTTCGCGGTCAAGCACGACAGCGACTTCACCGACCTGCTGCTGCGCGCCGTCACCGACACCCGCGACACCGACGGCCTGGCCGACCTCGTCCACGGCTTCGCCGCCAAGCTCGGCCGCCGCGCCGAACTCACCGCCGAACGCGACTTCACCGCGGGCTCGCTCGACCTGCTGGAGCGGATCGCCGAGGCGACCACCGCCCGCGAGACCGTCCGCGAGGCCCACCGCACCGCCGAGCGCCGCACCCGCCGCCTCGCCCACGCCCTGGCCTCCCGCGCCGCCGCCGAGCGCGACCGCGCCCAGGACCTCGCCATCGAGGTCGCCGCCGCGGCGAGCGCCGTCACCGCCGCCGAGGCCGACCGCACCCGGCACACCCTGATCACCGCCGAACTCACCCACCGGCACGCCACCCTCGGCCTGGCCGCCGCCACCACCGAGGCCGCCGCCCTGCGCCGGGAGCTCACCGACGCCCGCACCCTGCACTCCGCCTGGCAGGCAGCCGAGGCGGTGCTGCGCCACCGCGCCGCCGCCGACCGGGTGGCCCGGGTCGCCGCCGCCATCCGCGAGGCCGAGCTCGACGCCGCCCCGGCCCTGGCCGCCCGCGCCCGCGCCGCCACCGCCCTCGCCCGCGCCCTCGAAGCCGCCGCCGCGGCCGCCGAGACCCGCGCCGACACCGAGGAGGAGCGCGCCGGCGAGCTGCAGGCCGACGGCGCCAAGGCCCAGTCGGACGCCACCGAGGCCGCCACCGCCGCGCAGAAGGCACGCAGCGAGGCGGAACACCTGCGCCAGCGCCTCGTCGAGGTCGAGCAGGAGACCGCGGCCGCCGTCGAGGCCGGGTTCATCGACGCCGACGGGGACGTCGACCCGGCCCGCGCCGCGCTGCACGCCGCCGACGTCGAGAAGAGCGCCGGCGCCGCCCTGGCCCAGGCCCGCACCGCCGCCGAGGCGGCCGCCACCCGGCTGCGCGAGGCCGCCGCCGCCACCGGCCGCGCCGAGCTCGCCGCGGCGCGCGCCAACGACGCCCGCAAGGCCGCCGCCCGGGCCCTCGCCGCCGAGCAGCGCACCGCCGCCCTGCTCGCCACCGAGCCGCGCCTGGCCGACCTGCTCTCCCTGACGCCCTACCAGGACAGCGCCGAGGAGGACGCGGGCTTCCTCACCCCCGCCGTCCTCGACCGCTCCGCCGAGTACCTGCGCGAGCTGCTCGACGAGGCCATCGCCACCGCCGAGCGCACCCTGTTCGACCTGCGCACCGCCGCCGCCGACGACGCCCGCATCCTCGCCGCCCTCGGCGACGGCGGCCTGTTGCCGCCCGGCCCGGACGTCCTCGCCACCGTCGAGTACCTGGCCGAGCACGGCATCCCGGCGCTGCCCGGGTGGCGCTACCTGGCCCAGTCCGTCGACCCGGCCGACCACGAGGCGATCCTCGCCGCCCGTCCCGAACTGGTCGACGGCGTGGTCATCACCGACCCCAACTCGCTGGAGCGCGCCCGCGAGGCGCTGCAGGCCGCCGCCCTGCTGCCGCGCTCCACCGTCGCCGTCGGCGCCGCCGCCTCCCTGATCGCCCCGATCACCGACGAGCCGGCGTTCTTCCTCGTCCCGCCGAACCCGGCCATGCACGACGAGTCCGCGGCCGACGGCGAGCGCCGCGAGCTGCGCGCCCGCGCCACCGCCCGCGAGGAGCACATCCGCGAGCTGGCCGCCCGCCTCGGCGGCGACCGCGCCCTCGCCGCGCGCCTCGCCTCCTGGCACGCCAGCTGCCCGCCCGGCACCCTCGCCGAGCTGGCCGCCGCGGCCGAGGCCGCCCGGGAGCACGCCGAGCAGGCCAGCGCCGCCCTCGGCACCCTGCGCGCCGACCACGACGAGGCCGAGACCGACCACGCCGCCGCCGCCGTCACCCACGAGGAGCACCGCGAGAGCGCCCAGCGCGCCCGCCGCCGCGCCGACGCGCTCTCCGGCCTCGCCTTCCGCCTGCGCGAGCGCGCGGGCTGGACCCGCCGCCAGCGCGAACTCGCCGAGGACGCCGCCGAGTGCGACCGCCGCCAGACGGTCTGCGCCGAGCGCGCCCGCACCTGCGACGAGGACCGCCGCGCCGCGCAGCGCGCCGCCGACGACGCCCGCCGCACAGCCCGCACCCTGCGCGCCGAGCGCGCCGAGATCCCGGCCGGCGAGCAGTCCGACGAGCCCGACACCACCGCGCCCGGCGCGCTGCCCGCACTGCGCGAGGCCTACCGCGCCGCCTCCCAGCTCTACGAGAAGGTCGGCGTCGGCGCCGACCTGCGCGCCGAGCAGGCCCGCGCCGAGGGCGACGAGGCCACCGCCGCGGCCGAGCTCGACCGCCTCACCAACAAGGTCCGCACCCGTGCCGAGGAGCTGCTGGGCAGTCCGGACGGCGCCGACGGCCCGGCCCGCCAGGCCGCCGCCGCCCGCGCCGAGGAGCTGGTCGCCACCATCGAGGCCCGTGCGGCCGCCGCCAGCGAGCAGCTCGGCCGCCTGCGCGGCGAGGCCGAGCGCTCCGCCCCGGCGGACGGCGACGCCCACACCGAGCTGCCCGAAGACCTCGTCCCCACCGACCCCGAGCACGCCCAGGTCCTGCTGCGCACCGCCACCAGCCGGCTGGCCGAGCGCCGCGAGACGGTCGACTCCGCCCGCACCGCCCACGCCGACCTGCAGCGCACCTTCGACGCCGCCGAGGCCGCCGCCGCGGACTTCGACGAGCACGCCGGCCAGCTCCGCGACGGCCTGCGCGAGCACCAGGACGACGAGGGCCGGCCGGTCGAGCCGTACCTCGGCTCGCTCGCCGACGCCCGCACCGCCGCCGCCGAGGCCCGCCGGGCCCTGCGCACCGCGGCCGGCGAGCTCTCCTCGGCCGAACTCGCCGTCCGCGACGCCTCCGACGCCCTCGTCCGGCACGCCAACGCGGCCCGCTACGAGGCCGTCCGCACCCCCGCCCGCCAGCAGATCCGCGAGCTGCCCGCCTCCGCCCTGCCGGACCACGCGGCCGCCTGGGCCGCCGCCTTCGCCCCCCGCCTGCGCGTGCTCACCGACGAGCTCGCCCAGCTGGAGAAGAACCGCGGCTCGATCGTCGACCGCCTGCGCGGCCTGGTCGAGTCCTCGCTCGCCACCCTGCGCGCGGCGCAGCGGCTCTCCCGCCTGCCCGAGGGCCTGGGGGAGTGGTCCGGCCAGGAGTTCCTGCGGATCCGCTTCGAGGACCCGGACCACGCCACCCTGGTCGAACGGCTCGGCGAGGTCATCGACGAGGCGACCCGGGCCGCCGTCAGGAAGAACAGCGACCTCCGCCGCGACGGCATGTCGCTGCTGCTGCGCGGCGTCGCCGCCGCGATCGGCCCGCGCGGCGTGAGCGTCGAGATCCTCAAGCCCGACGCAGTGCTACGTGCCGAGCGGGTGAGCGTCGGCCAGATGTCCGACGTCTTCTCCGGCGGCCAGCTGCTCACCGCGGCCATCGCGCTCTACTGCACCATGGCCGCGCTGCGGGCCAACGACCGCGGCCAGTCCCAGCTGCGGCACGCCGGCACGCTCTTCCTGGACAACCCGATCGGCCGCGCCAACGCCACCTACCTGCTGGAGCTCCAGCGGGCGGTCGCGGACGCGCTCGGCGTCCAGCTGATCTACACCACCGGTCTGTTCGACACCACCGCGCTCGCCGAGTTCCCGCTGGTCATCCGGCTGCGCAACGACGCCGACCTGCGGGCCGGGCTGAAGTACATCTCGGTGGAGGAGCACCTGCGGCCCGGCCTGCCGGCCGCGCCGGACCCGGACGGCCCGACCATCCACGGCGAGATCACCGCCACCCGGATGTTCAAGCGCCCCGCGGACGCCCCGGCCTCCTGACGCGCGCGCCGGACGCCCCGCTCCTCCGCCGGGGAGCGGGGCGCCCGTGTCCCGGCCGGGGGCCGGGGCGCAGCCGCTGCGGGCACCGGAGCGGCCACGGCACCCGCAGCGGCCACGGCATCGGTACGCGCAGCGGCCACGGGCGCGCGCAACGGCCACGGCACCCGCAGCCGCTACGGCATCGGCACGCGCGACTGCCGGCCGCCCTGCGGTGGCCGGTTCTGCTGCGACTGCCACCCCGGCGACGGTCGCTCCGGCGGCTGCCACCCCTGAGCCTGCCGTGCCTGCTGCTGCCGTTCCTGGGGCTGACGCGCGGGCGGTGCCGCCGGGTGGGGTCGCGGTTGCGGGTGGGGGAGCGGGCGCGGTTGCGGTGGTGGCACGGGCGCCGCCGCCCGGCTGCCCGCCATCGGCGAGGCCGCGTTCGGCCCACGCACCCGCTGGGCCGCCACCTGGCGCGAGATCAGGATCTCCAACAGGCACCACATCGTGCCGAAGACGCCGAGCCCCATCGCCATCAGCGCCGGCGTCAGCAGCCAGCTGTCGGCGTACGAGGCCAGTGCCGCGACCAACAGGCCGACCAGGGTGAACGCCAGGCAGAGCACCGCCCGGACGACGGCGACCCGTACCTCGTCGGGCAGACGGCGGCGACGGCGTGCGACGGACATCGGGCGACCCCCAGCGCGGTCACGGTGGCAGGACGGGTGGCACGGGCGCACGGAACGCGCCCCTGCGCACCACTCTGCCCTGCACCAACCGGACTATGCGCGCCAATCGGCCGAAGTTCCGTCAAATCGTGTGATCTGTGCCGGAAAGCCCCGACACCCGGGCCGGCCTCGCGCGCCGCCGCCGCGGACGCCTCAGCGCAGCTGCTGGTTGAGCTCCTCCAGGGCGCCCACCACGATCGTGCGCATCGCCTGCTCCGCGTGTTCGGCGTCCCCCGCGCAGATCGCCTCCGCCACCTCGCGGTGCAGCCGGATTGCGTACGACTCCGGCTGATGGGGCATCAGATGGTACTCGGTGCGGCCCGTGAGCACCGCCCCCACGGTGTCGCCGAGGTGGGCGAACATCTCGTTGCCGGAGGCCTTCAGCACTGTGGCGTGGAAGGCGATGTCGTGCCGGAGGAAGGTCTCCAGGTCGGCGGCCCGCGCAGTCATCGTCAATTCCACCGCCAGCGCGCTGAGTTCACGCCGCTCGTCGTCGCTGGCGTGCTGTGCGGCGAGTGCGGCGGCGGCCGGCTCCACGGCGACCCGCAGCGAGCCGAGCGACCGCAGCTGGGCCGGGCGGTCGGCGCCGGCCAGGCGCCAGCGGATCACCAGCGGGTCGAAGACGTCCCAGTCGGACTTCGGCAGCACGGTGATGCCGACCCGTCGGCGGGGGGCCACCATGCGCATCCCCTCCAGGACGCGCACCGCCTCGCGGACCACCGTCCGCGAGACCCCGAACCGCTCCTCCAGCTCCTCGCCGCGGAGCACCGCGCCCTCGGGAATCTCCCCGGACGCGATCGCCGGCCCGAGCTCCGCAAGCAGTCGGCCGGGCAGCCCCTGGATCTCCATCCGCCCAGCCTAGACGCCCGGTCCCGCTCCGCTCCCCAGGGGTTCGCCCCGCTCGCCGGTGGTCCGCCGCCCGCCCCCGACCGGTCTCTAAAAGTATGACGATTTGGTTTCCAGGACTTGAATACATCATATCTTTGGAGCGATAGTGGCGGCCAGCAACGAAGGAGCACCCCTCTATGGCTCTCAGCGTCGAGAACCACGGCACCCCCGCAACGCCCCTCACCGTCGTGGTGATGGGCGTCTCCGGTGTCGGCAAGACCACCGTGGCCCGCCTCCTGGCCGACCGCCTCGGCCTCCCCTACGCCGAGGCGGACGACTTCCACCCGCCGGCCAACATCGCCAAGATGTCGGCCGGCATCCCGCTCGACGACGAGGACCGCTCCCCCTGGCTGCGCGCCCTCGGCGGCTGGCTGCGGGAGCGGACGGAGGCCGGCACCGGCGGGGTGGTCACCTGCTCGGCGCTGAAGCACCGCTACCGCGACACCCTGCGCGCGGCCTGCCCGGGTGCCTTCTTCCTGCACCTCAGCGGCGGCACCGAGCTGGTCGAGGACCGGCTCGCCCACCGCACCGGCCACTTCATGCCGTCGTCGCTGCTCGCCTCGCAGTACGCCGCCCTGGAACCCCTCGGGGCGGACGAGCACGGCGCCGTCCTGGACGTCGGCCCGTCCCCCGAAGAACTCGTCGAGCTGGCCGTGGCGCTGCTGCGGCCCGTCAATGGAGACCTTGCGTGAGCCTGCCCCTCACCTTGCTGGCGGCCGCCCCACCGGCCGCCCTGCCGCACACCGGCAGCGACACCCGCTTGCTGGTCGCGGTGCTGCTCAGCATCGGCGCGATCGTCGTGCTGATCACCAGGCTGAAGCTGCACCCGTTCCTCGCGCTCACGCTCGGCTCCGGGCTGCTGGCCGCCGTCGCCGGCGCCCCGTTCGACAAGCTGCTCGCCAGCTTCTCCACCGGCTTCGGCGCCACCGTCGCGGGCGTCGGCCTGCTGATCGGGCTCGGCGCCATGCTCGGCAAGCTGCTCGCCGACTCGGGCGGGGCCAACACCATCGCGGACACCGTGCTGGCGCGCTCCGGCACCCGCGCACTGCCCTGGGCGATGGCGCTGATCGCCGCCGTACTGGGCCTGCCGCTGTTCTTCGAGGTCGGCGTGGTGCTGCTGGTCCCGATCGTGCTGCTGGTCGCGCGCCGCGGCGGCGTCCCGCTGATGCGGATCGGCATCCCCGCCCTGGCCGGGCTCTCGGTGCTGCACGGCCTCGTCCCGCCGCACCCGGGCCCGCTGGTCGCCGTCGACGCGCTCAAGGCCGACCTCGGCGTCACCCTGGCGCTCGGCCTGCTCGTCGCCGTCCCGACCCTGATCGTCGCCGGCCCGCTGTTCGCCCGCCTGGCCGAGCGCTGGGTGGGCCCGCTGGAGATCCCGGCCACCACCACCCCGGTGGAGACCGAGAAGCACGAGCGCACCCCGTCCTTCGGCGCGGTGCTGGCGACCATCCTGCTGCCGGTGGTCCTGATGCTCGGCAAGGCGCTCGCCGACGTGGTCATCGACGACCCGAAGGCCCTGTTCCAGCGCGTGTTCGACTTCATCGGCTCGCCGCTGGTCGCGCTGCTCGCCGCGACCCTGCTCGGCATGGTGACGCTCGGCCGGGCGGCCGGCTTCTCCAAGGAGCGGATCTCCGCCACCGTCGGCTCGTCGCTCGGCCCGATCGCGGGCATCGTCTTCATCGTCGGCGCGGGCGGCGGCTTCAAGCAGACGCTGATCGACGTCGGCGTGGGCAACGCGGTCAGCGCGTGGTCGAGCAAGTGGCACATCTCGGCGCTGCTGCTCGGCTGGCTGATCGCCGTCCTGATCCGGCTGGCCACCGGCTCGGCCACGGTCGCCACCATCACCGCGGCCGGCATCGTCGCGCCGCTCGCGGCCGGCATGTCCTCCACCCACGCGGCCCTGCTGGTGCTGGCGATCGGTGCCGGATCGCTCTTCCTCTCGCACGTGAACGACGCGGGCTTCTGGCTGGTGAAGGAGTACTTCGGGATGAGCGTCGGTCAGACGCTGAAGTCCTGGTCGGTGATGGAGACGGTGATATCCGTGGTCGCGATCGCCCTGATCCTGCCGCTCAGCCTGGTCATCTAGGCGCGGTCGCGACCGAACGCCCTTGCCGGCCCTGCGCCGCACCACCCCGCACGTCACCCCCGAGGGGCGGCACCCGTATCGACCGGGTGCCGCCCCTCGGCGCGTTCCGGGGTGCTCAGCCGAGCATTCCGCCCAGCACGGCGGCGGTCGCGGCGAGCAACTCCTCCGCCGCCTCGCCGCCGGCCGCGGTCCGGGCCAGCAGCCCCTCCCGCGCCGCCAGGATCACTCCGGCAGCCTGCGCCGCGGAGGCGCCCGGCGGCACCAGCTCCGGCAGTGCCCGTTCCAGCACCGCGGCGAGCGCCCCGGACACCGTGCGGTCGTGCGCCGCGACCCGGTCGGCCAGCCCGGCGGTGCGGGCTGCGAGCAGCCGGAACTCCAGGAAGAGCAGGATCCAGCCGGCCTCGTCCGGGTCGACCCGCAGCAGCGCCTCGACCAGGCGGCGGGCCCGCTCCTGCGGCGCGAGGGCCTCGCAGGCGGTGGCCAGCCGCTCCAACTCGGCCATCCGGCCCGCAGCCTGTTCGTCGAAGAGCGCCAGCAGCAGGTCCTCCTTGCTGCCGAAGTTCGAGTAGAAGGCGCCGCGGGTGTACCCGGCGGCGGCGCAGACGTCCTCGATGCTCGTCCGGGCGAAGCCGACGGTGAGGAAGAGCTCGCTCGCCGCGGCGAGCAGCCGGGCCCGGGTGTGGGTGCGGCGGCGGGGCGGCCGGGGATCGGCGGGTCGGGCCGGGGGAGGGTTCACACCGGAACGATACATGGTGTATTCAATACATGCCGTATTGAATACGAGCCGTATTGAACGCGGGCCGTGCCGAGCACGGGTCGCGTCGAACCGGAGGGGACCGCGCCATGAACCGACTGCTGATCACCCACGCCCACCTGCTCCACCCCGAGGACGGCACCCGCACCGAGCCCTCCTGGCTGGAGGTCGCCGACGGCCGGATCGCCGCCACCGGCACCGGGCGCCCGCCCGCACCGGGCGAGGACGTGCGGGTGATCGACGCCCGCGGTGCCACCGTGCTGCCCGGCCTGATCGATGTGCACGTCCACCTGCTGGTCACCAGCCTCGATCTGCGGGACGTCGCCGACTGGACCCCCGGCTACGCGACCGTCCGCGCTCTCGCCGAGGCCGAGCGCATGCTGCGGCGGGGCTTCACCACCGTCCGGGACGTCGGGGGCGCCGACCACGGCATGGCCCGCGCCCTGGCCGAGGGCCTCGTGCCCGGCCCCCGGCTCGTCCACGGCGGCAAGGCGCTCTCCCAGACCGGCGGACACGGCGACCTGCGCCCCCTCGGTGACGACGCGCTGCCCTGCTGCGAGGCCCGCCCGCACTTCGGCCGGATCGCCGACGGTGTCGACGCCGTCCGGGCCGCCGCCCGGGACGAGTTCCGCAAGGGCGCCGCGCACCTCAAGGTGCTGCTTTCCGGCGGCGTCGCCTCGCCGCACGACGAGATCGCGGCCGTCCAGTACAGCGAGGAGGAGATCCGCGCGGCCGTCGAGGAGGCGGAGAACCACAACCGCTACGTCACCGTGCACGCCTACCATCCGCGCGCCATCGACCGGGCGCTGCGGGCCGGGGTGCGCTGCGTCGAGCACGGCAACCTGCTGGACGACGCCAACGCGGCGCTGCTGCGGGAGCGGGACGCCTTCCTGGTCCCCACCCTGGTCGCCTACGAGCAGACCGCGAAGCTCGGCGCCGCCTCGGGCCTGCCGCCCGCGGCGATCGGCAAGCTCGCCGAGGTCCGTGACCAGGGGCTGGCCGCGTTGGAGCGGGCCCACCGGGCGGGCGTCAACCTGGTCTACGGGAGCGACCTGCTCGGCCCGCTGCACCCGGCCCAGCTGGAGGAGTTCCGGCTCCGCGCCGAGGTGCAGCCGGCCGCGGACGTGATCCGCTCGGCCACCGTCACGGCGGCGCGGCTGCTCGGCATGGCGGGGGAGATCGGCACCCTCGCCCCGGGCGCCCACGCGGACCTGCTGGTGGTCGACGGCGACCCGCTGGCGGACCTCGCCGTGCTCACCCGGCCGGAGTGCCACCTGCGCCAGGTGATCAAGGCCGGCGTGCCGGTGTGACAACCGGTGGGACAACAGTGGTGGGACAACGCGAACGGGCGGGCGCCCGGACCTACCGGATGCCCGCCCGTTCCACACCGCTGAGCACCGGTGCGCCACGCGAGGCTGTGCCTACTGCTTACCCGTCCCCGCGCTCCGCGAGGCCGTGCCTACTGCCTACTTGCTTCCACGCTTCGCGAGGCTGTGCTTACTTGCTTCCACGCTTCGCGAGGCTGTGCTTACTTGCTCCCACGCTTCGCGAGGAAGGTGTCGACCTCCGCGCGGATCTCCGGCGTGTCCAGGCCGCGCACGGTCATCGTGGTGCGGCGGCGCAGCACGTCGTCCGTGGTGTACGCCCACTCGTTGTCGGCGGCGTAGGCGACCTGCGCCCAGACGTCCGGACCGTCCTCGTGGATCGGCCGGCCCAGCTCCGGGTTCTCGTCGATCAGGCGGGCGATCTCGAAGGAGAGCGTGCCGTAGTGGCTGGCCAGGTGCTTGGCGACCAGCGGCTCCATGCGGGAGCCCGGCTCGCGGTCGATCAGCAGCCGGTGCGCGACGGCGTTCGGGGCGCCGACGCCGGGCAGCGGGACGGTCGGGGCGATCGGGGACATGTCCTCGCCGAGGCTGGTGCCGGGCACGTGGGCCAGCTTCTCCAGCACGGTCCGGCCGATGTGCCGGTAGGTGGTCCACTTGCCGCCGGCGACCGACAGCATGCCGCCCTTGCCCTCGGTGACGACGGTCTCGCGCTTGGCGGCGGCGGTGTCGCCGGGGCCGCCGGGCAGGACCCGCAGGCCGGCGAAGGAGTAGGTGATCAGGTCGCGGTCGAGGTGCTCGTCACGGATGGCGTGCGCGGCCTCGCCCATGATCTGGTCGATGTCCGCCTCGGTGGCCCGGACGTCCTGCGGGTCGCCGGTGTACTCCTCGTCGGTGGTGCCGAGCAGGACGTGGTCCTCCCACGGGATGGCGAAGGAGACGCGGTACTTGTCGATCGGGATGGTGAGGGCGGCGCGCCACGGGGCGCGGCGCTTGACCACCACGTGGGCGCCCTTGGACAGGCGGATCGACGGCGCGGCGCCGGCGTCCTCCATCCGGCGCAGGTGGTCGACCCAGGGGCCGGTGGCGTTGAGGACCAGGCGGGCGTCGACGCCGAACTCGGTGCCGTCCAGACGGTCCTTCAGCTCGGCGCCGGTGACCCGGCCGCCGGTGAAGCGCAGGCCGGTGACCTCGGCGTGGTTGAGCACCACGGCGCCGGCGTCGACGGCGGCGCGCACGGTCATCACGGCGACGCGCGAGTCGTTCATCTGGTGGTCGCCGTAGACGGCGACGGAGCGCAGGCCCTCGGTGCGCAGCGCGGGCACCTGCTGGGCGGCGTGCGCGGCGGTGGAGACGCGGCCCATGCCGTCGCGGAAGGCGGAGAGCGCGGAGTAGAGGAAGACGCCGGCGCCGAGCTTGGGGGCGCTGTGCGGGCCGCCCTTGTAGACCGGCACGAAGAAGGTCAGCGGGTTGACCAGGTGCGGGGCGACGTCGGTGGAGAGCGCGCGGCGCTCCTTGTGGTTCTCGGCGACGAGCTTGACCGCACCGGTCTGCAGGTAGCGCAGGCCGCCGTGGACGAGCTTGGAGGAGGCGCTGGAGGTGGCTCCAGCGAAGTCGCCGGCGTCCACCATGGCGACCTTGAGGCCGGCCTGGGAGGCGGTCCAGGCGACGGCCGTGCCGAGGATGCCGCCCCCGATCACCAGCAGGTCGTAGGTGGCCTTGCCCAGCAGCTCGCGGGTCTCGGCGCGGGAGGCGGTGCGGCCGGCGGTGCGCTCGGCGCCCAGGGTCGGAATGGTTGCCATGGTGTGTGTTACGGCGACGCGGGTCGGGCGGCGCCGTTACTCCTCTCGGTGTGCGGTGCGGCCCCTGCTGAGAGGCCGGTCGGCCCGGTGCGGCGGGCCGGTGAAACGGGGGCGAGCCGGCCGGGGCCCGTGGCCCCGGCCGGCTCTGCGGTCAGTTCTGCTCGTCCTCCTCCACCCAGCCCATGGTGCGCTCCACGGCCTTGAGCCACTTCTTGTACTCGCGCTCCCGGGTGGCCTCGTCCATGCGCGGGGTCCACTCGGCGGCGCGGTGCCAGTTGGCCCGCAGGGTGTCGAGGTCGTTCCAGAAGCCGACGGCCAGACCGGCGGCGTAGGCGGCGCCCAGCGCGGTGGTCTCGGCCACGTACGGGCGCTCGACCGGGGCGTCCAGGACGTCGGCGATGTTCTGCATGAGCAGGTTGTTGCTGGTCATGCCGCCGTCGACCTTGAGCGCGGTGAGCTCGACGCCGGAGTCCTTCTGCATGGCGTCGACGACCTCGCGGGTCTGCCAGGCGGTGGCCTCCAGCACGGCCCGGGCCAGGTGGCCCTTGGTGACGTACCGGGTGAGGCCTGCGATCACACCGCGGGCGTCGGAGCGCCAGTACGGGGCGAACAGGCCGGAGAAGGCCGGGACGAAGTAGGCGCCGCCGTTGTCCTCGACGGTGTTGGCGAGGGTCTCGATCTCGGCGGCGGTGGAGATGATGCCGAGCTGGTCGCGCAGCCACTGGACCAGCGAGCCGGTGACGGCGATCGAGCCTTCCAGCGCGTACACCGGGGCCTGGTCGCCGATCCGGTAGCCGACGGTGGTCAGCAGGCCGTGGTACGAGTTGACGATCTTCTCGCCGGTGTTGAGCAGCAGGAAGGTGCCGGTGCCGTAGGTGGACTTGGCCTCGCCCTCGTCGAAGCAGGTCTGGCCGAACAGCGCGGCCTGCTGGTCGCCGAGCGCGGAGGCGACCGGGACGCCGGCCAGGTCGCCGACGGCCTCGCCGTACACCTCGGCGGAGGAGCGGATCTCCGGCAGGACGGCCATCGGCACGCCCATCGACTCGGCGATGCTCTCGTCCCAGGCCAGGGTCTTGAGGTTCATCAGCATGGTGCGGCTGGCGTTGGTCACGTCGGTGACGTGCTTGCCGCCGTTCACACCGCCGGTGAGGTTCCAGATCACCCAGGTGTCCATGGTGCCGAACAGGATGTCGCCGGCCTCGGCGCGCTCCCGCAGGCCCTCGACGTTGTCCAGCAGCCAGCGGATCTTCGGGCCGGCGAAGTAGCTGGCCAGCGGGAGGCCGGTCTCGCGGCGGAAGCGGTCCTGGCCGACGTTGCGGCCCAGCTCGCGGCAGAGGCCCTCGGTGCGGGTGTCCTGCCACACCAGCGCGTTGTGCACCGGCTCACCGGTGTTCCGGTCCCACAGGACGGTGGTCTCGCGCTGGTTGGTGATGCCGATCGCGCGGATGTCGTCCTTGGTCAGGCCGGCCTTCTCCAGGGCGCCGCGGATGACCGACTGCACGCGGGTCCAGATCTCGGCGGCGTCGTGCTCGACGTAACCGGGCTGGGGGAAGATCTGGCGGTGCTCCTGCTGGTCGACGGCGACGATCCGGCCGTCCGCGCCGAAGATGATGCAGCGGCTGGAGGTGGTGCCCTGGTCGATCGCGGCGATGTAGTTGCCGGTGCCAGTGGAGGTCATGAGGGTCCTCGGCTCATTCGGGGGTTCGGGGTGGGTGGGTCCGACTGTCGGGTCAGTCCCCGTGCTCGGGCTGGGTGATGCCCTGTTCCGGAAAGATGGCCGGCTTTAGAAGATGACGTTGTAGAGGCCACCGGCGAGCAGGCCGCCGACGAGCGGGCCGGCCACCGGGATCCAGGCGTAGGACCAGTCGGAGCCGCCCTTGTTCGGGATCGGCAGCAGCGAGTGGACGATGCGCGGGCCCAGGTCGCGGACCGGGTTGATGGCGTAGCCGGTCGGGCCGCCGAGCGAGAGGCCGATGCCCACGACGGTGAACGCGACGATCAGGATGCCGAGGCCGGACTTGCCGAGGCCCTCGTTGCCCGCCTGGGTGAGGATCGCGAAGCAGAGCACGAAGGTGCCGATGATCTCGGTGAGCATGTTCTGGATCGGGTTCCGGATCTCGGGACCGGTCGAGAAGATGCCCAGGGTCGGCTCCTTGTTCTCCTGGAACTGGCCGAGGTAGGTGGCCCAGACGAGGACGGCGCCGATCATCGCGCCGAGCATCTGCGAGCCGAGGTAGAGCGGAACGTCGCCCCATTCGCCGCTCTTGACGGCGAGGGCGAGGGTGACGGCCGGGTTGAGGTGCGCGCCGGACTTGGATGCCGACATGTAGGCGGCGATCATCACCGCGAAGCCCCAGCCGAAGGTGATCGCCAGCCAGCCGGCGTTGATGGCCTTCGACTTCTTGAGCGTCACAGCGGCGCACACGCCGCCGCCGAGGAGTATGAGGGCGGCGGTGCCGAGGGTTTCGCCGACGAAGATGTCGCCGTTGGAGAACGCGGACACAAAGACTCCCTTGTCCATTTGGCCCGGAGGTGCGGGTGGGGGCAGGTGGCCGAGCGACCGCTGTGCGGGTGAGCGCTCTGTGGGAGTGGTCTGCTCGGCCATCGTTCGACAATGTCGACCGTCATGCGGAAGCTTCCTCCCCGCGCCGCCTTCGCGTCAAGGCCGGGTTACGCAGCTGTGACCCTTCACTCGAAGTTACCGAGCGGATATGGCCGAATGCGGACAAAACGCCAAGGCGCGGACAGGCGTCAGGCCCGTCCGCGCCTCAGTGTGAACACGGGGTTACCGGCGCGCTCGCGCCCGGGGAGCGGCCGCCGGGCCGGCCGGAGGGCCGCGCCTCGGAACCGGCCGGAGGGGCAGCCGCTAGAACCGGCCGGCCCCGAGGTCGCGGGAGATCGCACGCGCCGCGCTGCGCACCGAGGCGACCAGCGAGGGCTTGACGAAGCCGTCCTCGCAGACCCGCTCGACCGGGCCGCTGATGCAGACCGCGCCCACCGGGTTGCGCCGCCGGTCCTGGATCAGCGCACCGATCGAGGCCACGCCCTCCCAGGTCTCCTCGATCGAGTCCGTCCAGCCGCGCTCGCGGGTCAGCGCCGCCTCCGCGTCCACGTCCGCGGCCTCGGTCAGCGTCCGCGCGGTGTACGGCTCGAACGGGCCCTCGCCCAGCTCGCCCCGGGCCACCGGGTCGTAGGCCAGCAGCACCTTGCCCAGCGCGGTGGAGTGCAGCGGCTGCATCGAGCCGACCTCCAGCACCTGCCGGGTGTCGTCCGGCCGGAACACGTGGTGCACGATCAGCACGCCCTGCTGGTGCAGCACCCCGAGGTAGACGGTCTCGCCGGCCGCCCGGGCCAGGTCGTCCGCCCAGACCAGCGCCCGGGCGCGCAACTCGTGCACGTCCAGGTAGCTCTGGCCGAGCCGCAGCAGCTCCGCGCCCAGCTGGTACTTGCCGCTCTCCGGGTCCTGTTCGACGAACCCCTCCTGCTGGAGGGTGCGCAGGATGCCGTGCGCCGTGCCCTTGGCGAGGTCCAGCGCCGTCGCGACCTCGGACAGGCCCAGGCGGCGCTCACCGCCGGCCAGCAGGCGCATGATCGCGGCGGCCCGGGAGAGCGACTGGATCGGGCCGGGCATTCGATACCTCCGGGCTGACAGGCGGTCGACAATGTCGACCGCAGTGGTAACGGGACGAGTCTGCCAGGCCGCCACCGGTCCGTGCACCTTCCCCCTCGGTAATCGCCCGCCCCGCGTTCACCTCAGCGCCGGTCGCGCGCCACTTCGGCCGCCAGCGCGGCGATCTCCCGCGGACCCACCCGGCAGCAGCCGCCCACCAGCCGGGCGCCGTCGCCCAGCCACCCGGCCACCTGCCCCGGGCGGAAGGTCGGCGCACCGCGCCAGTCCCGCGCCCCGGCGTCCCAGTCCTCCCCGCTGTTGGGGTACACCACCACCGGCTTGCCCGTCACCCGCGCCGCCAGTGCCACCGCCCGGTCCGCGTCCGCCGGCGAGCAGCAGTTCACCCCGACCGCCACCACCTCCGCGGCCTCCGCCGCGAGCGCGAACGCCTCCGCCAGCGGCTGGCCCGCCCGGGTCCGCCCGCCGTCGATGCTGTACGACAGCCACGCCGGCACCCCCAGCCCGCGCACCGCCCGCAGCAGCGCCCGCGCCTCGTCCGCGTCCGGCACCGTCTCCAGTGCCAGCACGTCCGGCCCGGCCGCCGCCAGCACCTCAAGCCGCGGCCGGTGGAACGCCTCCAGCTCGGCCACCGACAGCCCGTACCGCCCCCGGTACTCCGAGCCGTCCGCCAGCACCGCGCCGTACGGCCCCACCGACGCGGCCACCCAGCGCCGCCGGCCCGCCGCCGCCGGCCCGGCCGCCTCCCGCGCCAGTTCCACCGCGCCCGCCAGCAGCCGCGCCGCGTGCGCCCGGCCCACCCCGCGCCGGGCGAACCCCTCGAAGCTCGCCTGGTAGCTCGCGGTGATCGCCACCTCCGCCCCGGCGTCGAAGTACGCCCGGTGCACGGCCACGACCGCCGCCGGATCGTCGGCCAGCAGTCGCGCCGACCAGAGCGCGTCGGACAGGTCGTGCCCGGCCGCCGCCAACTGGTTCGACATCCCGCCGTCCAGCACCAGCGGACCGGCGGCCAGCGCCGCGGCGAAGTCGTCCCCGGCCACCACGAGCCCCCTTCCCGAACCGAAACCCCTGGTCCACAGCCTAGGACGCGGCCGCCAGCCCACCCCTCCAAAATCATTTGCCGCGGTCCCCGGAGGTCGCTACGTTGTGCTCAGTCGGAGAACGACGACCACGCACGGAGAGGAGCCGGCCATGGCCGCGGAGCAGCCCCCCGCCGACACCGGCACCGACGAGAGCGCGTGGCTCGCCGCCTACGACCCGCGCGCCTACACGCCCGTCGCCGTCACCGTCGACGTGGTCGCCCTGACCCTGCGCCACGGCAGCCTGCACGTCCTGCTCGTCGAGCGCGCCGCCCCGCCGTACCAGGGCGCCTGGGCGCTGCCCGGCGGATTCCTGCGCGCGGGGGAGGAGGACCTCGACGAGGCCGCGGCCCGCGAGCTCGCCGAGGAGACCGGCCTGCACGGCACCGCCGACGCCGAGGCCGCCCTCAGCCGCATCCACCTCGAACAGCTCGGCACCTACGGGGCCCCGGACCGCGACCCGCGGATGCACGTCGTCTCGGTCGCCTACCTGGCCTTCGCCCCCGACCTGCCCGACCCCGAGGCCGGCTCCGACGCGGCCACCGCCGCCTGGCACCCCGTCACCGCCCTCGACCTCCGGCCCCGCAGCGGCCGGTCACCAGCCACCGGTGTGCCCGCCGACACCCACGGGGGTGGCGTCGGGGGGCACACCGGTCCCGCCACGGAGCCGACCGCGGCCGCCCCGCACACCGCGGAGGCCGGCCCCGCACCGATCGCGCTGGCCTTCGACCACGCCCGCATCCTCGCCGACGGCCTCGACCGCGCCCGTGCCAAGATCGAGTACAGCCCGCTGGCCACCGCCTTCCTCCAGTACGACTTCACCATCCCCGAGCTGCGCGCCGTCTACGAGGCCGTCTGGGACGAGAAGCTCCACCCCGGCAACTTCCACCGCAAGGTGCTCTCCGTCCCCGGCTTCGTCGACAGCACCGGCACCACCACCGAACGCGGCGGCGCCCGCGGCGGCCCGCGCGCCCGCACCTACCGCGCCGGCGACGCCCGCCTCCTCCACCCCGCACTGCTGCGCCCCACCCACGAGGACGAGATCCGCTGACCGGCCCCCTCGGCCGCACCCCGGGCGCACTACCATCCGGCCATGACCACTCAAGAGGTGAGCAGGACGAGCAACCGGCCCAACTCCCACTGTCACTGGTGCGGCGCGCCCTACCCGCCGGGTACCGAAGCCTGGCCGCGCACCTGCCCGGGCTGCTCCGAGATCAGCTACCGCAACCCGCTGCCCGTCGTGGTCACCCTCCTCCCGGTCATCCAGGAGGACGCCGAGCCCACCCTCGTCGTCATCCGCCGCACCATAGAACCCGGCTACGGCCAACTCGCCATGCCCGGCGGCTACGTCGACTACGGCGAGAGCTGGCAGCAGGCGTGCGTGCGCGAACTCCGCGAGGAGACCGGCATCCTGGCCGACGCCGCCGACATCACCCTGGTCGCCACCGACTCCGACACCCGCGGCGGCTTCCTCTGCCTCTTCGGCCTGCTACCCGCCCGCCCGCTGGCCGATCTCCCGCCCTCCAAGCCCACCGAGGAGACCGACGGCTGGCTGCTCGCCACCCCGGAGACCTCACTCGTCTTCGCCTTCCACACCCGTGTCTCCCAGGCCTGGTTCAACGGCGAGTTCGCCCCCCGCTGACCGCCCCCGGCCACCGGGCTGACCAGGCGCGCGCCCCCGGAGCAGACCCTGGCGCACCAGGCGATCACGTGGCAGGGTCTGCACCGACAGCCCCAACCGGACGGACCCTGCCACAAGCGCGCCCGTCCCTCCACCGGCCGGGAGACCACCACCGTGAGCACCCCACCCCAGGACCAGCCGCTCTGGCGCCCGCACCCCGCCCGCGCCGCCAGCACCGGGATCGTCGCCTTCCAGGCCTGGGCGGCCCGGCACCACGGAGCCCCGGCCGCACCGCTCGCCCCCGTCGACGACGACCAGCAGGCCGAGCGGCGCTACGCCGACCTGCACGCCTGGTCCACCGAGGACCTCGACCGCTTCTGGACCGCCGTCACCCAGTGGTTCGACGTCCGCTTCACCCAGGCCCCCGACGCCGTCCTCGCCGACCCGGCCATGCCCGGCGCCCGCTGGTTCCCCGGGGGCCGCCTCAACTACGCCGAGCACGCCCTGCGCGCCGCCGAGGACGAGGCCAACGCCGACAAGCCGGCCATCCTCCACCTCGACGAGACCACCGAGCAGCCGACCGCCCTCACCTGGTCCGAACTCCGCCGCCAGGTCGGCTCGCTCGCCGCCGCCCTGCGCGCCCGGGGCATCGGCCCCGGCGATCGCGTCAGCGCCTACCTGCCCAACATCCCGCAGGCGGCCGTCGCTCTCCTCGCCACCGCCGCCGTCGGCGCCGTCTGGACCAGCTGCGCCCCCGACTTCGGCGCCCGCAGCGTCCTCGACCGCCTCCAGCAGATCGAGCCCGCCGTCCTCTTCGCCGTCGACGGCTACCACTACGGCGGCAAGGACCACGACCGCACCGAGGTGGTCGCCGAACTCCGCCGCGAGCTCCCCACCCTGCGCACCGTGGTGCACATCCCGCTGCTCGGCGCCCCCGCCCCCGAAGGCGCCCTGCACTGGGACGACCTCGTCGCCGGCGACACCGCGCCGGTCTTCGAGCCCGTCCCCTTCGACCACCCGCTCTGGGTCCTCTACTCCTCCGGCACCACCGGCCTGCCCAAGGCCATCGTCCAGAGCCAGGGCGGCATCCTGCTCGAACACCTCAAGCAGGCCGGCCTCCACCTCGACCTCGGCCCGGCCGACCGCTTCCTCTGGTACACCTCCACCGGCTGGATGATGTGGAACTTCCTCCTCGCCGGCCTGCTCACCGGATCCACGATCGTCACCTACGACGGCAGCCCCGGCCACCCCGACACCGGCGCCCTCTGGTCCGTCGCAGCCCGCACCCGCGCCACGGTCCTCGGCACCTCCGCCGCCTACGTGATCGCCAGCCGCAAGGCCGACCTCCACCCCGGCCGCGACCTCGACCTCTCCGCCGTCCGCTGCATCGGCACCACCGGCTCCCCGCTCCCGCCCGACGGCTTCCGCTGGATCTACGACGAGGTCAAGGAGGACGTCTGGCTGGCCTCCGTCAGCGGCGGCACCGACGTCTGCTCCTGCTTCGTCGGCGGCGTCCCCACCCTGCCGGTCTACCTCGGCGAGATCCAGGCCCCCTGCCTCGGCGCCGCCGTCGAGTCCTGGGACGTCCAGGGCCGCCCGCTCACCGACGCCGTCGGCGAACTCGTCGTGACCAAGCCCATCCCGTCGATGCCCACCGGCTTCTGGAACGACCCCGACGGCACCCGCTACCACGACAGCTACTTCGACACCTACCCCGGCATCTGGCGGCACGGCGACTGGATCACCGTCACCTCCCGGGGCACCGTCGTCATCCACGGCCGCTCCGACTCCACCCTCAACCGCCAGGGCGTCCGGATGGGCTCCTCCGACATCTACGAGGTCGTCGAGCGGCTCCCCGAGATCGCCGAGTCGCTGGTCATCGGCCTGGAGGAGCCCGACGGCGGCTACTGGATGCCGCTCTTCGTCGTCCTCGCCCCCGGCGCCGACCTCGACGACGACCTCATCGGCCGCATCCGCACCTCACTGCGCACCGAGCTCTCCCCGCGCCACGTCCCCGACGAGGTCATCGCCGTCCGCGGCCTCCCGCACACCCTCACCGGCAAGCGCATCGAGGTCCCGGTCAAGCGACTGCTCTCCGGCACCCCGCTGGAGCAGGCCGTCAACCCCGGCTCCGTCGACAACCTGGACCACCTGCGGTTCTTCGAGCAGCTCCGGCTCGACCGCCAGGCCGCCCAGGGCTGACCCGGCTCCGGCCCGGCCCCCGTCGGCCCCCGCCCGGGGGCCCATCGGCTCCCGGACACGGCGAAGGGGCGCCCCCCATGACGGGGGCGCCCCTTCGACACCTGCGATCGCCGGCTACTCGCCCGACAGCACCTGCTGCGCCGCGGCCCGCGCCGCCTCGGCGCTGTCCGCCGCCCGGGCCGCCTCGGCCGCCCGACGGCACTGCGCCAGCGTGTACTTGGCCAGCGTCGTCCGCACGTACGGGATGGACGCCGCGCCCATGGAGAGGCTGGTGACCCCGAGACCGGTCAGGACGACGGCCAGCAGTGGGTCGGAGGCCGCCTCGCCGCAGACGCCGCAGCTCTTGCCGACGGCCTGCGCCGCCTCGGCGGAGCTCGCGACCAGGTCCAGCAGGGCCGGCTGCCACGGGTCCTGCAGCCGGGCCAGCGCGCCGACCTGCCGGTCGGCGGCGAAGGTGTACTGAGCGAGGTCGTTGGTCCCCAGCGAGAGGAACTCGACCTCCTGAAGGATCGAGCGCGCCCGCAGAGCAGCGGAGGGGATCTCCACCATGGCGCCGAACTTGGCGTCCAGGCCCGCCTCGCGGCACGCGTCCGCGAAGTCCCGGGCGTCCTTGCGGTCGGCCACCATCGGGGCCATCACCTCAAGGTGCACCGGCAGCCCCTCGGCGGCCGTCGCCAGCGCGCGCAGCTGGGTCTGCAGGACGTCGGGGTGCTCCAGAAGCGTCCGCAGACCGCGCACGCCCAGAGCGGGGTTCGGCTCGTCCGCCGGGGTCAGGAAGTCCAGCGGCTTGTCCGCGCCCGCGTCCAGCACCCGCACCACGACCCGGCCCTCCGGGAAGGCCTCCAGCACCTTCCGGTAGGCCTCGACCTGCTTGGCCTCGGCGGGCGCCTTCGCCGAGTCGTCCAGGAAGAGGAATTCCGTCCGGAACAGGCCCACGCCCTCCGCACCGGCCTCCAGCGCGGCCGGCAGGTCTGCCGGGCCGCCCACGTTGGCCAGCAGCGGAACCCGGTGTCCGTCGGAGGTCTGCCCCGGGCCGGAGGAGGCGGCCAGCGCGGCCTTGCGCTCGGCGGCGATCCGGCGCAGCTCCTCCTTCTTCTCCGCGGACGGCTCCACCAGCACGTCACCGGAGCTGCCGTCCACCGCGACCACCGTGCCCTCGGCGACGCCGGTCGCCCCCGGGAGCGCGACCACGGCCGGCACGCCCATGGCCCGGGCCAGGATCGCGCTGTGGCTGGTCGGCCCGCCCTCCTCGGTCACGAAGCCCAGCACCAGCGTCGGGTCGAGCAGCGCGGTGTCCGCCGGCGCGAGGTCGCGGGCGAACAGCACGTACGGCTCGTCGCTGTCCGGCACACCCGGCATCGGCACGCCCAGCAGCCGCGCCACGATGCGGTTGCGCACGTCGTCGAGGTCGGCGACCCGGCCCGCCAGGTAGTCGCCGGCGGAGGCGAGCAGCGCGCGGTAGGCGGCGAAGGCGTCGTAGATGCCGCGCTCGGCGCTGCTGCCGACGGCGATCCGGCGCGCGACGTCCGCCATCAGCTCCGGGTCCTGCGCCATGAGCGCCTGGGCCTCCAGCACCGCCTGGGCCTCGCCGCCGGCCAGGTTGCCGCGGGCGGTCAGGTCCGCGGCGACCGCCTCGACGGCAGCCTGGGCACGGGCCTGCTCACGCGGCGCGTCCTCGGTCGGGATCTGGGTGGCCGGGGGCTCCAGCACCGCCGTGCCCATGTGCCGCACCTGGCCGATCGCGACCCCGTGGCTGACACCCACGCCGCGCAGCGTCTTCTCCATGTCTCATGTCTCCGCTGAGAGAAGCGGCCCCGCGGGTACCGCTGTGCCGGGCCGCCCCGTCGAGTGCCGCGGGGCGGGTGTGTCCGTAATAAGAGGTCAGTGCCAGCTGAAGAGGGCGTCGCCGACGGCGACCTTGCCGCTCTCCACGGCGTCGCCGAGCGACTCGGGCGAGGCCTCCAGGGCGACGATCGGCGAGATCGGAGACTTGCCGGCGGCCTCGACGGCGGCCGGGTCCCACTTGATGACGGCCTGCCCGCGGGTCACCGTGTCGCCCTTGCCGACCAGCAGCTCGAAGCCCTCGCCGTTCAGCTGCACGGTGTCGATGCCGAGGTGGGTGAGCACACCGTGCCCGTCGGCGTCCACGACCACGAACGCGTGCGGGTGCATCGACACGACGACACCGTCCACCGGGGCGACGGCCTCGGTCGGCTGGCGCACCGGGTCGATCGCGGTGCCGGGGCCGACCATCGCGCCCGAGAAGACCGGGTCCGGCACGCCGGCGAGCCCGACGACACGGCCGGTCAGCGGCGACGTCACAGTGGTCATGGTTGAGCCTCCCAAGTGCGCAGTACAGCGAGCGGCCGCGAGCTGCGGCAGGACATCGACTGAAGCCTAAATCATGTCAACTTCGGACATCTGCTGACATACCAGGGCGCAGAACCGTGCCCCGTCCGCCCACGTCGGACGTCATCCAGACGACCGACAGTGGTCTAGTCCTCTTCACCGATGCGCCGCACTCTACAGGCATCTTGGCGAATCGGGACCATTGCTGTATATGCTCGCGAGAGCAACAAATGGCGCCGCCGAACGGGTGACACCGGGGTGGCGCGATTCGCACTCCGGCTCGTGACCCGCTATGGTTGGTCGAGTCGCCGCAAGACGACGGTTAACAGCGGATTTCGGATGCGAAAAGCCCCGGTAAACGGAGCGGAAAGCGTCTGGTAAGCTGGAAACACGAAAGAACGAAGCGCCCGGAGGGCCGGTGTGAAAGCCGCCTGAAGGAAGTGTCCGTTCCTTGAGAACTCAACAGCGTGCCA
>NZ_JBIVDY010000029.1:0-101172 GCF_044747365.1 Kitasatospora sp. NPDC090091
GAAGGAGTGGTGTTTCAAGGGATTGGCCGCCCCGGGACCGTCCGCGCCGATGCGTGTCCGGTGCTCCCTGCCGAGCGACTAGGAAACACTACGCCGATCCCCGGGTGGATGCAAACGGCACGCGAAGACGCCGCCGGCCGGACCTCCAAGGGGAAGAGGTCCGGCCGACGGCTTCGGGGGGTGGTTCAGCTGTTGGTCGGGAAGCCGAGGTTGATGCCACCGTGCGACGGGTCGAGCCAGCGCTGGGTCACGGCCTTGCCGCGGGTGAAGAAGTGCACGCCGTCCGGGCCGTAGGCGTGGGAGTCACCGAAGAGCGAGGCCTTCCAGCCGCCGAAGGAGTAGTAGGCGACCGGGACCGGGATCGGCACGTTGATGCCGACCATGCCGACCTCCACCTCGTGCTGGAAGCGCCGGGCCGCGCCGCCGTCGTTGGTGAAGATGGCGGTGCCGTTGCCGTACGGGTTGGCGTTGATGAGGGCGACGCCCTCCTCGTACGAGGAGACGCGCACGACGGACAGTACGGGGCCGAAGATCTCGTCGTTGTACACGGACATGCCGGGCTTCACGTGGTCGAACAGCGTCGGGCCGAGCCAGAAGCCGTCCGCGGTCGGGGCGCCGTTCTTGTCCTCGGCGGCGACCGGGTGCTTGCGGCCGTCGACGGCGAGCTCGGCACCGTCGGCGACGCCGGACTCCACGTAGGAGGTGACCTTGTCCCGGTGCTGCCCGGTGACCAGCGGGCCCATCTCCGAGTCGCCGTTGCAACCGGGGCCGACCTTCAGGGTGGCCATCCGCTGCTTGATCTTCTCGACCAGCTCGTCGCCGATCGGGTCCACCGCGACCAGGACCGAGACGGCCATGCAGCGCTCGCCCGCCGCGCCGAAGCCGGCGTTGATGGCGGCGTCCGCGCTGAGGTCGAGGTCGGCGTCCGGCAGGACCAGCATGTGGTTCTTGGCGCCGCCGAGCGCCTGGACGCGCTTGCCGTAGCGGGTGCCGGTCTCGTAGACGTAGCGGGCGATCGGGGTCGAGCCGACGAAGCTGACCGCCTTGACGTCGGGGTGCTCCAGCAGGCGGTCGACGGCGACCTTGTCGCCGTGGACGACGTTGAAGACGCCGGCCGGCAGGCCCGCCTCCTTCCACAGCTCCGCCAGGAAGTTGGCGGCGGACGGGTCCTTCTCCGAGGGCTTCACGACCACGGTGTTGCCGGCCGCGATGGCGATCGGGAAGAACCACATCGGCACCATGGCCGGGAAGTTGAACGGCGAGATGATCGCGACCGGACCGAGCGGCTGGCGGATCGAGTAGACGTCGATGCCGGTGGAGGCCTGCTCGCTGAAGCCGCCCTTGACCAGCTGCGGGATGCCGCAGGCGTACTCGACGACCTCCAGGCCGCGGGCGATCTCGCCGAGCGCGTCCGAGTGCACCTTGCCGTGCTCGGAGACGATGATCGAGGCCAGCTCGTCCCGGCGGGCGTTGAGCAGCTCACGGAAGTTGAAGAGCACCGTGGTGCGCTTGGCGATCGAGGCGTTGCGCCACTCGGCGAAGGCCGAGGCCGCGGCGGCGACCGCCTGGTCGACCTCGGCGATCTCCGCGAAGTCGACGTGGCCCGCGACCTGGCCGGTGGCCGGGTCGAAGATGTCACCGCGACGGGGCGTGGCGCCGGCGGTGGCGACCGGCTCGCCGCCGATCCAGTGGGTGATGTGCTTGCTCAAGGTCCGTCTGCCTCCGAAGTCCCGGGCGGCGTCGTGCCGCCGGTCCCTTGTCTGGCGCCGCCCGCGGGTGGGCCGGGCGACGGGATCACGGGGCTACCGCGTTCACCACCCAGTCTGGTCCCCGTCGTGGCGCTCCTCAACGAACAGGCTGACGGGGATCCGCGATTCAGCCTTACAGGTCGTCGGCCCACTCCGCCGAACGGGCGACCGCGAGGTCGCCGAAGGTACCGGTCAGGCGTCCGCGGACTCGCCGGTGTCCCCGTCGGCGTCCTCTTCCGCAGCCTCCAGGTAGGGGTCGTGCAGCCCGTCCGGTGCCTCCTGGGTCTCCAAGAGGTCGAGCCGGAGGTCCTGCGACCAGGCCAGGGCCCACCGCTTCAGGCCGTCGACCGCACCGGCCGGGAGCCCCCGGGCGCGGAACCGCCCGTCCGCGGCCTCGGCCAGCGTCTCCAGGCGGTCGGCGAGCACGGTGGGCTGGAAGTCCGCGTCCAGCGCGGTGGCCAGCGCCAGCAGCTCGCCCTCCCGGTACCAGGCGGTCAGTGCGTGGACGTCGATCAGGTCCCGCGGCATTCCGCGGTCGACGAGCAGCGCGGTGGTCAGCGCCGCCGCGTCCTCCAGGGCGACGACCGGCACGGCCACGGCCGGCTCCCTCGGCGCGGGCGCGCCGAGGTCCAGGCGGACCGGCCGGTGGCCCAGCGGTTCCTTGCGCAGCTCCACCGTGTGCGAGCGCCCGCCGAGGGTCAGCCGTACCGAGAGCTGTTCCAGGCGCGGGGTGCCGGGGCGCTCGGCGACTCCGCCGCCGGCCGCCCGGTAGGCGGCGGCGAGGGCGGCGGCGGCCTCCGGGAGGTCGGTCTCGCCGCTCGTCACCAGGGTGAGCCCGTCCTGGGCGCAGGCCGGCACGCCGTGGGCGCGCAGCGCGTGCCCACCGGCGAGGGCGAGCCCGAGCCGGTCGCAGACGGGCGCAGCCAGCTCGGCGAGCCGCAGCTGGGGCGGGCCCGGGTGGAGGGAGGCGTCGACGGCGTCCGGGGCGGTGGTCACGATTCCAGTCTGACGCGGCCGGCCGCCCCGCGCGCCCACGGCCGACCGCCGCGACGGAGGCCGGGCCGCCGCAACAGGCCTATGGTCGGTCGCTGAGTCCGGCGGCGGCCTCGTGCAGGGCGAGCTCCAGCAGCACCGGGTCGTTGAGCCGGCCGGAGCCGTCGGGCGGGACGAGCCAGCGCACGCCCCGGCTGCGCCGCTCGGGGTGCGGGACGACGATCCAGGTGCCCCTGCCCGCGGTGCGCACGCCGGTGCCGACCCAGCGGGCGGCGGTGCCGACGGGCACCAGGAAGCCGACGCGCTCGCCGGCGGGGTCGGTGAGGACCGGTCCGCAGAAGCCGGTGTCCAGGATGTCGAGGGCCGGACGGCCGAGCCGGCCGGGCACCGAGAGGACGTCCCAGCGGCGGCCGGCCGGCAGCAGGACCGGTCCCGCCCCGGTGCGCTCCCACTGCTCGCGGCACGCCTGCGGATCCGGTGCCGCTTCGGCGAGCCAGTGCAGTGCGGTGTGCTCCGTGCCGTGTCCCGTGCGCTCCATGGCCTGTCCCGTCCCCCAGCGTGGCCGCTGGTCGTCGTGCGGCGGGAACGAGAGACCCGCCGTCACCGACGAGAGGCGGACGGCGGGCATCTCTTACACGGGCTTGCCCGGGGAACCGCGACCGGTTGCCCCGGGAACCGCCTTCACCTGCGCGGGAGCCGGTGGACGTCCCCCGCGCAGGTGAGCGGTTCGACGGAGCGAACGGCTCCGGACGGATCAGCTGTCGAAGCCGAGCCCCAGCCGGTCGAGCGTGCGCAGCCAGAGGTTGCGGTGGCCGCCGGTGCGGTCGGCCCGCTCCAGGGAGCGGGTGGTGATCTCGATGCCGGCCCAGCGCACCGGCTCGGGCGGGAACGGCATCGGCTTGCTGCGGACCATCTCCAGCGAGGTGCGCTCGGTCCGGGCGCCCTCCAGCAGGTCGAGCATCACCTCGGCGCCGAACCGGGTGGCGCCGACGCCGAGGCCGGTGTAACCGGCCGCGTAGGCGACCTTGCCGCGGTAGGCGGTGTCGAAGAAGGCCGAGAACCGGCTGCAGGTGTCGATCGCGCCGCCCCAGGCGTGCGTGAAGCGCAGGCCCTCCAGCTGCGGGAAGCAGCGGAAGAAGTTGTGCGCCAGGGTGCGGAAGGTCTCCGGCCGCTGGTCGTACTCGTGCCGGACGTGCCCGCCGTAGTGGTAGACCGCGTCGTAGCCGCCCCAGAGGATCCGGTTGTCGGCGGAGAGCCGGAAGTAGTGGAACTTGTTGGCGCTGTCGCTGAGGCCCTGCCGGCCCTTCCAGCCGATCGCGGCCAGCTGCTCGTCGCTGAGCGGCTCGGTCATCAGCGCGTAGTCGTACACCGGGACGATGTACGGGCGGACGCGCTTGACCAGGGACGGGAAGGCGTTGGTGCCGAGGGCGACCCGGCGGGCGAAGACCCGCCCGTAGGGGGTGCGGACGGCCATGCCGCTGCCGTGCTCGCTCAGGGCGTTGGCCGGGGTGTGCTCGAAGATCCGCACGCCCTGGCCCAGGCAGGCCTCCTTGAGGCCCCAGGCCAGCTTGGCGGGGTGGACCATCGCCACGCCGTCCCGGTCCCAGATCCCGCCGAGGAAGGTCGGCGAGTCGACCTGGGCGCGCAGTTCGTCGCGGTCGAGCACGGTGACGTCGAGGCCGTGCTGGGCGACGGCCTCGGCCACCTCGTGCAGTTCGTCGAGCTGGTGCGGCTGGGTGGCGACGTCGATCTCACCGGTGCGCTCCCACTCCGCGTCGATGCCGTAGCGCTTGAGGGTCGCCTCGATGCCGTCCAGGTTGGCGGCACCGAGGCGCTCCAGGTGGCCGAGTTCGGCGGGCCAGCGCTGCAGGCCGTTGCCGAAGCCGTGGGTCAGGCTGGCCGCGCAGAATCCGCCGTTGCGCCCGGACGCCGCCCACCCCGCCTCCTTGCCCTCGACCAGGACGACGTCCAGCGAGGGGTCGCGCTCCTTGGCGATGAGGGCGGTCCAGAGGCCGGAGTAGCCGCCGCCGACGACCAGCAGGTCGCAGGTGGTGTCGCCGACCAGGGCGGGCAGTGCCGCCGGCCGGCCCGGGTCCTCCAGCCAGAAGGGGGTGGGCCTGGCGTCACTGAGTGCGCGGGCGGAGTCCATGCATTATCAGCCACTTTCTGCACATTGGTGGTGGTTGTCCGGCCGTCCCCCGACGGTACGCCGGGGAGGCGGCCGCGGTGGTCAGGCGGTGGCCTTCCGGCGGTTCCCGAGCCACTGGCCGGCGACGGTGAGCACGACGGCGGCGATGAACATCGCGGTGCCGATGACGTTCACCTGCACCGGGATGCCGCGCTGCGAGGCGCCCCAGACGAACATCGGGAAGGTGACCGTGGTCGGGCCCGAGTTGAACTGGGTGATGATGAAGTCGTCGAAGGAGAGCGCGAAGCTGAGCAGCGCGCCGGCCGCGATGCCGGGGGCGGCGAGGGGCAGGGTGACCCGCAGGAAGGTCTGGGTCGGGGTGGCGTAGAGGTCCTGGGCGGCCTGTTCGAGCCTCGGGTCCATGCTCATCACGCGGGCCTTGACCGCCGTCACCACGAAGCTCAGGCAGAACATGATGTGCGCGATGAGGATGGTGGTGAAGCCGAACGGGATGCGCATGTTGAGGAAGAGCGTGCCGAGCGAGGCGGCCATGACCACCTCGGGCATGGCCATCGGCAGGAAGATCATCGCGGTGGTGGCGGAGCGGCCGCGGAAGCGGTAGCGGGCCAGCGCGAAGGCGACCATGGTGCCGAGCACGGTGGCGCCGATGGTGGCGAGCACAGCGACCTGGAGGCTCAGCGAGAGCGACTGGCACATGTCGGCGACGCCGCAGGGGTCGGTCCAGGCGTCGGTGGAGAACTCGTTCCACTCGTAGTTGAACTTGCCGACCGGCTTGTTGAACGAGAAGGCGAGGACGACCAGGTTGGGCAGCACCAGGTAGGCCAGGGCCAGCAGGCCGGCCAGCACCACCAGGTGGGCGCGGATCCACGTGAACACTCGGGACATCAGACCAGTTCCTCCGTCCCGGCCTTGCGCATGTAGACCGTCACCATGCCCAGGATCAGGGCCATCAGGATGAAGCTGAGCGCGGCGGCCGTGGGGTAGTCGAGCACGTTCAGGAACTGCTTCTGGATGCCGTTGCCGACCATCTGCTCGCTCGGCGAGCCCAGCAGCTGGGCGTTGATGTAGTCGCCGGAGGCCGGGATGAAGGTGAGCAGCGTGCCCGCGACCACGCCGGGGAGCGAGATCGGGAAGGTCACCTTGCGGAAGGTGGTGAACGGGCGGGCGTAGAGGTCGCCGGCCGCCTCGTGCAGGCGCGGGTCGATCCGCTCCAGCGAGGTGTACAGCGGCAGGATCATGAACGGCAGGAAGTTGTAGGTGAGGCCGCAGACCACGGCGAGCGGCGTGGCCAGCACGCGGTCGCCGGAGGTGAGGCCGAGCGCGCTGGTGACGTCCAGGACGTGCAGCGCGTTGAGGGCGCCGACCACCGGGCCGCCGTCCGAGAGGATGGTCTTCCAGGCCAGCGTGCGGATCAGGAAGCTGGTGAAGAACGGCGCGATCACCAGGATCAGGATGACGTTGCGCCAGCGCTTCCCGGCCTTGAAGGCGATCGTGTACGCGAGCGGGTAGCCGACGGCCAGGCAGAGCAGGGTGGCGGTGGCGGCGTAGCCGAACGAGCGGACGAAGTGCCAGCGGTACTCGACCAGGGCGTCCCAGTAGGTGGCGACGTGCCAGGTGACGCGGAAGCCGTCCTCCAGCGAGCCGGTCTGCAGCGAGGTGGAGGCCTGGTAGACCATCGGCACCGCGAAGAAGACGACCAGCCAGGCGATGCCGGGCAGCAGCAGCCAGTACGGGGTGAGCTTGCGCCGCGTCCGCGGGGCGGGCGCCGGGAGCGTGCCGTCGTCGGGGGGTATGGCCTGGGGCGGCGCGGCCGCGGTGGTGGTGGTCATGCCGCGGCCTCCCCGGTGCCCGCGTCGATCGCCTGCGAGGCGTCCAGGGCGAAGGAGTGCGCGGGGTTCCAGTGCAGGACGACGGGCGCGCCGGGGACGATCCGGGCGTCGCGCTCCATGTTCTGCTCGAAGACCGTCACCTCCTGGCCGCCGTCGGTGCGCACCACGTACTGGGTGGAGACGCCGATGAAGCTGGAGTCGAGCACGGTGCCGGCCAGCCGGTTGCGGCCGTCGGCGACCTCGGCGGAGGCGTGCTCGATGGTGATCTTCTCCGGCCGGACGCCGAGGTGGACCTTGGTGGCGTCGGTGGCGCAGCGGGCCTTCGGGACGGCGAGCCGGGCACCGGCGGCGGTGAGCAGCAGGTCGCCGCCCTCGCTGCCGCTGACGTCGGCGGGCAGCAGGTTGGACTGGCCGAGGAAGTTGGCCACGAAGGTGGTGGCGGGGTTCTCGTAGAGGTCGGCGGGGGCGCCGAGCTGCTCGACCCGGCCGCCGTTCATCACCGCGATGGTGTCGGCCATGGTCATGGCCTCCTCCTGGTCGTGGGTGACGTGGACGAAGGTGATGCCGACCTCGGTCTGGATCCGCTTGAGCTCCAGCTGCATCTGGCGGCGGAGCTTGAGGTCGAGGGCGCCCAGCGGCTCGTCGAGGAGCAGCACCTGCGGGTGGTTGATCAGCGCGCGGGCGACGGCGACGCGCTGCTGCTGACCGCCGGAGAGCTGGTGCGGCTTGCGCCGGGCGTACTGGCCGAGTTCGACGAGTTCGAGCATCTCGTCGACCTGCTTCTTGACGTCCTTCTTGCCGCGCCGGCGCAGGCCGAAGGCGACGTTCTCGAAGATGTCGAGGTGCGGGAAGAGCGCGTAGCTCTGGAAGACGGTGTTCACCGGCCGCTTGTACGGAGGCAGGGCGGTGACGTCCTGGCCGCCGATCAGGACGGTGCCGGTGGTGGGCTCCTCCAGGCCGGCGATCATCCGCAGGGTGGTGGTCTTGCCGCAGCCGGAGGCGCCGAGCAGGGCGAAGAAGGAGCCCTGCGGGACGGTCAGGTCCAGCGGGTGGACGGCGGTGAAGGAGCCGTAGGTCTTGCCGATGCCGGTGAGCCGGACGTCGCCGCCGGCGGCCGCGGAGCTCTGCTGCTCTGTCATGGGTGGTGTCTCTCTGGTTTCTCTGCCGTCAGTGGGGGTCAGGCGCCGATGAGCTTGGAGAACTTCTCCTCGAAGTCGCTCTCCTCGGTCTCGGTGAGGGTCCGGAAGACGTGCGCCTTGGCCGCCATCTCGGGGGTGGGGACGACCAGCGGGTTGGCCGCGCTGTCCGGGGCGATGGCGGCCAGTTCCTCCTGCACGCCGGTGACGGCGGAGACGAAGCCGATGCCCGCGGTCAGCTGCGCCGCGATCTTCGGCTGATAGTAGAAGTCGATCAGCTTCTCGGCGTTCGCCTTGTGCTGGGCCCTGGCCGGGACCAGCAGGTTGTCGGTGCTGGTCACGAAGCCCTTCTCGGGGATGACGAACTCGATGTCCGGGTTGTCGGCGCGCAGTTGGATCAGGTCGCCGCCCCAGGCGACGCAGGCGGCGATGTCGCCGGAGGAGAGCTCCTGGCCGTAGTCGTTGCCGGTGAAGCGGCGGATCTGCTTGCTGTCGACGGCCTTCTGCAGCCGGGCGATCGCGGCGCCGTAGTCGTCGGCGGTGAACTTCGCCGGGTCCTTGCCCATGTCCAGCAGGGTGATGCCGATGCTGTCGCGCATCTCGGAGAGGAAGGTCACCCGGCCCTTGAGGTCGGGGTCCTCCAGCAGCTGGGAGACGCTGGTGACCTCCTTCCCCTTGGTGGCCTTCTTGTTGTAGGCGATGACCACCTGGATGCCGGCCCAGGGGTAGCTGTAGAGCCGGCCCGGGTCCCAGTCCGGGGCGCGGAAGCGGGACTCGACGTTGGTGATGGCGGTGGTGACGTTGGCCGGGTTGAGCTTCTGCGCCCAGCCGAGGCGGATCAGCCGGGCGGCCATCCAGTCGGTGAGCACCATCAGGTCGCGGCCGGTGTCCTGGCCGGCCGCGAGCTGCGGCTTGACCTTGCCGAAGAACTCGACGTTGTCGTTGACGTCCTCGGTGTACCTGACCTTGATCCCGGTGGCGGCGGTGAAGGCCTCCAGGGTGCCGTGCTTCTCCTTGTCGTTCTCGTCGGTGTCGACGTAGAGCGGCCAGTTGGAGAAGTTCACCTCCTTCTCGCTGTCCGAGAGGTCCTTGGCGGCGTTCGCGGTGGACTCGCCGGTCCCGTCGGTGCTCCTGGCCGGCGGGATGCCGCAGGCGGCCAGCGAACCCGCGCCGGCGGTGAGGGCGGCGGCGCGTAGCACGGTGCGCCGGCTGAGGGCGGCCCGGCCGCTGGTCAGACTGCGTTCCCAGGCCTTGCGGACCGGTTCCGACAGTCCGTCGGTGAGCTCGTTGAACGCCATGGGACGGGCCTCCTGGGGGGCGAAGGGGGGTGTGGGGGACCACCCGGGTCCGGTTATCTGTCTCCGAAGACGGTGCGGTGCCAGTCCTTGCGGGCGACCGCGGTGGTGTCGAACATGACGTGCTTGACCTGGGTGTACTCGTCCAGCGAGTACTGCGACATGTCCTTGCCGTAGCCGGAGGACTTGTAGCCGCCGTGGGGCATCTCGCTGATGATCGGGATGTGGTCGTTGACCCAGACGCAGCCGGCCGCGAGCTCGCGGGTGGCCCGCAGCGACCGGTGGACGTTGCCGGTCCAGGCCGAGGCGGCCAGGCCGTAGGGGGTGTCGTTGGCCAGCCGCAGGCCCTCGTCGTCGCTGTCGAAGGGCAGCACGACCAGGACCGGGCCGAAGATCTCGCCCTGGACGACCTCGCTGTCCTGCGCGGCGCCGGTGATCAGGGTGGGGCGGTAGTAGGCGCCGCGGGTGAGGTCGGTGCCGTCGTGGCCCTTGTCGGGGGCGGCGCCGCCGGTGACCACGGTCGCGTACCCGCGGGCGCGCTCGACGAAGCCGGCCACCCGGTCGCGGTGGGTGAAGGAGACCAGCGGGCCGAGGTCAGTCTGCGGGTCGAGCGGGTCGCCCAGCCGGATCGCGCCGTACAGCTCGGCCACGCCGGCCACGAAGGCGTCGTAGAGCGGCCGCTGGACGTAGGCGCGGGTGGCCGCGGTGCAGTCCTGGCCGCTGTTGATCAGCGAGGCGGCGACCGCGCCGTGCACGGCGGCGTCCAGGTCGGCGTCGTCGAAGACCACGAACGGGGCCTTGCCGCCGAGCTCCAGGTGGGTGCGCTTGACGGTCGCGGTGGCGAGTTCGGCGACCCGCTTGCCGACCTGGGTGGAGCCGGTGAAGGAGACCATCGCGACGTCCGGGTGCGCGACCAGGTGCTCCCCGGCGACCCTGCCGGCGCCGGTGACCACGTTGACCACGCCGTCCGGGACGCCGGCCAGGGTGCAGGCGCGGGCGAACATCAGCGAGGTGAGCGGGGTCAGTTCGGCCGGCTTGAGCACGATCGTGTTGCCGGCGGCGATCGCCGGGAGGATCTTCCAGGCGGCCATCTGCAGCGGGTAGTTCCACGGCGAGATCGAGCCGACCACGCCGATCGCCTCGCGCCGCACGTACGAGGTGTGGTCGCCGGAGTACTCGCCGGCCGCCTTGCCCTCCAGGTTGCGGGCGGCCCCGGCGAAGAAGGCGGTGTTGTCGATGGTGCCGGGGACGTCGAACTCGGTGGAGAGCTTGATCGGCTTGCCGGTCTGCGCGGTCTCCACCCGGGCGAGGTCGGCGGCCGCGTCGGTGAGGACGGCGGCCAGCCGGGTCAGCACCTCGGAGCGCGCGCCGGGGGTGGCGCCGGCCCATCCGGGCAGGGCGGCCCGGGCGGCGGCGACGGCCTCGTCGACCTGGCCGGCGGAGGCCAGCGAGATCTCCTCGACGACGCTGCCGTCGGCGGGGTTGACGACCTGGAAGGGATCACCGCTCCCCCGGCTCTGCCGGCCCGCGATGTACTGCGCGCCCGCGCCGAAGTCGGTCAGGTCCATCTGGTTCCTCCAAGTCCCGGTGGTTCGAGTGCCGCACGGACGGCCGCGTCGGCCCCCGTCGTGCTGCACGCGCCGACGGGCCGAGGGCCCGCACCGGCGTCGTGCGGCTGGTCGAGCCGCCGCGCTCGGGTTGCGGGGGAATCCGTCCGGTCGATCACCGGGGAGCGCGATCCTGGCAGGCCCGCCGGACCCCGACAAGGGATTCCGCCGTTGCTTTCTGGTCACGCGACGGATTCCGACGGTGATGTCCGGGTCTCGCCACAGCCGACCCGCTGACCATGCCCGCTGCCGCCGGCGCGTGACAAGGGTCACTCCGACAACCTCGGGGCGAAGCGCCTTACAAGGTGCAAGGCTTCGGGCAGGGCAACAGGTCGTCGTCGCGATGGATGATTTACCTGACACTCTGAACCCTGGAGGCCCCGCGATGCTCCCCACCGTCGCCCGTGTGCTCGACCTGGAGGTGATGCGCCGCGGCCTCCCGCAGGTGGTGGCCGGCGCCGACCGGCTGGAGCGTCCCGTCCGCTGGGTCCACGTCAGCGAGCTGCCCGACGTCGCCGGCGTGCTCCAGGGCGGCGAGCTGGTCCTGACCACCGGGATCGCCCTGCCCGGGGACCGCGAGGGCCTGGCCCGGTACGTGCACGAGCTGGACGAGGTCGGCGTGGCCGGGCTGGTCATCGAGTTCGGCCGGCGCTACTTCGACTCGTTGCCGCGCGCCCTGGTGCACGCCGCCGAGCAGCGCGGCCTGCCGCTGATCGCCCTCCGCCGCGAGCTGCGCTTCGTCGCCGTCACCGAGGCCGTGCACGCGCTGGTGGTCAATGCCCAGCTGGAACAGCTGCGCACCTCGGAGGCGGTCCACCAGGTCTTCAACGAGCTGGTGGTGGAAGGCGCCGAGCCGGCCGAGGTGGTCCGGCAGGTGGCCCGGATGGCCGGCGCGCCGGTCGTCCTGGAGAACCTCGCCCACCAGGTGCTGGCGCACGACACCGCGGGCCGGCCGGAGACCGAGCTGCTGGAGGACTGGGAGCGCCGCTCGCGCGGCGTCCGCCCGGCCGGGCGCACCGGCCACGACCCGCGCAGCGGCTGGCTGGTCACCACGGTCGGCGCCCGCGGGCAGGACTGGGGGCGGCTGGTCCTGGTGCAGGACCCGGGGGCGCTGCCGGACGGCGCCCCGCACCCGCACACCATGCTGCTGGAGCGCGGGGCCTCCGCCCTGGCGCTGAACCGGCTGGTGGTCCGGGACCGGGAGAGCCTGGAGCGGCAGACCCACCGCACCCTGCTCTCCGGCATCCTCACCCACGCGCTGACCGTCTCCGAGGTGGCCCTGCGCGCCCAGGCGCTGGGTGTGCCGCTGGAGGGCCGGCGCCTGGTCGGGGTGGTGCTGCGGCAGCGGCGCGGGCCGATCCCGGCGGCGCTGGAGGCCCAGGCCCGGCTGCGCGACTTCACCGAGCTGGCCGCCGGCGCCGTCCGCGGCTGCCGGCTGTCCGCCCTGGTCGGAGCGCTGGACGACGAGGGCGTGGGCGTGCTGATCGCGCTCGGCGCCCAGCAGGACGAGCACACCGCGCTGGACGCCTTCGCCGCCGCACTGCGCCGGCTGACCGCGGAGTCCTCCCGGGACGCCGCGCCCGTACCGGCCCCGGTCATCGCGGTCGGCTCCTCGGTCGGCTCGGTCCGCGACGCCCGGCGCACCCTGCTGGAGGCCACCCAGGTCGCCGACGCCGCCCTGCACGACGCGCCCGGCGGCCGGGCGGCCGCGTACTACCGGCTGCCCGACGTCCGCCTGCGCGGCCTGCTCCACCTGCTGCGCGACGACGCCCGGCTGCAGACCTACGTGGAGCGCGAACTGGGCCCGCTGCTCGCGTACGACGCGGAGCACAACGGGCAGCTGGTCCAGATGCTGCGGATCTACCTGGAGCAGGGCCGGAACAAGTCCGCGGCCGCGGACGCCGCGCACCTGTCCCGGCCGTCCTTCTACGACCGGCTGCACAAGGTCGAGCGGATCCTCGGCGTCGACCTCGACCAGGTCGAGTCCTGCCTCTCCCTGCACGTGGCCCTGCTGGCGCTGGACGCCGTGCGCCGGTAGCCCGGTCCGGAGCGGTGCCGTCAGGACTGGGGCGGGGCAGGACCGGGGCAGGTCGGGGAAGGAGCCGGCAGGGCGCGGCGGGGCGGCTACACCCCGGTGATGCGGGTCCAGACCTTGTGCAGGTCCGGCCGCTCGGCGGCGGAGACGTCGCGCATGGTGTGCAGCCGGGCCCGCATCTCCTCGGTCGGGAAGACGAGCGGGTGCTCCGCCAGCTCGGCCTTCTCCCGGTCCCCGCTGTCGGCCAGCACCTCGCGGGCGGCCGGCACCGGGCAGATGTACTGCACGGCGGCGGCCAGCTCGGCCGCCACCTCCGGCTGGTAGTAGTGGTCGATCAGCAGCTCGGCGTTGCGCTTGTGCCCGGCCCGGTTGGGGATCAGAAGGCTCTCGGCCCAGAGCTCGCCGCCCTCCTCGGGCACCACGAAGGCGATGTCCGGGTTCTCGGCGGTGAGCTGGACGGCGTCGCCGGAGTAGGCCTGGCAGGCCAGCGCGGCGCCGGAGGCGAGGTCGCTGGTGTAGTCGTTGCCGGTGAAGCGCCGGATGTGCCGGCTGTCGACCATCCGCTGCACCTGGTCCATCGCCCGGTGGGCGTCGTCCCCGGTGAAGGCCGAGATGTCGGCGCCGAGGGAGAGCATCAGCAGGCCCAGCGCCTCGTCCAGCCCGGCGAAGAGGGTGACCCGGCCCTTCAGGTCCGGCGCCCAGAGGTCGGTGACGGACTTCAGCTCCCGGCCGAGCTCCTTGCGGTTGTAGGCGATGCCGGTGATCCCGGACTGCCAGGGCACGCTGCGCCGGCGGCCGGGGTCGAACGCCGGATCGGCCAGCTGCGGGTCCAACCGGGCCGTGACGTTGGGCAGGTTGGCCCGGTCCAGGGTCTGCACCCAGCCGAGCGAGACGTACCGGCCGGCCATCCAGTCGCTGACCACCATCAGGTCGCGGCCGGGGTCGGTGCCCTGGGTGAGCACCGGGCCCATCTTGCCGAAGAACTCGTCGTTGTCGTTGATGTCCTCGGTGTAGGTGACCTCGATCCCGGTCCGCTCGGTGAAGGCGTCCAGGGTCGGGCGCCGGCCGTCGTCTTCGGTGTCGATGTACTGCGTCCAGTTGGAGAAGCCCAGCCGCTGGTCGCTCTCCGAGCGGTCGGGGGCCGAGCGGCGGTCCTCGGCCACGTAGGCGGACGGGATGCCGCAGCCGGTCAGGGTGCCGGCCCCGAACAGTCCGGCGGCGGCGCCGAGGACGCCGCGGCGGCTCGGACGGCGGACACCGCTCGGGCGGCGGGGCAGGGTGGTGCTGGGCATGGTGGGGCCTCCGGAGCGTGGGACGGCCCCGGGCGCACGGGCACCCGGGGCCGTCCTTGTCGGTGTGTCAGACAGTGTGCGCGTCGGTGAGCGACAGCACCTCGTCGAGGACCGCGAGGCCGGCCTTCGCCTCCTCCTCGGTGACGGTGCACGGCGGGACGACGTGGAAGCGGTTCATGTTGACGAACGGCCAGAGCCCGCGCTGCTTGCAGGCGGCGGCCAGCTCGGCCATCGGAGCGTTGGCCGCGCCGGCCGCGTTGTACGGCACCAGCGGCTCACGGGTCCCGCGGTCCTTCACCAGGTCCAGCGCCCAGAAAACGCCGAGGCCGCGGACCTCGCCGATCGAGGGGTGGCGCTCGGCCAGCTCGCGCAGGCCGGGGCCGAGGACGTTCTCGCCGATGTTCCGGGCGTTCTCGACGATGCCCTCCTCCGCCATGGTGTTGATCGTGGCGACGGCGGAGGCGCAGGCCAGCGGGTGGCCGGAGTAGGTGAGCCCGCCGGGGAACGGCCGCTCGGCGAAGGTCGCGGCGATCTCGGCGCTGATCGCCACGCCGCCGAGCGGGACGTAGCCCGAGTTGACGCCCTTGGCGAAGGTCAGCAGGTCCGGGGTGACGCCCCAGTGGTCGGCGGCGAACCAGGCGCCGGTGCGGCCGAAGCCGGCCATCACCTCGTCCAGGATGAAGACGATCCCGTACCGGTCGCAGATCTCCCGGACCCCGGCCAGGTAGCCGGCCGGCGGGATCAGGATGCCGGCGGTGCCGACCACCGTCTCCAGGATGATCGCCGCGATCGTCCCCGGGCCCTCGAACGCGATCACCTGCTCCAGGTGCTCCAGCGCGCGCTCGCACTCCTGCGCCTCGTTCTCGGCGTGGAAGTTGGAGCGGTAGGCGTAGGGGCCCCAGAAGTGGACCACGCCGGAGACGCCGGTCTCGTTGGCCCAGCGGCGCGGGTCGCCGGTGAGGGCGATCGCGTTGGCGGTGGCGCCGTGGTACGAGCGGTAGGTCGACATGACCTTCTGCCGACCCGTGTGCAGCCGCGCCAGCCGGATGGCGTTCTCGTTCGCCTCGGCGCCGCCGTTGGTGAAGAAGATCTTGTCGAGGTCGCCGGGCGTGCGCTCGGCGATCAGCCGGGCCGCCTCGCTGCGGGACTCGACGGCGAAGCCGGGCGCGATGGTGCAGAGCTTCGCGGCCTGCTCCTGGATCGCGGCGACGACCTTCGGGTGCTGGTGCCCGATGTTGGTGTTCACCAGCTGGGAGGAGAAGTCGAGGTAGCGGTTGCCCTCGTAGTCCCAGAAGTACGAGCCCTCGGCGCCGGCCACCGCGAGGGGGTCGATCAGCGCCTGGGCGGACCACGAGTGGAAGACGTGCGCGCGGTCGGCGGCCTTGACGGCCTGGCCGGCGGCTGAGTCAGCGGTGGGGATGCTCATGCGGCAAGGCTAGGGAGTCCGGCCGCCGAGGTGCAGGTTCATCTTGTCAGGCGGTCACGCGAACAGCCGACAGGGTGACAAGACACAGGGCCCGGGCCGAAACGACCCGGGCCCATTGTCGGATCACCCGATCAGGGATCGGCGATCACACGGTCGGCAGCCGCACTCAGATGGCCGTCATCACGTGCTTGACGCGGGTGTAGTCCTCGAAGCCGTAGGAGGAGAGGTCCTTGCCGTAGCCGGACTTCTTGAAGCCACCATGCGGCATCTCGGCGACCAGCGGGATGTGGGTGTTGATCCAGACGCAGCCGAAGTCCAGGCGGCGCGACATCCGCATGGCGCGGGCGTGGTCCTTGGTCCACACCGAGGAGGCCAGGGCGTACTCCACCCCGTTGGCGTAGCCGACGGCCTGGTCCTCGTCGGAGAACTTCTGCACGGTGATGACCGGGCCGAAGACCTCGTTCTGGATGATCTCGTCGTCCTGGTTCAGGCCGGAGACGACGGTCGGGGCGTAGAAGTAGCCCTTGTCGCCGACCTGGTGGCCACCGGCCTCGACCTTGGCGTGGGAGGGCAGGCGCTCGATGAAGCCGGAGACCTGCTTCAGCTGGTTGGCGTTGTTCAGCGGGCCGTAGAGCACGTCCTCGTCGTCCACGCCACCGGTCTTGGTCTCGGCCGCGGCCTTGGCCAGCGCCTCGACGAAGGCGTCGTGGATCGACTCGTGCACCAGCACGCGGGTGGCGGCGGTGCAGTCCTGGCCGGCGTTGAAGAAGCCCGCGACCGAGATGCCCTCGACGGCCTCGGCGATGTCGGCGTCCTCGAAGACCACGACCGGCGCCTTGCCGCCCAGCTCCAGGTGGACGCGCTTGACGTCCTTGGAGGCGGACTCGGCGACCGAGATGCCGGCGCGCACCGAGCCGGTGATGGAGGCCATCGCCGGGGTCTTGTGCTCGACCATCAGCTTGCCGGTCTCGCGGTCACCGCAGATGACGTTGAAGACGCCGGCCGGCAGCTCCATGTCCTTGAGGATGCCGCCGATGATCTCGGCCAGCAGCACGGTGGAGGCCGGGGTGGTGTCGGACGGCTTGAGCACGACGGTGTTGCCCGCGGCGATGGCCGGGGCGAACTTCCAGACCGCCATCATCATCGGGTAGTTCCACGGCGCAACCTGGGCGCAGACGCCGACCGGCTCGCGGCGGACGATCGAGGTCATCCCGTCCATGTACTCGCCCGCGGCCTTGCCCTCCAGCAGGCGGGCGGCACCGGCGAAGAAGCGGATCTGGTCCACCATCGGACCGATCTCCTCGGAGAGGGTCAGCCCACGGGGCTTGCCGGTGTTGCGCACCTCGGCGTCGACGATCTCGTCGGCACGGGCCTCGACCGCGTCCGCGATCTTGAGGAGCAGCTTCTGCCGGGTGCTCGGGGTGGCGTCGCGCCAGGCCGGGAAGGCGGCGTCGGCCGAGGCCATGGCGGCGTCCACGTCGGCAGCGCCGGACAGCGGAGAGGTCGCGTACACCTCACCGGTGGTGGGGTCGACGATGTCGAGCGTGCGGCCGTCCGCCGCATCGACGAACTCACCGTTGATGTAGTTGCGCAGCGTACGAAGGTCGCTCACTGGATCTCTCCTCGGTCTGGGCCTGCGGCGTTGCAGATTCCGGCGCCATGGTACGTCGACGGGCCCGCCGGACGAAGGCGCCGAGTGGCCGGGCCCCCTGCGGCGCGGTCCACTGATTTGGCGGAACGCGCGCGGCGCTGCGGGGCTGCGCGCGTACCGTGGCCAGGGTAGCCGGACCACTGCCGGATTCGACAGGCCAAGTCCGTTCACGCGATGAAATCCGTACGCGATTTCCAAGATCGCGACGAAATCAGCAGTTTCCGCGCTTGCGAACAGGGGAACGATCGGGCACAGTGGCGGCGTGGCCAACCGCGACCGGAACGCCAGCGTTCCCCTCGACGCCGCCTCCAAGGCGATCATCGAGCAGCTCCAGGAGGACGGGCGCCGCCCGTACGCCGCCATCGGCAAGGCCGTCGGCCTGTCCGAGGCGGCCGTGCGGCAGCGCGTCCAGAAGCTGCTCGACCAGGGCGTGATGCAGATCGTCGCCGTCACCGACCCGCTCACCGTCGGCTTCACCCGCCAGGCGATGGTCGGGATCCGGGTTGAGGGCGACATCGAGCCCGTCGCCGACGCGTTGGCCGCCCTCGACGAGGTCGACTACGTCGTCTGCACCGCAGGCTCGTTCGATCTCCTGGCCGAACTGGTCTGCGAGGACGACGAGCACCTGCTCGAACTGATCAACAAGCGCATCCGCGCGCTTCCCGGCGTGCGGAGCACCGAGAGCTTCGTTTACCTGAAGCTCCGGAAACAGACCTACACCTGGGGCACCCGATGACAGCCGACCCGGCGCAGAAGGACCTTTCCAAGACCGCCTACGACCACCTGTGGATGCACTTCACCCGCATGTCGTCGTACGAGAACTCCCCCGTGCCGACGATCGTCAAGGGCGAAGGCACCTACATCTGGGACGACAAGGGCCGGAAGTACATCGACGGGCTGGCCGGCCTGTTCGTCGTGCAGGCCGGTCACGGCCGCACCGAGCTCGCCGAGGTGGCCGCCAAGCAGGCCAAGGAACTCGCGTTCTTCCCGATCTGGAGCTACGCGCACCCCAAGGCCGTCGAGCTGGCCGAGCGCCTGGCCAACTACGCCCCGGGCGACCTGAACAAGGTCTTCTTCTCCACCGGTGGCGGCGAGGCCGTCGAGACCGCCTGGAAGCTTGCCAAGCAGTACTTCAAGCTCATCGGCAAGCCGACCAAGTACAAGGTCATCTCGCGCGCCATCGCCTACCACGGCACCCCGCAGGGCGCCCTGTCGATCACCGGCCTGCCGGGCCTGAAGGCCCCGTTCGAGCCGCTGGTGCCGGGCACCCACAAGGCCCCGAACACCAACATCTACCGCGCCCCGCACTACCTTGAGGGCCCCGACGGCACCGTCGACCCCGAGGCGTACGGCCGCTGGTGCGCCGACCAGGTCGAGGAGGCGATCCTCTTCGAGGGCCCCGAGACCGTCGCCGCCGTCTTCGTCGAGCCGGTGCAGAACGCCGGTGGCTGCTTCCCGCCGCCGCCCGGCTACTTCCAGCGCCTGCGCGAGATCTGCGACCGCCACGACGTGCTGATGGTCTCGGACGAGGTCATCTGCGCCTTCGGCCGCCTCGGCACCATGTTCGGCGCCGACAAGTTCGGCTACGTGCCGGACATGATCACCTGCGCCAAGGGCATGACCTCGGGCTACTCCCCGATCGGCGCCACGATCATCTCGGACCGCATCGCCGAGCCGTTCTACAAGGGTGACAACACCTTCCTGCACGGCTACACGTTCGCCGGCCACCCGGTCTCCTCCGCCGTGGCGCTCGCCAACCTCGACATCTTCGAGCGCGAGGGCCTGAACCAGCACGTGCTCGACAACGAGTCGCGCTTCCTGGGCACCCTGAGCAAGCTGCGCGACCTGCCGATCGTCGGCGACGTCCGCGGCAACGGGTACTTCTACGGCATCGAGCTCGTCAAGGACAAGGTCACCAAGGAGACCTTCAACGACGACGAGACCGAGCGCGTGCTCTACGGCTTCCTGTCGAAGGCACTCTTCGACAACGGCCTGTACTGCCGCGCCGACGACCGTGGCGACCCGGTCGTCCAGCTGGCCCCGCCGCTGATCTCCGACCAGTCGACCTTCGACGAGATCGAGCAGATCCTGCGGACCAGCCTCACCGACGCGTGGGCGAAGCTCTGATCCCCTAGATCCTTCTTCCCCACCCTCCGCCGAAGGGCGGTCCCGCCTCCCGCGGGGCCGTCCTTCGGTGTTTTCGGCCGATCGCCCGCACCAAACACGCCTGATTGCGGGTGATTTGCCCTTGATGGACCAGTGCGCCGCAACCGCGCCAGGGTCCGATCGTTCTAATCTGACGACTGTCATATCCCTGCGGCCACCCAGGATGGAACCTCATGTCAGCGGCCCCGCCTGACAACGACGTGCTGTGGGCCCGGGGGATCGTCAAGTCCCATCACGGCACCCCCGCCCTGCGCGGAATCTCGCTCGGCATCCGGGAGGGCGAGGTCCTGGCCGTCACCGGACCGCGCGGCTCCGGCAAGAGCACACTGCTCGGCTGCCTCTCCGCCCTCCTCCCGGTCGACGACGGCGAGGTCTGGTTCAACAGCGCCCCGGTGCACACCCTCGGCCGGGCCGGGCGCGAGCGGCTGCGCCGCGACCGCTTCGGCTTCGTCGGCTCCGAGCCGCAGCTGGTGCCCGAGCTGACGGCCCGCGAGAACGTCGCCCTGCCGCTGCTGCTCGCCGGCGCCGGCAACAAGGCCGCCTACACCGCGGCCGACGATTGGCTGGAGCGCCTCGACGTCGGCGAGATCGGCCGGATCCGGCCCGACCGGCTGGTCCAGAGCCAGCGCCAGCGGATCGCCGTCGCCCGCGCGCTCGCCCCGCTGCCGCCGGTCGTCTTCGCCGACGACCCCACCGCCCCGCTGCACCGCGAGGCCGCCGACCAGGTGCTGCGGATACTCACCAGCGCGGCACGCTCGCACCAGCTCACCCTCGTCCTGGCGACCCACGACCCCGAGCTCGTCCGGTACGCGGACCGCTCCGTCGCCCTCGTCGACGGGCGGCTCGCCGCGCCCGCCGCGCCCGTCCGGCGCCACACCGCCGGGGCGCCGGGGGCTTCCACGGCCGCCGCGCCGGGGACCGCCTCGCCGGGTGCTGCCCCGTCGGGGAGCGCTTCTTCGGATGCCGCCTCGCCGGATGCCGCTTCGCCGGGTGCCGCCGGAGCGTCCGCCGTGTCGGCGACGCGCCGCTGACGCCGCCCCGCCGCTGAAAGAGTCGACGTGTTCTATCTCCGCCTGGCCCGGGGCTACCGGGTGCTCGACCTCGGCCGCTGGCTGCTGACCGCGCTGGCCGGCGCGGTGGTCGCCGCCTTCCTGCTGCGCGCCCTCGGCCGGGCGATGAGCGACCCGGCCGGCGGCACCGCCGCCCTGGCGCGCCTGCTCTGGTGCCTGCCGCCACTGGCCGCGGTCGCCTGGTTCGCCGCCGTCGCCGCCCGCGCGGTGCCCGCCCGGCGGCCCGAGCGGATCACCGGCCTCACCGCCGCCGGGGCCGGCGCGGCCCGGATCCGCGCCCTGATCGCCGGCGAGGTCGCGCTCGCCTGCACCCTCGGCTCGGCGCTCACCCTGCTGCTCTTCCTGGTCCTGCGCAACGACATCGCCGGCCCCTCGCTCGCCCCCGAGCTCGGCATGGGCGTCGCGCTGCCGGCCGCCGCGCCCGTCACGCTGCTCGCCCTGGTGCCGTTCACCGCCGGCATCGCCGCCGCCGCGGCCGTCCCGCTCGCCGAGACCCTGCCCGGCCGCCGCCGGCCCACCCGGACCGGCTTCGGTGTGCTGCGGATCGCCCTGCCGGTCGGCCTGGCCGTGAGCGGCCTCGCCCTGGAACTGATCTCCCTGCGCACCGGCGCCGCCGTCGACGGCCGCCCGATCCGCCTGCCGGCCGGACTCGGCACGACCAGCGTGGCCGCCCTCGGCGGCTGGACGGCGTGCGCCCTCGGCCTCGCGATGCTGACCGGCCCGCTGCTCTCCTGGGCCGGGCGGCTGCTCGCGCTCGGCCGGCCGACCCCGCTGCGGCTGCTCGCCGGGCGGGCCCTGACCGCCCAGGCCCGCCGGCTCGGCCCGCCGCTGGCCGTCCTCGCCCTGGCCCTCGCACTGGTGCTCACCACCATCCGCTACTGGATCGGCGAGCCCGGCAGCGCCGACGCCCTGCCCGCCGTCGAGGCCGGGCTGGTGCTCGGATGCACGGCGGCCGCGGTGGTCTCCCGGCTCGCCGAGCTGCGCACCGACCGCCAGGACGTCGCCGAGGCGCTGCTGCGGCTCGGCGCCGCGCCCAGGCTGCTGGTCGGGGCGGTCGCGCTGCGGGTGCTGGCCGTCGGGACCGTGCTGCTGGTCACCGGCGGGCTGACCGCAGGCCTGGCGGCCGCCGGGCTGCACTGAGGCCGCCACGCCGGGGCGTGGCGGCCTCGTAGCCCTGGTCCAGCAGGGCACACTCCCTGGTGCAGCGCGATCGGCTCAGCCGGCCGCGGCGAGCTGACCGCAGGCCCCGTCGATCTCCTGGCCCCGGGTGTCCCGGACGGTGGTCGGCACGCCGTGCGCCTGCAGCCGGCGGACGAACTCGCGCTCGTCCTCGGGCCGGGAGGCCGTCCACTTCGAACCCGGGGTCGGGTTCAGCGGGATCAGGTTGACGTGCACCCGGTGGTTCTTGATCAGCCGGCCGAGCAGGTCCGCCCGCCACGCCTGGTCGTTGATGTCCTTGATCAGCGCGTACTCGATGGAGATCCGGCGGCCGGACTTCTCCGCGTAGTTCCACGCCGCGTCGAGCACCTCGGCGACCTTCCACCGGGTGTTCACCGGCACCAGCTCGTCGCGCAGCTCGTCGTCCGGCGCGTGCAGCGAGAGCGCGAGGCGGCAGGAGAGCCCCTCGTCCGCCAGCCGGTTCATCGCGGGAACGAGGCCGACCGTCGAGACGGTGATGCCGCGCTGGGAGAGGCCGAAGCCGTCCGGCGCCGGGTCGGTCAGCCGGCGGATCGCGGCCAGCACCCGGTTGTAGTTGGCCAGCGGCTCGCCCATGCCCATGAAGACCACGTTGGAGAGCCGGGCCTCGCCGCCCGGGATCTCACCGCCCTTGAGCGCCCGCATGCCGGCGGCGATCTGCTCGACGATCTCGGCGGTGGAGAGGTTGCGGGTCAGACCGGCCTGGCCGGTCGCACAGAACGGGCAGTTCATCCCGCAGCCGGCCTGCGAGCTGATGCACATGGTGACCCGGTCCGGGTAACGCATCAGCACCGACTCGACGAGCGTGCCGTCGAACAGCTTCCAGAGCGTCTTGCGGGTGGTGTCGTCGTCGCACGAGACGTGCCGGACCACCGACATCAGCTCGGGCAGCAGGCTCCCGGTGAGCTTCTCCCGGCTGGCGGCGGGGATGTCCGTCCAGCTCGCCGGGTCGTTCGACATCCGGCCGAAGTAGTGGTTGGAGAGCTGCTTCGCGCGGAACGGCTGCTCGCCCAGCTCGGCGACGGCCTCCTTGCGCTCGGCGGGGCTGAGGTCGGCGAGGTGTCGCGGGGGCTTGGCGCCGCGCGGCGCGACAAACGTGAGTTCTCCGGGCTTAGGCATGGTTGTTCCAGTGTCGCAGACCGGCGAAGCGGACCCGCCTCCTACTTGGGTCGAAGCGGTCCCGGTTGGCCGTCGCTTGTCATCGTTGGCCAGCCTTCCACGGCCCACAGACGGCCCCGGTAGTCGCCACCCCAGCATCACGGACGGGCGTCATCCGCACGCCGTACGACGTCACCAGTCACACACCCATCATCCCTGTTTGGTTACGAATTCAACACACTTGGCGATCATGCACTGTCGATGCGCCATGATTCGGCCGTCACGTCCGTAGTAGATCAAGGATCGGCCCCGTGAATCCGTACAACGCCCCGCCAGCCCACCCGGCCCCGCGAAGCGGGAAGAACCGGCTGCTGCGAATTCTCCTGCTGGTCTTCCTGCCCCCGGCCGCCGCCGTCATGGCGTGGCGCTCGCGCCGCTTGCGCATGGCCGCGAAGGTACTGCTGACGGTGTGGTGTCTGTTCATGTCGCTCTTCTGGCTTGGGGTGATCGTCGGTCCGAATGAGAAGAAGGCAACTCCGGCACCGGCGGCCACCACGGTCACGTCATCCAGCAGCCCGACACCGACCCTCAGCAGTAGCTCGGCACCCAGCCCTACGCCCACAGCAACTCCCTCACCGACTTCCACGCCGGAGTCCTCGATCCCGACGCCGACGCCGACGACGCCTCCCGTCGTCGAGACCCAACCGCCCGTCGCAGCGCCGACCACACCGCCCGTCGCAGCGCCGACCGCCAAAACGGCCGCCCCGGAGCCCAAGACCACCAGCGCCCCTGCGTCCGTCCACTTCAAGAACTGCGATGCGGCAAAGGCCGCAGGCGCTGCACCACTCCATCGCGGAGATCCTGGCTACAGTTCTGCGCTCGACCGCGACGGCGATGGGGTTGCTTGCGAGCGATAACGAGCGACTCAGGAGCGGTATGTCCAGCTGTGGCCAGTACCTCGATACTCCGAGACCGGAATTGGCCCTACTCCCGGCCGCATCCGGGCTGTGTGGAGGACACCTTCCAGGTGATCGACTCGCCGGACAAGCGTGAGGGCCCCGGGCGCCTGAGCGTCCGGGGCCCTGACGGCCGGGTGTGCGGCCGGGCAGGCCGTGGGTGCTGTCCGGACTCGGCCGGACAAGGCCTAGCTGCCGACGAAGGCCGCCAGCAGCAGCCAGACCACCGGGGCGGTCGGCAGGAGCGAGTCCAGCCGGTCCATGATCCCGCCGTGGCCGGGCAGCAGCGTGCCCATGTCCTTGATGCCGAGGTCGCGCTTGATCATCGACTCGCCCAGGTCGCCCAGGGTCGCGGTGACCGCCGCGCAGCCGCCCAGGATCAGACCCTGCCACCAGCTGCCGTCGTCGATGATCAGCTGCATCAGCAGCGCGCCCGCCAGCATCGACAGCGCGATGCCGCCGGCCAGGCCCTCGCGGGTCTTGCCCGGGCTGATCGTGGGCGCCAGCTTGGTCTTGCCGAACTTGTAGCCGACGGCGTAGGCGCCGGTGTCGCTGCAGATCGTGACGATCAGGAAGAGCACGATGCGCTGCGCGCCGTCGTCCGCCGCCAGCATCATCGCGACGAAGGTGGCCAGGAACGGCACGTAGAAGGCGGTGAACACGCCCGCCGTTATGTCCCGCAGGTAGTTCTCCGGCGGCTCGGCCATCCGCCAGACCATCACCGCCAGCCCGGTCAGCGCCAGTGAGGCCGCCGCCCACTGCACCCCGGACCAGTAGCCGGTGGCGATCATGGCGATGCCGCCCGCGACCAGCGGGACCAGCGGTGCCTTGATCTCCTTGCGCTCGGACAGCCGGCTGGTCAGCTCCCAGATGCCGACCGAGACCGCCGCCATCACCACGACCAGGAACAGCGCCTTGACGACGAACAGCGCGGCGATGATCACCGCGCCGAGGCCGACCCCGACGCCTATCGCGGCCTGGAGGTTGCGACCGCCGCGCTGCTTGCGCTGCTGCTGCGGCTGCGGGTCGGGCTGGGCCACGGGTGTCTCCTGCCCTGGGTGGAACGACGGCACGGGGTGGGGCTGCCCCGCCGCCGGGTGGTTCTGCGGCGGCGCGGGATACGCCGACGCCCCCGGGTACGGCTGACCACCGGGACCGGGGGTGGGCGCGGCGTCGTCGGCGATTGCGCGCAGCACGACCGTCTCCGCCGCACCCGGCACCGCCGCCGCGGGCTGCTCGTCCCGGAACAGCGGGCCGCTCAGCCGCCCGGCCTCCCGGGCCGGCCCCTCGGCGGGGTCGGGCCCGGGATCGGCCGGTACCGGAGGCATGACCTGAGTCTGCTCCGCGTCACCGCCCCAGTACACCGGAGGCTGCTGCGAGTGACCCGTTCGGTGGCCGGGGTCACCCGCAGCGGCGCCGGGAACACCCGGCTCCGCTGCGGGCTGGTACGGGCGGTACGGCTGGTACTGCTGGTCGGATGGGCCCCAGTAGCCAGGGGCGTCAGGGGCATCGTTCATCAGACTTCGAGCAGCTCGGCTTCCTTGTGCTTCAGCAGCTCGTCGACGGTCGCCACGTACTTGGCCGTGGTGTCGTCGAGCTCCTTCTCCGCGCGGCGGCCGTCGTCCTCGCCGACCTCGCCGTCCTTGACCAGCTTGTCGATGGCGTCCTTGGCCTTGCGGCGCACGGCGCGGATCGAGACCTTGGCGTCCTCACCCTTGCTGCGGGCGAGCTTGATGTACTCGCGGCGGCGCTCCTCGGTGAGCTCGGGGAGCACCACCCGGATGATGGAACCGTCGTTGGACGGGTTGACGCCCAGGTCGGAGTCGCGGATCGCCTGCTCGATGGCCTTCAGCGCGGTCTTGTCGAACGGCGAGACGACCGCCATCCGCGGCTCCGGCACGGAGAAGGAGGCCAGCTGGTTGATCGGCGTCACGGCGCCGTAGTACTCGGCCACGATCTTGGCGAACATCGCCGGGTGGGCGCGGCCGGTGCGGATGGCGGCCAGGTCGTCCTTGGCGACGTTGACGGCCTTCTCCATCTTCTCCTCGGCCTCGAGGAGGGTCTCTTCGATCACTGTGTACTCCCTGTCCGGTTCATCTGCTGTTGTCCCGACCGGTGGCGGCGTCGACGCCGGTCGCGGTGTGGAGACCGGCGACCGCGGTGCCGACGCCGCCCCGTACGGCTGTGTGCTGCTCAGGCCCGGACAGAATCCTGGCTGATGAGTGTGCCGATCTTCTCACTCTTCACCGCCCGCGCGATATTGCCCTCGGCCAGCAGCTCGAAGACCAGCATCGGGAGGTTGTTGTCCTTGCAGAGCGTGATCGCGGTGAGGTCGGCGACCTTGAGGTCGCGCGCGATGACCTCGGAGTACTCCAGCGCGTCGAACTTGACCGCGTCCGGGTTGGTCCGGGGGTCGGAGTCGTAGACGCCGTCCACGCCGTTCTTGCCCATCAGCAGGACGTCGGCGTGGATCTCCAGCGCACGCTGGACCGCCGTGGTGTCGGTGGAGAAGTACGGCATGCCCATACCGGCGCCGAAGATCACCACGCGGCCCTTCTCCAGGTGCCGGACGGCGCGCAGGGGCAGGTAGGGCTCGGCGACCTGGCCCATGGTGATGGCGGTCTGGACGCGGGTCTCGATGCCTTCCTTGACCAGGAAGTCCTGGAGGGCGAGGCAGTTCATCACGGTGCCGAGCATGCCCATGTAGTCGGAGCGGGCCCGGTCCATGCCGCGGACCTGCAGTTCCGCGCCGCGGAAGAAGTTGCCGCCGCCGATGACCACGGCTACCTCGGTACCGGCGCGGACGACCGTGGCGATCTCGCGAGCGATCGCGTGCACGACGTCCGGGTCGACGCCGAGTCCGCCGCCACCGGCGAAGGCCTCACCGGACAGCTTCAGCAGCACCCGGCGGCGCGAGCCGGCCTGCGGGTCCAGCGCGGTCTCCTGCGTCTCCTGCATGGACTTCTCCTTCTACACCTACTGGTTCACAGGCGCGGGTGTGTGGGTCCCCCGGCCTGCGCGTACACGCGAGGAGGCCACTGCCGCGGGAACCGGTACGGTGTCCTGCACGGCAATGGCCTCCTCGTCGTTCATGGTGCCGACGCGGCCCGCCCTCAGACGGATGACGCTGGGCGAGCCCGTTCGGCGTCCCTCCCGCCCTGGTCAGCGGGCGGGGGCGGTTCCCAGCCTAAGCGCGCCGGGAGTCCGGTGGAACGTGGCTCAGGCGCCGACGCGGAAGCGGGCGAAGCGCTTGAGGGCGACGCCGTTCTCCTCGAGGACCTTGGCGACGGACTTCTTGTTGTCCTTGGCGAAGGCCTGCTCCAGGACGGAGTTCTCCTTCACGAAGCCGGTGACGCGACCCTCGACGATCTTCGGCAGGGCGGCCTCGGGCTTGCCCTCCTCGCGAGCGGTGGCCTCGGCGACGCGGCGCTCGTTCTCGATGTCCTCGGCCGGGATGTCCTCGCGGGACAGGTACTTCGGGGCGAAGGCGGCGATGTGCTGCGCGACGTCCTTGGCGACCTCGGCGTTCTCCTTGTCCAGCTCGACCAGGACGCCGACGGCCGGCGGCAGGTCGGGGCTGGTCTTGTGCAGGTAGACCGCGACGAAGCCGTCACCGTCGAACTGGGCGAAGCGACGGAAGACGATCTTCTCGCCCAGGGTCGCGTTGGCCTCGTCCACGAACTGCTGGACGGTCTTGCCGGCCTCGATCTCGGAAGCCAGGGCGGCGTCCAGGTCGGCCGGGGCGGTCTTCGCGACGTGCGCGGCGATCGCGTCGGCGACCTTGACGAAGTTGTCACCCTTGGCGACGAAGTCGGTCTCGCAGTTCAGCTCGACCAGAACGCCGGACTTCTTGTCCTCGGCGATCAGGGCGGCAACGGCGCCGTTGGAGGCGTCGCGGCCCTCGCGCTTGGCAACGCCCTTCTGGCCCTTGATGCGCAGGAGCTCGACGGCCTTCTGGACGTCGCCCTCGGCCTCGTCCAGGGCCTTCTTGCAGTCCATCATGCCGGCGCCGGTGAGCTCACGGAGCTTCTTGACGTCCGCGGCGGTGAAGTTCGCCATGGTGTGAATCTCTTCTCGCGTCTCGCGTGTCTGCGTGGGGTTGCGCCGGGACCGCTGGTTCGGTCCCGGCGCGGGAGAGAGGGGCACCTACCGGTGTCGCACCGGCGGGCGCCCCTCACCCTTGGTACGTCAGGCCTGCTCGGCCGGAGCCTCGGCAGCGGGGGCCTCGTCGGCGGCGGGGGCCTCGGCGGCGGGAGCCTCCTCAGCCTTCTTCTCGCCCTCCAGGAGGTCCTTCTCCCAGTCGGCCAGCGGCTGGTCGGCGCCCGGCTCGGCCTTCGCGTCGCCCTTGGCGACACCCGCACGGGCCTTGAGGCCCTCGGCGACGGCGTCGGCGATCACACGGGTCAGCAGGGTGACGGAGCGGATCGCGTCGTCGTTGCCCGGGATCTTGTAGTCGACCTCGTCGGGGTCACAGTTGGTGTCGAGGATGGCGACGACCGGGATGTTGAGCTTCCGGGCCTCGCCGACCGCGATGTGCTCCTTCTTGGTGTCCACGATCCAGACAGCGCTGGGAACGCGCTGCATGTCGCGGATACCGCCGAGGGTCTTCTCCAGCTTGTCGTGCTCGCGCTGCAGGACCAGGAGCTCCTTCTTGGTGAGGCCGGAACCGGCCACGTCCGAGAAGTCCAGCTCGCCGAGCTCCTTGAGGCGCTGCAGGCGCTTGTAGACGGTCGAGAAGTTGGTCAGCATGCCGCCGAGCCAGCGCTGGTTCACGTAGGGCATGCCCACGCGGGTGGCCTGCTCGGCGATGGCCTCCTGGGCCTGCTTCTTCGTGCCGACGAAGAGGACGCTGCCGCCGTGGGCAACGGTCTCCTTGATGAACTCGAAGGCGCGGTCGATGTAGTTCAGCGACTGCAGGAGGTCGATGATGTAGATGCCGTTGCGCTCGGTGATGATGAAGCGCTTCATCTTCGGGTTCCAGCGGCGGGTCTGGTGACCGAAGTGGACGCCGCTCTCCAGCAGCTCCCGCATCGTGACGACGGCCATAGCCGTGCTCCTCAGGTGTTGCGCCCGGATCTCGCGCAGTCGTCGTCACGGTGCGCACGGTGGCGCTCCCGCTCGGGCGTCTGCGAACGGCCGGGTCAGGCTCGGTTTTGTCCGTGGCAGCCAGGTGACAGCCACGCCTGACGCCCCGAACGTGCCGAGCCGCTTCCACCCGGGCGGTCCGGGGACCGGTCGGGCTCGGCGGACCGAGCGGCACTCGCACCTGGCGGGGGCGGCGGCCGAGCCGCATCCGTCCACCGGTGGCGGGGCGTGCGAAGTCGACCCGGCGGACCGGGTCGCGTGTGAAGTGTACGGGAAGCGCCGAGCGCCGGGCGACTCCAACGGGGTCGGGCGGGGGCGGGGCGGGGGCGGGGCGGAGGTGGGGCGGGGTCGGTGCGGGGGGTCGGGGGCCAGTGTGAGCGTGCGGGTGGGGCGGCGCGGGCGCTGTGCACCCTCAGGGGTGACGGCGGCCGTCTTTGGGGGCGGCGGCGACGCCCTGCGGGGGATTCCCTTTGTCCACAGGGCCCGGTTTGTCCACAGGAACCGGGGGTGGGGTGGTGGGGGCGGCCGGCCACGCAGGAGCCTCGACCGTATGAGTGCTGTCCACATGACTGCCGCGGTCGGGGGCGCCGGTTCGCCTCCTGTGCTGCGGCTTCCGTTCCGACGTCGGGTTGGGGGTGGGGTTGGGCTCCGGCTCCGGCTCCGGCTTCGGCTCCGGCTCCGGGTTGGGGTTGGGGTTGGGGTTCGTCGTCGGCTTCGAAGGCCGGTTCTGGTGGTGCTCGCGGCACTGCTTCTGACGTTGCTGCCGGCCGGTGCGCCGGGGCCGGCGAGTCACGCGGCGGGCTGCGGGGGTGGCTCGGGCGCACCGGACAGCTCGGCGGGTGGCGCGGGCGCGGTGGGGCTGGGGCCCGGCGGCGCTGCCGGGTCCACGGCCGGAGCCGGTTCCGGGCGGGCCTGGCCGGTGGGCGGGCCGGAGGGCCTGCTCACCCGGTTCAAGGCCCCGCCGAAACCGTGGGCGGCCGGCCACCGGGGCGTCGACCTGGCCGCCGCACCCGGCTCGGACGTCCGCGCTGCGGCTCCCGGCGTGGTCTCCTACTCCGGTCCGGTGGCCGGTCGACCAGTGGTCACCGTCATCCACCCGGCCTCCGGCACTCCACCCCTGCGGACCACCTACCTGCCGGTCACCGGCACCCTTCCGGTGGGCACGACGGTCGCGGCCGGTCAGGTGATCGGACAACTCGCGGGCGGTACCGGCGCCGGCCACTGCGGCGGCAACGACTGCCTGCATTGGGGCCTGCTGCGCGGCGACCGCTACCTCGACCCGCCGGCCCTGCTCGGCGCCGGCGCCTCGCGGCTGCTCCCGCTCGGCCACGCCGGTTGAACCGGCCCCCCCGGAGCGGGCCGGTCGGGCAGGCCCGGAGGCACGCCGACCGCGTCGATGCGCCGACGCCTCAGCGCCGGTCGAGACCGCGCAGGGCGAGGGCGACGGCCGCGTCCGCAATGGCGTCGGGGCTCTCGGCGCAGCCGCCCGCGGCGCTCTGCTCGGCCTGTCGCACCGCGGCCTCCACGATCCCCTGGAGCAGGGCCGCCGCCAGCCGCGGCCCCTCGTGCCCGAGGTCTTCCAGGGCCTGGACGACGAGCCCGACCAGCTTGCCGTGCGCAGCCCGGATGCGTTCGCGCGCCGCCTCGTCCAGCTCCAGCGCCGAGATCGCCACCACCGCCCGGTGCCGCGGATCCCCGGCCAGTGCGAGCTGACCCCGGACGTACGCCTCGATCCGGCCCGCTGCGGAGTCGCAGCTCTCCATCCCGGCCTCGATCTCGGCCGCCCAGAGCGGGAAGTCGACCTCGCACAGCGCCTCGACCACGGCGGCACGGGAGCGGAAGTACTCGTAGACCGAGGAGCGCGCCAGCCCGGTGCGCGCCGCGAGCGCGGGAAAGGTCAGAGCCTCCATGCCTCCCTCGGCGAGGAGGCTGCGGGCAGCATCGAGTAGGGCAGCCCGCTGCAGCTGGCGGTGCTCGGCCAAGGTGGCCGCACGGATCTTCGGCACCCTCCCACTCTACGGAGCCCTACACCCGCTCGACACGGCACCGCACGAAACGCGCACCACTCGTCGGCCCGCCTGCGGTGCCGGTGCCGTTGCCGGTGCCGCCGCCCGGCCTATCGGACCTCCGACAGCTTGGCGCGCAGCTGGAGGACCGACTTGGTGTGGATCTGGCTGACCCGGCTCTCCGTCACCCCGAGGACCTGGCCGATCTCGGCGAGGGTCAGCCCCTCGTAGTAGTAGAGCGTCACCACCGTCTTCTCCCGCTCCGGGAGCGTGTTGACGGCCTGGGCGAGCAGCCGGCGCAGCTCCCGGTCCTCGGCCACCTCGACGGGGTTGTCCGCGCCGTGGTCCTCCAGGGTGTCCATCAGGCTCAGCCGGTCCCCGTCGCCGCCGACCGGATGGAGCAGTTCGTCCAGTGCCACCACATTGGCGAGCGAGAGCTGGCTGAAGATGGCGTGCAGGTCCTCGATCGCGATGCCCATCTCCGCCGCGACCTCGGGCTCGTGCGGCGTCCGGCGCAGCCGGGCCTCCAGCGTCGCGTAGGTGCGCTCGACCGCCTTGGCCTTCTGCCGCACCGAGCGCGGGATCCAGTCCAGCGCCCGCAGCTCGTCGATGATCGCGCCGCGGATCCGGCTGATGGCGTACGTCTCGAACTTGATGGCCCGGTCGATGTCGAACTTCTCGATCGCGTCGATCAGCCCGAAGACGCCGGAGGAGACGAAGTCGGCCTGCTCGACGTTGGAGGGCAGGCCGACCCCGACGCGGCCCGCCACGTACTTGACGAGCGGGGAGTAGTGCAGGATCAGCTGCTCCCGCAGCCGCTGATCACCCGTCTCCTTGTAGGAGCGCCAGAGCGCTTCCAGCGCCGTGCGTTCGTGACCGGCCGGTCCCCGCCGGGGAGCGGGCGTCTCGGCGGTCGCCGCCGCCGGGCCGGTCGCCACCGGGCCGGTCGCCACCGCCGGGCCCGGGACGGCGGGTGACCCGGTGGCGGCGACCGGCTGACCCGGAGCCGCCGACTGGCCGGTGGCCTCCCGCGCACCCTGCTCCTCCGGCCGCTCGGCGCGCTCCCCGTCCGGGGCCGGCCGGCCACCGCCCTGCCGCGTCAGGGCCCCCATCGCACCCGTCGCCTTGGGCGGGAACTCGGTCACGGGGCGCCGCTCGGTCCGCGGCCCTCCCGAGGACCGGGCGCCACCGGTCACTCTGTGTCCGGGAATGTGTGTGGGCATACGTTGGTCTGCGCCGTTCTGCCGAGTCATGTGCTGATAGGGAAGGCATGGCGAGCGTAGCGTGACCGAGTCACTGCATTGTGCTACCGCCACTCGGTCGTCCCCCGATCCGGTGGCGTTCGTGTCACCGGATCCGGGCACGGGGGCACGGGCCGGGCCGCCCGCCGCCTTCCGTCGCAGCTCAGCCGCCCCCTCTCCGCCGCACCAGCCGCCAGTGCGCGCCGTACCGTTCGACGAAGCCGAGCGATGCCAACTCGTAGAGCCGGTGGAGCACTTCGTCCGGCGGCAGGCCGGACTGACGGGCCAACCGCTCCACCGGTGCGCCCTCCGCCGTGGCCGGCACCGCCTCCAGCACCCGGGCGACCGCCGGCTCCAGCAGGTCCCTGGGCAACACCGGCCCGCTCCGCTGCGGCGCCAGGTCGTCGCCGATCGCGCCGATCAGCTCGACCACCTCGGCCGCGTCGGTGACCAGGCCGGCGCCGCCACTGCGGATCAGGGCGTGCACGCCGGCGGAGAGGTCCGAGGTCACCGGGCCCGCGACGCCCATGGTGTGCCGGTTGAGGTCGCGGGCGCGTCGGGCCGTACTGAGCGCGCCGCTGCGCAGCGCCGCCTCCACCACCACGGTGCCCCGGGTGAGGGCGGCGATGACCCGGTTGCGGAGCACGAACCGGAACCTGGTCGGGTGCTCGCCCGGCGGGAGTTCGCTCACCAGCAGGCCCTGGCCGGCGATCCGCCGGATCAGCTCGGTGTTGCCGCGGGGGTAGGCCACGTCCACCCCGCAGGCCAGGACGCCGATGGTCATACCGCCCACGGCCAACGCACCCCGGTGCGCGCAGGCGTCGATCCCGTACGCCGCGCCGGACGCCACCACCCACCCGCGTTCGGCGAGCTGCGCGGAGAGCTCGCCCGCGACGTGCGCGCCGTACGCGGTGCAGGCCCGCGCCCCGACGACCGCCACCGAGCGAAGGGCGAGCAGCCGCAGCGAGCCCGTTCCGACCACCCAGAGCCCGATGGGACGCCCGTCCCCCAGATCGTCCAGCTGACTCGGCCACTCGGTGTCGCCCGGAATGATGAACCGCCCGCCGGCAGTTCGCACCCGCTCCAGATCGGCGGCCGGATCGACGTCGACCAGTCTGGCCCGGTAGGCGGCCAGCCGGCTCGCGTCGAGGCCCGGGTGGTCGGGCACGGTGCCGTCCCGGATCGTCCGGACCACGTCCGCGGCGGGCAGCTCGGAGAGCCAGCGGCCCACCACGGCGTCGCCCGGTTCGGTGAGCCTGGTCAGCACCGCCCTGGCCCGCCGCTCGGTCTCCCGGCCGGCAGCGGCCCCGGCCCCGTTCCCGCCACCCGCCGCGCCCTCGGCGGGGTGCTGAGGGAGGTTCAACGTCCGGCTCATGCCTCGATCCCTTCGCCTTCGGACGGCTGGTCAGCCATCGCCGCGGACGCCACTGCGGAAACCGCGGACGCGGACGCGGAACGCTGGGTACGGGACCGCGTCCGCTTCTCGGCCCTGGGCTGGTCCGCCCGCGGTGCACCTCCGCCCAGTCGGCCGAGCTTGCCGAGCCTGGAGAAGGAGCCCTCAGACAGCGGCATCCCCTGCTCCACGCCGGTGCGCAGCACCAGGGCCGTCCGGACGTCCCACTGGTCCGGCCGGTCGTGTCCGGCGAGGTCGGCGACCGTCCACGCGACCCGGAGCACCCGGTCCAGGCCGCGGGCGGTCAGCAGGCCGCGCTCCAGTTGGCGTGCGGCGTCGTTGAGCGCCCCGGGCGTGAGCTGCCAGCGGGTGCGCAGCTCATGGCCGGGCACCTCCGCATTGGTCCGCCACGGTGTGCTCGCCAGCCGGGCCGCCGCGCGCTCCCGTGCGGCCAGCACCCGCGCCGCGACGGTCTCGGTGCTCTCCGCCGCGCTGTCCCGCTCCATCAGTTCGACCCGGGTGACCGGGGCCACCTGGACCTGGAGGTCGACCCGGTCGAGCAGCGGTCCGGACAGCCTCCCCTGGTACCGGCTGACCATCGCCGGGGTGCACTCGCAGCCCTCGCCCCGCCGCGAGTGGCGCCCGCACGGGCACGGGTTGGCCGCCAGGCAGAGCAGGAACCTGGCCGGGAGCCGGAGCGATCCGGCCGATCGGGCGATCACCACCTCGCCCGACTCCAGCGGCTGGCGCAGCGCGTCGAGCACCCGGACGGGAAACTCGGGTGCTTCGTCGAGGAAGAGCACCCCGCGGTGCGCCAACGAGACCGCGCCCGGCCTGGGCAGGCCGCTGCCGCCGCCGACGATCGCCGGCATGGTGGTGGAGTGGTGCGGGGCGCAGTAGGGCGGGATGCCGATCAGCGGTCGCCCGGCCGGGAGCAGCCCCGCCACGGAGTGCACGGCGGTCACCTCCAGCGCCTCCTTCTGGGTGAGCGGCGGCAGCAGGGCCGGGAGCCGCTCGGCCAGCATGGTCTTCCCGGCTCCCGGTGGGCCCTTGAGATAGAGGTGGTGGCCGCCGGCGGCGGCGATCTCCAGTGCCTGGCGGGCCTCGTACTGGCCGGCCACGTCGGCCATGTCGAGTCGGGCCGCCTTGTCGTCGGGCAGGCCGCGCACCCCGGCGGTGGGCAGCATCAGGCCGGCCATCAACGGATCGGGGCGGCCGCCGATCGGGTCCGGGGGCTCCTCCGGCTCCGGCATTCCGGTGAGGACGGCGACCAGCTGGCGCAGGCTGCGCACGCCGATCACGGTGACCCCGGGGACGAGGGACGCCTCGGCTGCGGTCTGCTCGGCCACCACGACCCGCTGGTAGCCGGCGTCCGCCGCGGCCAGCACCGAGGGGAGCACCCCGCGCACCGGACGCACCCGTCCGTCCAGCCCCAGTTCACCGATGATCAGCAGGTCGGCGATGGACGACGGGTCCAGCCGTTCGGCGGCCGCGAGCACCGCACAGGCGACGGCGAGGTCGAAGCCGCTGCCGCTCTTGGGCACCGAGGCCGGGCTGAGCCCGACCGTCAGCTTCCGCTGCGGCCACGCCTCGCCGCTGTTGACGACGGCCGCGCGCACCCGGTCGCGGGCCTCGGACAGCGCCTTGTCGGGCAGGCCGACCAGGGCGAATGCGGCGACTCCCGGTTCGAGGTCGGCCTGGACCTCGACGATCACGCCGTCGACACCGACCAGCGCGACCGAGCAGGTACGGGCGAAGGCCATCTCAGACCACCCCCCGCAGGTGGTCGACCGAGGCGGCGCCCCGCGTCCGGTTGACGACGGCCACGAGGTCGATCCGGACGCCGCCGGGCGGAACGGGCGGCCACTGTGGATCGGCGGGCGGCGGGCGGTGGCCGGTCCCGACGAGCTCGGCGAAGTGGCCGGGCCAGCGCTCGGCCATCCAGCGCTCCGCCAGCCGCTGCAGCCGGGCGGCCTTGGCATGGTCGATCGCCTCGCTGGGCTGCTGGAAGCCCCGCTCGGAGCGGGTCTTCATCTCACAGACGGCGAGGGTGTCCCCGTCGAGGGCCACGATGTCGAGCTCGCCCTCGACGCAGCGCCAGTTCCGGTCCAGGATCCGGAGCCCGCTCTCGGCCAGCCGGCGGGCGGCGACACGCTCCCCGTAGCGGCCGAGGCCGTTGTTCGAGCTGCGCCCTGCGGAGCCCGGCCGTGCCTGGGCGCCAGGTCGGGCTTGGACGCCGGGCCGGGCCCGGGCACCCGGCCGCTCCCGGGCGCCGGTGTGCTCGTGGGCACCGGGCAGGTCCGGGGCCGGCAGGTCCGGACCGGCCCCGCCCGGGTCCGGCACGACCAGGCCCGGCAGGACGAGGTCGGGCAGGTCAGGGTCCGGTGCGACCGGGCTCTTGAGCCCGTCCGCCCGGGCCTTCGGCGACTCGGCCTTCTTTCGCGCGGTGCGCGTGCTGCGTGCGGTGCGTGTGGTGCTGCGCTTGGTGTCCTGCACGGTGACCACCTCCGCCGGGGAGGTTGCCGTGCGGCCCGGGGCCGGGCCAGGGGGTTGTTCTTTCCTGTGGACAACTCGGGCCTGTGGATAACTTCTGTCACCCGCAGGGGTGAGAATCCCGGAATACCCGAAATTCCCCTGGACATCCCGGCGCCGGACGGTCCAACGTCAGTTCCCGAACCCGGAGTCGTCCGAGGGCAGCTCAAGATCGCTCTTCGCGAGCTCCTCGATGTTCACGTCCTTGAAGGTCAGCACCCGGACCTTGCGGACGAACCGGGCCGGCCGGTACATGTCCCAGACCCACGCATCCGCCATCGACACCTCGAAGAAGACCTCGCCCTGGACCGAGTGCACCTGCAGCTCGTAGTCGTTGGTGAGGTAGAAACGTCGCTCGGTCTCGATCACGTACTTGAACAGGCCGACGACGTCCCGGTACTCCCGGTAGAGCTTGAGCTCCATCTCGGTCTCGTACTTCTCGAGATCTTCGGCACTCATCCAGGCGTCCCCTCAACTTGTCACGTCCACCCATTGTGGACCACCGCACCTGCCCTCAGAGCCTTACCGGAGTGACCGGCGGCCCCTCGGTCACCAGGAGCTCCAGGAAGTCCGCCAATCCGACCGGGTAGACCGTCTCGGCAGTGGTCCTGAGCTCCTCGATCGTCCACCAACGCGCCGCGAGCAGCTCCGCGTGCTCGTCCGTCCCCATGCCGGAGTGGTCGAGCGCCGTCTCCGCGGTCCGCGCCAGGTGGAACCACTGCTCCTGGTCGTAGCGCTGTCCCCGAAAGGAGAACGAAGCCGTGCCGTGCGCCACCACCGGCCCCAGCTCCACGCCCCTCAGTCCTGTCTCCTCCGCGAGCTCGCGCACCGCCGCATCGCGGACGCTCTCGCCGGGTTCCAGGCCGCCGCCGGGGGTGAACCACCAGGTCACCTCCGGCACCGCCGGGTCCGAGGCCCGGAAGAGCAGGATGCGGTCCTGCGCGTCCAGCAGCAGGATCCGTGCGGCCCTGCGTCGTTTCGGCTCCATGGCGGCACTTCCCCCTCCCCTCGGTCCTCGCGACGGCTCCCCCGATCCTGCCACCCGCCACGACCGTCGCGGGCGATGTTCGCCAGAGCCGCGCGGGCGGGCGCGGCGGCGCCGCTGGCCTCGTACGTGGACGAGCGGACCGCGCACGCCGTGGTGGCGCAGGTGGTCAGGCCGCCCGGCGGCGCCGGATCCGGCGGGTCAGGCCGGCCACGCCGCCCGCCGCGGAGATCAGCACGATCAGCGCTCCACCCGCGACGCAGGCGTAGAAGGCCGGCTCCAGCGGTCCCGGCTCCCCGGCCTTAGCCCCGCCGATCGCGTCGAAGGCGGAGGTGCGGGCGAACAGGCCGGTCCGCCCGAACGGCAGGATGGTGGCCTCCACCCGGGCCTCGACCTCGCTCGCGGCGATGGTTCCGCCGTCGATCTCCAGGTGGACGCGGGAGTCCAGCGAGCCCTGCCGGTTGTCGCCGAGCAGGAAGAGCCGCCCGGCCGGCACGTCCACGCTGAAGGTGCTGCCCTGCGGGCCCTGCGACGCCAGGTACGGCTCCTCCACCGGCTTGCCGTTGACGGTCAGCCGCCCGCCGTCGCCCGTGGTGGCCACCGTGTCGCCGCCGACGGCGACGACCCGCTTCACCATGAGCTGGCCGCCCCAGGCCTGGTCGCGGAAGACGACGACGTCCCCGCGGCCGACGGCCGAGCCCTCGACCTCCCGTGCCAGCACGGTGTCCCCGGACTTCAGCGTGGGGGACATCGAGCCGGTCGGAATGCCGTACGGCCGGTAGTCCACGGCCATGACGGCGAAGCCGCCGACCAGGAGCAGGAGGCCGAGCCCGATCAGTACGCCCTGGAGGACCGCTGCCGGTCTGCGCCGGGGCCGCGTGACGGCGGCCGGGCGCTCCGCCGTCTCTTCCACGACACTGCTCATCGACACCGTCCAACCCCGACCGAACCGGAAACGCTCACGGCGTGCCCGGGCCACAGGTGGAGAACCCGGCGGGCCGTGGCACGTCCGAGCAGATTACTCGTCGGTACCACGGCCCGCGCAAGACCTCGGGGCGCCCCGGCTGAGGTCAGGACTGCTTCCGGCGCTCCGCGCGGTCCCGCAGCCGGCGCGCCACCGGCAGCAGGGCGACGGCGCCGACCGCACCGGCCGTGGGCGGCACCAGCGGCACGGCCGCCGCCAGACCCTTCTGGTCGAAGGTCTCCGGCACCGGGAGCGTCGCCCAGCGGTTCAGCGGCCAGGCCACCACGAACGCGCGGCCGATCACGTCGTCCACCGAGACGGTGCCGCCGCCCGGCTGGTCCATGTGGAAGCGGGAGTCCAGCGAGTCGCCGCGGTGGTCGCCCATCACCCAGATCCGGCCCTCCGGCACCTTCACCGGGCCGAAGTCCTTCATCTGACAGGGCGTGTTGCCGGGGTAGACGTACGGCTCGTTGAGCGCGATCCCGTTGACCTTGACCGGACCGTCGCCCTCGCACTCGACGGTGTCCCCGCCGACCGCGATGACCCGCTTGATCAGGTCCTTCTCGTTGTCGGAGGGCATCAGGCCGACGAAGCTGAGCACGTCCTGGATGCCGCGGACGAAGGAGTTGCCACTCTGCTTGGTGGGCTCGTCGGCCAGCCAGCCGCCCGGGTCCTTGAAGACCACGACCTCGCCGCGCTCCGGCTCGGCACCGAACCACGGTGTCAGCTTGTCCACCAGCACGCGGTCGCCGACCTGAAGCGTGTTCTGCATCGACTCCGACGGAATGGAGAACGCCTGGACGAAGAAGGTCTTGATCACGAGCGCCAGGACGAGGGCGATGCCGATCAGGATCGGCAGCTCCTTCCAGAAGGAGCGCGGCTTGCGCTCCTTGTCCGCCGGCTTCTCCGGACTCTCCTCCAGGGAGCTCTCGTCGCGGAGACCGTCGGGGGCGTCACCCGTGCCGTTGCCCTGTTCGTCGGCGGACTGGGCCGCCGCGTCCTCGGCGGACGAGGGCACCGCGGACCCCGTCGACCGGGTCGCCCGGCCGCCGGAGCCCTCGGGCTCTCCGGCGCCTGAGCGGGCGCCGATCACCAAATCCCCCACAACGTCTCCTCCCTGCTGTGCGGACGCCCGCGCGCCCGCGCTCACAGTGCCGCACAGCGGGCACCACACTTCCACCACCGACCGTGAACGCCCCAGGGCCGCCTTCCGGGCAACACCTGACACCAGCACAGCCGTCGGACGCGGCCGTTGTCGGGTACCGGCCGCATCAGGACTTCTCTATCACTCCCAGGCATCCGGCTCGCGCTCCCACACGCGCGGCCCGCCGGGTCGCCGGGCCGGGCCGGGCTAGGCCGGACGCCGCCCCGGCCGGCGGCCGACGAGCGGAAGGATGCCCAACACACCCATAACGAGCGGAGGTTCCATCGGAACCGGCCCCGCGCCCGGCGAATCCGCAGCAGGGCCGCGGGCCTGCGGGGCCTTGCCCAGCTTGGAGAGTGAACTCGGCACATCAAGTTGATTGATCCGGCTCACCGGCCAGACGATCGTGAACGCGCGGCCGACCACGCCGCTCAGCGGGATCGTGCCCTGTCCCGGATTCCCCATGTGGAAGCGGGAGTCGGCGGACACGTCCCGGTGGTCGCCCATGACCCAGAGCCGCCCCTGCGGGACCTTCACCTTGAAGGGCTGCCGGGAGGGCGGGTTGCCGACCGCAAGGTACGACTCGTCGATCGGGGTGCCGTTCACGCTGACGCGGCCCTGGTCGTCGCAGCACTCGACGGTGTCCCCACCCACACCGATCACACGCTTGATCAGATCCTGCTCGCTGTCGGACGGCAGCAGCCCGACGAAGGTGAGGACCTGTTTGGCCCCGCGCAGCACCGGCCCGTCCGTGGACGGCTGGTGATCGGACTCCAGCCAGCCGCCCGGGTCCTTGAACACCACGACGTCGCCGCGCTCCGGCTCGGCACCGAACCAGGGGGTGAACTTGTCCACCAGCACCCGGTCCCCGATCTGGATGGTCTGCTCCATCGACCCGGAGGGGATCACGAAGACCTGTACCAGGAACGTCTTCATCACCAGCGCCACCAACAGCGCGACGAGGACGATCAGCGGCAGCTCGCGCAGCAGCGAGCGTCTGCGGCGACGCGCCGCCCGGCGCGCGGTGCGGCGCCGATCGGCCCTGCCGCGGACGGGTATCGCCACCTCCGCATCGGCCGGTCCCCCGGCATCCGGTCGCCCGGCCGGGCGGGCGGCCGGGCCGGCGGCCGGGCCGGCGGTGACCCCGGCCGCGGAGCGATCGGCGGGGCGGTCGGCAACGCGTCCTCTACCTCTGGTCCCCATGGCCACCGGTCCCCCCTGCCGCTGCGAACGCCGACGACCGGTCCAGGCCGCCGGCCCAGTGGCCGATCGGGTAGACCACCCAGTCCGCCCGGCCGATCACCCTGCCTTCCGGGACGAAGCCGCCGCCGGGCTCGCCCAGGTGGTCACGCGAGTCACGGGAGGCGCTTCGGTGGTCCCCCATCACGAAGAGCTTTCCGGCCGGGACGACCACGTCGAAGGCCACGTTCGACGGCTCGTCCCCCGGCGCCAGGTAGGAGGACTCGTCGATCGGCACGCCGTTCACGGTGATCCGCCCGCCCGGGCCGGTGCTGGTCACCCGGTCGCCGCCGACGCCGATCACCCGCTTGACGTACACGGAGTCACCGGCCGGGGCCAGGCCCAGGTCCTGGGCGAACGCACGCAGCCCGTCCCCGAAGCCGGTCGGCTTGGCCGGTCCGCGCCGGAAGGAGCCCGTCCCGTCGAAGACCACGACATCGCCGCGCTCGGGGTGACCCCCGAAGGCGTAGGCGAGCTTGTTGGCGACCAGGCGGTCGCCCGAGCGCAGGTTGTTCTCCATCGAGGCGGACGGCACCGAGAACGGCCTCGCCACAAAGGCGTTCACCAGCAGCAGGGTGAGCAGGCAGATGCCCACGAGCAGCAGCAGGTCACGCAAGCGCGACCGCGACCGGAGCTCCTCCTCGGCTGCCTCCGGCTCTTCGGGCTCCTCCGGATCCTCCGGCTCTTCGGGCTCCCCGAAGTCACCGGCCGCCTCCGGCACCCCGGCCGGTTCCGAGGCCCCGGTCCGCCCGGACTCGCCGGCCTCTTCCGCCTCGCCGGCGCCCTCCGCCTGACCGGCCGCCTCCATCTCCCCGACAGCACCCGGCCGCCGGGCCGTTCCGGGCTCATCGAGCTCCGCGGAAACGGCCGCGGACCGCGGCGGCAAGTCCGCACCGGTGGGTGCGGGACGGCCGTCGCGGTCCGCGGATGGTTCGTGCGTGCTCATCGGAGGCTGAGCTTACCTTGCGGCAGCCCCGCTCCCCAGAGCGATCCGATCCCCCGACAAGGCCGGGAGACGGTGGATCAGCGGTCGCGCTTCTCCTTGATCTTCGCGGCCTTGCCGCGGAGGTCACGCAGGTAGTACAGCTTGGCGCGGCGAACCGCACCGCGGGTCACGACCTCGATCTTCTCGACGACCGGGGTGTGCACCGGGAAGGTGCGCTCCACGCCGACGTTGAAGCTGACCTTGCGAACGGTGAAGGTCTCGCCGACACCGGCGCCGTGGCGGCGGATGACGACGCCCTGGAAGACCTGGACACGGGAGCGGTTGCCCTCGATGACCCGGACGTGGACCTTCAGGGTGTCACCGGCGCGGAAGGCCGGGATGTCGCTACGCAGCGAGGCCGCGTCGACAGCAGCGAGCTTGTTGCTCATGTTGCTCTCCATCGCAGGCGCCACGGGCCGCCCACGGAAGTTCGTCACAATGGGGTCTGCTGCGGGCCGCATCGGATGGCGGTGATCCCCCCGTGGCGGGGGCACCGGTCCACGTGACCCCTACGGGAGGGGCCCAGCGACAGACAACAGCGGCCTATTCTTCCACATCATCGGCCACGGACCGAAATCGGCCGAGGCCCTCGTCCCAGGCGAGCCCGAGGATGCTGAGCGCCTCGCGCTCCTTCTTGTCGAAGGCGCCGTACTGCCATCGTGCGACCAGGTCGGGGCGGTTCGCCAGGGTGCGGGCGAACGCCTGCTCCCGCCGCCAGCGGGCGATCCGGCCGTGGTTGCCGCTGAGCAGGACGTCCGGCACCGTCCGGCCGCGCCACTCGGCGGGCTTCGTGTAGACCGGGCCCTCCAGCAGGTCGGCCATCGCACCCGGCGCGAAGGAGTCGTCGCGGTGCGACTCGGCGTTGCCGAGCACCCCGGGCAGCAGCCGGGCGATCGCCTCGACCATCACCAGGACGGCGACCTCGCCACCGGCCAGCACGTAGTCGCCGATCGACACCTCGACCACCGGCATCCGGGTGGCGGCCTCCTCGATCACCCGGCGGTCGATGCCCTCGTAACGGGCGGGGGTGAAGGTCAGCCACGGGCGGCCGGCGAGCTCCTGCGCCAACTCCTGGGTGAACGGACGGCCGCTGGGGGTGGGCACCACCAGCGTGGGCACCTCACCCTCCGGCCCCTTGCCGATCACCGCGTCCAGGGCCTCGCCCCACGGCTCGGGCTTCATCACCATGCCGGGGCCACCGCCGTACGGGCTGTCGTCCACGGTCCGGTGGACGTCGTACGTCCAGTCGCGCAGGTCGTGGACGTGCACGTCGAGCTGGCCGCGGGCGCGGGCCTTGCCGACCAGCGAGATGTTCAGCGGCTCCAGGTATTCGGGGAAGATCGTGACGACGTCTATCCGCATACCGTCCTGGACAGCCGACGTGCCGGACGTGCCCGGCGCACTCGGCATACCCTCGGCGCCCGGCGAGGCTTCGGTGGCGCTCACTCCGACTCCTCCGCCGCGGACTCCGCCGAGCCCTCGGCGCCCTCAGAGTCCTCCGAGCCCTCGGAGTCCTCGGACGTGCCGCGCGCGACCTCGGCCTGCTCCAGGTCGATCAGACCGGGCGGCGGGTCGAGCACCGCGCGCTGGTTCTCCAGGTCGATGGTCGGCACGATGCGGCTGACGAACGGCACCAGCACCTCCGTCCCGTCCGGCTTCTTCACCGTGAGGAGGTCCTGGTAGGGCAGGTGGACGACCTCGGTCAGCTCACCGACCGGGGTGCCGTCGAGCAGCACCACGTCCAGGCCGATCAGCTGGTGGTCGTAGTACTCCTCCGGGTCCTCCGGGCGCTCCTCCGGATCGACCTCGGCGATCAGAATGGTGCCGCGCAGCGCCTCGGCGGCGTTGCGGTCCTTGACGCCGGCGAAACGCAGCAGCAGCCGACCGCTGTGCACCTTTCCGGACTCGACGGTCAACGGCCCGGCCGACGCGGGGTCGGTGAGCAGGACGGCGCCCGGGCCGAGCCGGAGCTCCGGCTCGTCGGTGCGGACCTCGACGCTGACGTCCCCCCTGATGCCGTGGGCGCGGCCGATCTTGCCGACGACGAGCTGCACGGTGATCGTTCTCCTGGATCGGTGCTGTGGGTGCGGTGGTGCGTGGCTGCGGTGGTGCGGAAATGCAGTGTTGCGGTAATGCGGTGCTGCGGTGTTGCTCCGGTGCTGCAGCGCCTGCGGTGCATGGCGCCTGTGGCGCCTGGCGCCAGGCGGCGCCTGCGGTGCTCTTCGGAACGGTGCAAAGAACGGTGCAAAACAGAGAAGGCCGACCGGGACGCATGCGTCCCGGTCGGCCTCAAGCCCTGACGGCTGAACGAGCAGCGGCGTCAGCGAATGCTGTCCACGTCGACCAGGTCGACCCGGACGTTGCGACCGCCGAGGGCGCCGACCACGGTGCGCAGTGCGCGCGCCGTGCGGCCGCCCCGGCCGATCACCTTGCCGAGATCATCGGGGTGCACCCGCACCTCGATGGTGTTACCCCGGCGCAGGTTGCGCGAACGCACCTGCACCTCGTCGGGGTGCTCGACGATGCCCTTCACCAGGTGGTCGAGGGCGTCCTCGATCACGATCAGGCCTCGGCGGCGGCGTCGGCCTCAGCCTCGGCCTTGTCCGACTTCTTGGCCTTCGGGGTGATGGCGACACCGGTGGTGGCGTCCTCGAAGCCGGCGACGGCCTTCGCGAACAGGTGCGAGAAGTCCTCGACCTTCGGCTCGGCGACCTTCAGCGGCGCCGGAGCCGGCAGGCCCTTGAACTTCTGCCAGTCGCCGGTCAGCTTGAGGATGGCGAGCACCGGCTCGGTCGGCTGGGCGCCGACGGACAGCCAGTACTGGGCGCGGTCGCTGTCGACCTCGATCTTCGAGGGGTTGTAGGTCGGCTGGTAGATGCCGATCTCCTCGATCGCACGACCGTCACGCTTGGTGCGGGCGTCGGCGACGACGATGCGGTAGTGCGGGGAGCGAATCTTGCCGAGACGCTTGAGCTTGATCTTGACTGCCACGGGAGTGGAATCTCCTGGTGTTGACGTGGGTGAGCAGCCTCGCCGTCGCGTGGGGTTGCGGGGCGGGCCGTTCAAGGGACACGCCAGCCGTAGGAGAGAGGGGTCCTGCTCGGCTGCCGAGTACTCAGCTGTCCATTCTGCCATATCGGCGGCGACAGCCTTCACCGGGCCTTCGCAGGTCCGACCGGGAGCCCCCGCTCCCGGTCAGCCCGAACACGCCCGGCGTGTCCTCCGCGTACCGGCACGCGCGACGGAACCGCCGCCCGCGCCGTCCGTCCACACCATCCGAAGTCGATCCGCGCCGGCCGGAGCCGGCGGTCGACGCCGCCGGTCACCACCGGCGGCCGTTCCGACCGGACCGCTGCCCGCACAGCCGTCGGCCGGTACTGCTGCTTCCGCCGTCAGGCGATCTTGAAGGGCTGCTGGCACGCACCGCAGACGATGGACGCCTGCGCGAGCACCGACGGAACGACGCGGACGTTGCGCCCGCAGCCGCACACCGCCTTGACCCGGACGCCGCCCCCGGAGGAGCCGTGCCGGGCTGCCGGGCCACGGAAGGCCCGGGTGGCACCGTCACCGGCCACCGCCTCCTGGTGGGCACCGAGGGCCCGGTCCAGGCGTTCGATGGTCTCCGCGTACCGCTCCCGCGTCTCCTTGAGCATGGTCACCTGGGAGAAGCCGCTGCTGGCGTGCGGTTCGACCGGGTGGGCCAGGCCCAGCTCGGAGGCGAGGAGCAGGAAGCGCCGGTTGTGGTAGCGGCCGGCCCGCGAGGTGTCCCGGATGTCCCGGGCCGCGGCCAGACCATGGGCAGCCTCGTGGAGGAGCCGCTCGAAACCGAGCCGCGTGCCACAGGCCGAGGAGGACTCACCGATCAGCGCCTCGGGCGAGGCGAGGTCGGGAAGGTCCTGGTGGAAGGCCTGGATGTCGCTCCAGGCGGCGGCCAGTTCGGCCGCGAGGACGAGGGGCTGTGTCGTGCTCACGCTAGACCAACGATGGAGTGAGAGCCGATGTTCCGCGTGTTCCCGATCTCCGGGAATTCCCAGGAAACTCTCAGGAATGTACGAGCGCGCGCAATTCGCGCGTTCCGGATCTGACGCAAGACCAACCCCCTGCCGGTTTGGGCCCGTCGCAACTCGGCGAGCCTCGCCATTTCCGTCCGGGAACGGGCTGTCGCCCCCAGGACGTACGTACGACCCATGATCCTGTCGAGTTGACAGGGCCACGGGCCGTACACCGTACCGCTATTCCGTTAATACCGGCAGTTGACCGGCCAGTAGGTATGCCGCCATGCGAGACGACGCCTGGACGGTTACGAGCCGAATTCCGGACGGCCGATGTCGTTGCCTTGTCCATACTCACCAGTACCGGTCCGTTTGCGACACCGCTACGACACCTCGGAGACGTTGCCGGGACAGCACTGTGACACGGCCGAAAGCGCTCAAAAGCGCCCCGGAAGCCCCCCGAACGCGCCCGAAGGCCCCCTGCCGAGCGCCCGCGGAAGCCGCGGAACAACCCCCGGCGCGGCCCCGGACTCGGGACCCGGAACCGCCCCCGGACGGCCCCGGCGCGCCCCGAAACGGCCTCCGGCGACGCCGGCGCGCCGGAGAGCGGCCGGGACCGCCCAGGAGCGCCCCCGACGGCCCCCGACGACCCCGGAAGCCGCCCGGGCGGCCCCACGCCGCGCGGCAAGGCCCCACGCCGCGCGCAAGGGCCCGCAAACGAGACCGGACGCCCCCGGCCGCACAGGGCGGCAGCAGGGGCGTCCGGGACGGTGGAGCTCCCGCGCGTCAGTACGCGCGCGCCACGATGGCGATGTTGCCCTCCTGGTCGTCCGTCTGCGGCACCGAGCCGTCGGCGGCCACGATGCACCGCACCGAGACGCCCTGCTCGGCCAGCTTGGCCTCACCCTCCGGGCCCAGCTCGGCCCAGGAGATCCGGCCCCAGCCGGTGGCCGCGGCCTCGATGGCCTCGTCGATGGTCTTCACGTCGACGGTGCGGGCCTCGCGGCGCTCGCGGGACTGGCGCAGCAGCAGCGCCTGGTCCTCCTCCAGGACGCCCGGGAGCAGCGCGGCCAGGGAGTCGATCGAGACCGGCTCCTTGCCGCCGGGGATCCGGCGGGCGAGCATCGCGGTGCCGTTCTCCAGGTCGCGCGGGCCGACCTCGATGCGCAGCGGCACACCCTTGAGCTCCCAGTCGACCGCGCGGCGGCCGAACGGGGTGTCGGTGCGGTCGTCGACGACCACGCGGATGCCGGCGGCCTCCAGCTGGGCGCCGATCTCGCGGACCTTGGCGATCACCGCGTCGTCGCCCTTGATGGCGAGGACGACGGCCTGGACGGCGGCCAGGCGCGGCGGGACGCGCAGGCCGTTGTCGTCGCCGTGGGACATGATCAGGCCGCCGACCATGCGGGTCGAGACGCCCCAGGAGGTCTGCCAGACGTACTCGCGCTCGGCGCCCTGGAGCTGGTAGGTGGTGTTGAACGCCTTGGCGAAGTTCTGGCCCAGCTCGTGGCTGGTGCCCATCTGCAGCGCCTTGCCGTCGCCCATCATGCCTTCGAGGGTGAGGGTGTTGATGGCGCCGGCGAAGCGCTCCTTGGCGGTCTTGCGGCCGAGCACGACGTCGATGCCGAGCACGTTGGTCATGAAGTCGCCGTAGACCTGGGTGTGGATCATCGACGCGTAGTCACGGGCGTCCTCGTAGGTGGCGTGGGCGGTGTGGCCCTCCTGCCAGAGGAACTCGGTGGTGCGCAGGAAGACGCGCGGGCGCAGCTCCCAGCGGACCACGTTGGCCCACTGGTTGATCAGCAGGGGCAGGTCGCGGTGGCTCTGCACCCACTTGGAGAAGTACTCGTTGATGATCGTCTCGGAGGTGGGCCGGACGACGACCGGCTCCTCCAGCTGCTTGCCGCCGCCGTGGGTGACCACCGCGAGCTCGGGGGCGAAGCCCTCGACGTGCTCGGCCTCCTTGGTCAGGTAGGACTGCGGGATGAACATCGGGAAGTAGGCGTTCTGCGCGCCGGCCTTCTTGATCCGCGCGTCCATCTCCTGCTGCATCCGCTCCCACAGGCCGTAGCCGTACGGTCGGATGACCATGGTGCCGCGCACCGGACCGTTGTCGGCCAGCTCGGCCTTGTTGATGAGGTCCTGGTACCAGCGCGGGAAGTCGTCCGCCTGGGGGGTGAGAACGGGTGCCTTTGCCATGGGGCGAATGGTACGGGGAGCGGGGCCCTGACTTCGAATCGGATCCCCGCGGGGGGCGCCGGCCGGCCTTCCGCCAGGGGGCGCACGACCGCGACACGCGCGCACCACCCTGCACCCCTCTGGACGCCGCGCCCGAGCCGCTGTTCGCTGGAGTGGGGCGGGACTTTGGGGGAGCCGTAGCAGCACACCGAAGGACCGGATGGGAGGCCGCGATGGCTTCAGCTCGGACGACCGGCACGACCGTACGACCCGTGGGCGCACGACCGCACGACCCGCTGCCCGCGACCGCGTGGCCCGAGCGGGCGCGCGACTGGGCGGAGATCCAGGAACGCATGCTGGTACCGCTCTACGAGGCGGTCTACGACCGGCTGGAGGTCGGCCCGGCGACCAGCGTCCTGGGCCTGGGCTGCCGGTCGGGCCTCGCCCTGCTGCTGGCCGCCGAGCGGGGTGCCCAGGTCGCCGGCCTGGAGCCGCAGGACGAGCTGCGCGAGCTGGCCCGGGGCCGGCGGCTGAAGGTCGGCGCGGGCGTCCGGCCGGCGCCGGACGTCCCCCGCTCGGCCCATTCGCTGGTCACCGTTTTCGAGCAGCTGCCGGGGGCCGCCGAACCGGGGCGGGTGGTCGCCGAGGCGGCCCGGCTGACGCTCCGCGGCGGGCACGTGGTGCTGGCCGCCTGGGGGCCGCCGGAGCGGTGCGAGAGCGCGGCCGTGCTGGACGTGGCGCGCCGGATGGCCGGGCGCACCACCGCGCGCGACCCGTTCGGGCTGAGCACGCCCGGTGCCCTGGAGGACCTGCTCGCCCCGGCGGGCCTGCGCCCGGCCGGCAGCGGCCGGGTGGGCTGCCCGTTCGCCTACCCGGACCTCGACAGCGCGGTGCGCGGGCTGCTCTCCACCGGCCTGTACGACGCCGCCGCGGAGTTCTCCGGACTGCCGCTGGTGGCGAAGGAGCTGGAGGAGGCACTCCACCCGTACCTGCGCCCGGACGGCTCGGTGCGGATGGAGAACGTCTTCCGGTACCTGGTCGCCGAGCAGCCGCGCTGACCGTGGCGGAGTGGCCCGCCCCGGGGCGACGCCCGCACCCGGCCCGGCGACCACACCCCGGCAGGCCCGGCGGCCAAGCTCGCGCCGACGCCCGCGCCGGCCCGGCCACGCCGCGCCCGGCCCGGGCCTGTCGGGTGGATCGGACCCGGTCCGACCTGATCCACCCGACAGGCCCTACGCCCCGGCGCCCGGCCACTCCTCCGCGGTCAGCGCGAACCGCTCGTGGTCCCGCCAGGCGCCTCCCAGGAACAGCATGCGGGGCGTGAACCCCTCGTGCCGGAAGCCCAGCCGCTTCACCAGCCCGATCGAACGCTGGTTCTCCGGCTGCACGTTGATCTCCAGTCGGTGCAGCCCCAGACCCCCGGCGGTCTGCGGGGCGAAGCAGCGGTCGACCACCAGGCGGACGCCCTCGGTCATCCGACCGGTGCCGGCGAACGGCAGGTAGGAGTCGTAACCGAGCGACGCGTTGCAGAACCGGCCCATCACGATGTTGGCGACGTTCACCTTGCCGACGATCCCGTCGGTCTCCTGATCGATGATCAGGAAGGTTCGCAGGCCCGCCCCTTGCCGTTCCAGGAGGTCCGGGAGTCCGTCCGGCTCGACCGGGTTCCACTGTCCGATGTGTTCGGCGGACCGCCTGACCGCCTCGGAGTACGCCGCCTCGTCCCCGGCCCGCGGGGCCCTGATCGTCACTCTCACCCCACCATCATCGGACATGCGAACGGCCCGCCGCCCGGGGGACCGGGCGGCGGGCCGCGCGTGTGGAGCAGGGGCCCGCAGCAGGGCCGGGCCCACAGGCCCCGGGACCCACGGGCCTCGGACCTACAGCAGGTCCTTGAACTCCTTGGGGAGCTCGAAGTCGGCCGGGCCCTTGCCCGCGCCGAGGCCGAAGGCGCCGCCGTCCTGGGCCGGGCCCTGGCCGGCGCCGAGGGCGCGGCGCTCGGCGGCCGCGGCCTCCTCCTGCGCCCGCTTCAGCGGGTTGCCGCTCTTGCGCTTGCCCTTGGCCGCGGGGGCCTTCTTGGCGGACTTCTTCGAGCCGCCGCCCATGCCCGGGATCCCCGGCATGCCGGGGATGCCCTTGCCGGAGGCCATCGCGGACATCATCTTGCGGGCCTCGAAGAACCGCTCGACCAGGTTGTTGACCTCGCCGACCTGGACGCCGGAACCCTTGGCGATGCGCAGCCGGCGCGAGCCGTTGATGATCTTCGGGTCGGTCCGCTCGGCCGGGGTCATCGACTTGATGATGGCGCCGACCCGGTCGACGTCCTTGTCGTCGATGTTGTTGATCTGCTCGCGGATCTGGCCCATGCCGGGCAGCATGCCCAGCAGCTTGGAGATCGAGCCCATCTTCCGGACCTGCTCCAGCTGGGCCAGGAAGTCGTCGAGCGTGAAGTCCTTGCCGCCGCCCTGCAGCTTGGAGGCGATCTTCTCGGCCTCGGCCTGCGAGAAGGTCTGCTCGGCCTTCTCGATCAGCGAGAGCACGTCGCCCATGCCGAGGATGCGCGAGGCCATCCGGTCCGGGTGGAAGGCGTCGAAGTCGTCGACCTTCTCGCCGTTGGAGGCGAACATGATCTGCCGGCCGGTGACGTGCGCGACCGACAGCGCGGCACCACCGCGGGCGTCGCCGTCGAGCTTGGAGAGCACCACACCGGTGAAGTCGACGCCGTCGAGGAAGGCCTGCGCGGTGGTGACCGCGTCCTGGCCGATCATCGCGTCGACGACGAACAGCACCTCGTCCGGGTTGACCGCGGCCCGGATGTCGGCGGCCTGCTGCATCAGCTCGGCGTCGATGCCGAGGCGGCCGGCGGTGTCGACGACGACGACGTCGTACTGCTTCTGCTTCGCGTACTCGATCGAGTCGCGGGCGACCTGCACCGGGTCGCCGACGCCGTTGCCCGGCTGCGGGCCGTAGAAGGCCACGCCGGCGCGCTCGGCGACGACCTGCAGCTGGTTGACGGCGTTGGGGCGCTGGAGGTCGCAGGCGACCAGCAGCGGGGTGTGCTTCTGCTGCTTCAGCCAGTGGCCGAGCTTGCCCGCGAGGGTGGTCTTACCGGCACCCTGGAGACCGGCGAGCATGATCACCGTCGGGCCGTTCTTGGCGAACTTCACCCGGCGGGTCTCGCCACCGAGGATGGCGATGAGCTCCTCGTTGACGATCTTGACGATCTGCTGGGCCGGGTTCAGCGCGCCGGAGACCTCGGAACCGAGGGCGCGCTCCTTGACCTGCTTGATGAAGGCCCGCACGACCGGCAGCGCGACGTCCGCCTCCAGCAGCGCGATGCGGATCTCGCGGGTGGTGGCGTCGATGTCCGCCTCGCTGAGGCGGCCCTTGCCCCGGAGGTTCTTGAACGTCGCTGCGAGGCGATCGGAAAGGGTGTCGAACACGTCGTCGCGGGTCCTCTGCGGCATCGGTATCGGTACGGTCGTCGCCCCCAAGGGTATCCGGCCGCCCCGGGAACGGTCTCCACCCCTGGGCGGACGCCCCCTGACGGCCCTGCCCGACCCCTGCCCGACCCCCGGCAGGGCCCGGCAACGGCCGGGAACACCCGGGAGCGCCCGGGAAGACCCGGGACCGCCCGGGAACGCCCGGAACCTCCGGGCCCCGGGCTCAGCCCAGCGCCGCCCGCACCGCGGCCGCCACCTCCCCGGCCCGCTGCGGGCTGAGCGGGCGGCCCGCGTCGTCGGTCAGGTAGAAGGAGTCGACGGCGTCCGCCCCGAGGGTGCTGACGTGCGCGGTCCGGACCCGGACGCCGGCCCCGTCCAGCGCCCGTCCGATCCGGTGCAGCAGCCCCGGCGCGTCGTGGGCGCGCACCTCCAGCACGGTCGCCGTGGCCGAGGCCACCGCCGGGGCCACCGCGACCAGCGGCGGCGGGGTGGGGATGCCACGGCGGCGCGGGGCGGCCGCGTCGCGCTCGGCGAGCCGGCGCGCCACGTCCAGCGAGCCCTCCAGCGCCCGCCGCAGGTCGGCCCGGAGCCGGGCCGCCTCCGGCAGCTCGCCGAACTCGGCGGCCACCGTCCAGGACAGCAGCAGGACCGGACCGGCGCCGATCGGGTCCAGCTCGCGCAGGCCGGCCGAGCGGACGGTCAGCCGGTGCAGTGCCAGCACCCCGGCGACGGTCCCGAGCAGACCCGGCCGGTCGGGGACGGCGAGGGTCAGCCGGACGCCCATCGGCTCCGGCCCCTCCTCCCCCGCGCCCGGCGCCGCCGCGCCCTTCCCGGCCCAGCCCGGAGCCTCCGCCCGGGCCGACACCTCGGCCTGGGCCAGCAGCGCGAGCGCCGGCGCGCCGGTCCGGGCGGCCTCCACCGCCAACCGCTCCTGCTCGGCGGTGGGCTCCTCCTGATGGCCGGTGCCGGAGGCCGGCGAGGGGTGGCCGCCGGCCAGCTGGGCGGCGGCGCGGGCGGTCAGCCCGTCCACCAGCGAGGCCCGCCAGCGGCTCCACGCGGCCGGACCGGTGGCGGTGGCGTCGGCCTCGGTCAGCGCGTGCAGCAGCTCCAGCTGCGGCAGGGTGGCCACCACCTTGGTGATCGCCTCCACGGTGGCCGGGTCGTCCGGGTCCCGCCGGGTCGCGGTGTCCACCAGGGTGAGGTGGTGGCGGACCAGCATCGCCAGCGTCTCCACCGACTCCCGGTCGAAGCCCATCCGGGCCGCCACGTCGCGGACGATCACCTCGCCGGCCTCGCTGTGGTCGCCGGGCCAGCCCTTGCCGATGTCGTGCAGAAGCGCGGCGACCAGCAGCAGGTCCGGCCGGGCCACCCGGCGGGTCATCGCGGCGGCCCGCACCGCCGTCTCCACCAGGTGCCGGTCCACCGTCCAGCGGTGCACCGCGTTGCGCTGCGGCCGGCAGCGGACCCGCTCCCAGTCCGGCAGCAGCCGGGTGATCAGCCCCTCCGCCTCCAGCGCCTCCCAGACCGGCAGGCAGGCCTCGCCCGCGCCGAGCAGGGTGACCAGCTGCTCGCGTGCCTCGTCCGGCCAGGGCACCGGCAGCGGGCGGCACTCGGCGGCCAGCCGGCGCACGGTCGCATAGGAGATGGTCAGCCCGTTCTGGGCCGCGGCGGCCGCGGCGCGCAGCGGCAGCACCGGGTCGGCGGCCGGCCGGGCGCCCTGGGCCAGCACCGCCTCGCCGTCCTGCTCGACGACGCCCTCGGCGAGCGGGCGGCGCTCGACCGCTCCCCGGGCGACCGCCCCCGCGCCGCGGCCGGCGCCGGTGAACGGGAAGGCGAGCCGGGACATCCGGCGGCCCCGGCCGGCGCGGGCCGCCAGCACCCGGTCCACCGCCCGCCAGGTGACGTCGCTCGCGTAGGCGATGGTGCGGGCGGCCTCGTAGACCTGGCGCAGCAGGGTGTCGGCGTCGAGCACGCCGAGCCGCTCGGCGACCTGGTCCTGGTCCTGGAGGCTGAGCCGCTCGGTGGCCCGGCCGGTGGCCAGGTGCAGCGCGTCCCGGACGTCGGCGAGCCGCAGCGCGGCGGTGTCCAGGCCGTCACGCGGGGCGTCGGCCAGCCAGGTGGCGGCGATCGCGTTGAGCGCGACGACGTCCCGCAGGCCGCCGCGGGCCTCCTTGAGGTCCGGCTCCAGCAGGAAGGACAGCTCGCCGTGGCGCTCGGCCCGCTCCCGGCCCAGCTCGCGCAGCCCGGGCAGGCGGTCGGCGGCCCCGGCCCGCCAGTCGGCCAGGACGGCGGAGCGCAGCCCGGCGGTGAGCGCCGGGTCGCCGGCGACGTGCCGGGCATCCAGCAGGCCCAGCTGTGCCTTGAGGTCGGCGGCGGCGACCGCGCGGGCCTCGGCTGGAGTGCGCACCGCGTGGTCGAGGGCGGCGCCGGAGTCCCAGACCGGGTACCAGATCCGCTCCGGCAGCTCCGGGTCGAGCGGGCCGTCGTGCAGCAGCAGGACGTCGAGGTCGCTGCGCGGGGAGAGCTCGCCGCGCCCGTAGCCGCCGACGGCGACCAGGGCCACGCCGGCCGGGGCTCCGGCCGCGGCGAGCAGGCCGGCCAGCCAGTCGTCGGTGAGCGCGGCCAGGGCGGTGCGGCGGGCGCTCCCGGTGAGGTCGGACCGCTCCAGCAGCCGGGCCCGGGCAGCGCCGTAGTCGGGGAGCTCCTCGCGCTCCGGCCGGCGACCGGGCGGCGCACCCGGTCCGTCGGCGGGCGGGAGGGGCGGGTCGGTTTCGGTGGCCATGCGGAGTCCCCGTCCGTCGTCGTACGGTTGAGCGAGCGGCGCTGATACGCCGTCAGCGGACCTGCGACCACGGGGTGGTCGCAGGCCCGCCTGCGGGTCGATCGAGCTGATGCTAGAGGGAGCGCCCGGGGCTGCTAGAGGGCGTCGGGGCCGCGCTCACCGGTCCGCACCCGGACGGCCGTGTCGACCGGGATGCTCCAGACCTTGCCGTCGCCGATCTTGCCGGTCCTGGCCGCCTTCACCAGTACGTCGATCAGCTGATCGGCGTCGTCGTCCTCGACCAGGACCTCGATTCTGACCTTGGGTACCAGGTCCACGGTGTACTCCGCGCCCCGGTAGACCTCCGTGTGGCCGCGCTGGCGGCCGTAGCCGCTGGCCTCGGTGACGGTCAGGCCGTGCACTCCGAAGGCCTGCAGGGCGGCCTTCACGTCGTCCAGGCGGTGCGGCTTGATGACTGCGGTGATGAGCTTCATCAGGCGTCGACCTCGGTCTTCTCGGTGTTCTTCGCGGTGCTGGTCGCGGTGCTCTTCGCGGCGGCCTTCGCCGTGCCGGCGGCAGCGGCGGCGGGCTCGGCGGCGGCGGTCACGGACGCGGTCGGGGCGGCGACCACGGCCGCGGCCGGGGCCACGACGGCGCGGGCCAGACCGGCACCCACGGCGCTGAAGTCGTACGCGGACTCGGCGTGCTCGGCCTGGTCGATACCGGCCACCTCGACCTCCTCGGCGACCCGGAAGCCGACCGTCTTGTCGATCGCCTTGGCGAGCAGCCAGGAGAGCACGAAGGAGTAGGCGGCGACCACGGCCACGCCCATCGCCTGCTTGCCGAGCTGCTCCAGGCCGCCGCCGTAGAACAGGCCCTTGGCGGTCTGGCCGACGGTGCCGGTGGCGAAGAGGCCGACCAGCAGCGAGCCGATCGCGCCGCCGACCGCGTGCACGCCGACCACGTCGAGCGAGTCGTCGAAGCCGAAGCGGTACTTGAGGCTGATCGCCGCGGCGCAGACGGCGCCCGCGATCAGGCCGATCGCCACCGCGCCGAGCGGGCTGACCGAGCCGCAGGCCGGGGTGATCGCGACCAGGCCGGCCACCGCGCCGGAGGCGGCGCCCAGCGTCGTGAACGCGCCGTGCCGGAGCTTCTCGTAGATCAGCCAGCCGACCAGCGCGGCCCCCGTGGCGACCTGGGTGTTGATCAGTGCCATCGCGGCGACGCCGTTGGCGGCCAGCGCCGAGCCGGCGTTGAAGCCGAACCAGCCGAACCAGAGCAGCCCGGAGCCGAGCATCACCAGCGGCAGGCTGTGCGGGCGCATCGGGTCCTTCTTGAAGCCGACCCGCTTGCCGAGGACCAGGCAGAGCGCCAGGCCGGCCACACCCGCGTTGATGTGCACGGCGGTGCCGCCGGCGAAGTCGATCACGCCGTTGCGGTCGCCGAGCCAGCCGCCGTTCCCGCCGTCGAAGAAGAAGACCCAGTGCGCCACCGGGAAGTACACGACGGTCACCCAGAGGGCGATGAACAGGCCCCAGGCGGTGAACTTGGCCCGGTCCGCGACGGCGCCGCTGATCAGCGCCGGGGTGATGATCGCGAACATCAGCTGGAAGGCGGAGAACGCGGTCACCGGGATCGTCCCGGAGAGGTCGTTCAGGCCGATGCCGCGCATCCCCAGGTAGTCCAGGTTGCCGATCAGGCCGGCGCCCGAGTCGGGCCCGAAGCTGAGCGAGTACCCGTAGAGGACCCAGAGCACGCTGACGATGCCCAGCGAGAGGAAGCTCATCGCCAGCATGTTGAGCGTGCTCTTCGCCCTGACCATGCCTCCGTAGAAGAAGGCCAGGCCCGGGGTCATCACCATGACCAGGGCCGCACAAATGAGCACGAAGGCGGTATCGCCCGCGCTGAAGCCGTCCGGCATCGGCGTCTCCTCATGAATGGAAGCCGCTCCACACCCGGGTTACCTGTCCCGTGCCACCCCGGGGTGTCGGCGATGAGAAGGAGAGTGCCGAAGGCTGGTTTCCGCCGATGCGGCCCGTTGTTTCACGGCCGTGACGGCGGCGACGGCAGGGTTACACCTGCGTGAACCACGGCCACGCCGGGGCGCCGGATGGGTTACCGTTCCGCCGCCCGGCACGCGGAGTGCAGCGCCGGCCACCGAACGTGGCGGCCGCGGGCCATCACGGGGAGCCCGCCGGGAACGGCCGCCGACCGTGGCGGCGGCGGCCGGCACGGTCGGCGGGGTCGGAGAGGAAGGGCCGGGCCGGGCCGGGCCGGGCCGAAGGGAAACGCCGGGAACGCCGGGATCAGACCACCGAGACGTACTCCGGGATGTCCTGGACCACCCGCTCCTGGAGCCGGTTCACCGCGTCCACGCCCTTGAACCGGGCCGCGGCGGCCTCGGTGGTCTTGCGCACCCGGGAGTTCAGCCGCTCCGAACGGACCTTGCCGGCGATGTCCACCGCCTGCTCGGCCATCACCGCGGCCTGCTCCGCCTCGTTCTGCAGCAGGTGGACGCTGGCCATGCCGATCAGGTTGAAGGCGTAGGAGCGGACGTGGTCGCCGTCCTGGCGGAAGAGGTCGACCGCGCGCTCCATCACCGGGGCCGACATCGAGGCGTACAGCGCGGCGTTGTCGGAGTGGTAGGCGAGGTCGCGGAAGGAGTGCGCGTTCTCGGCGTTCAGCTCGGCCGGCGAGAAGAACTTCAGCCAGTCCGGGTCGCCGTCGCCCTCGCGGATGTCGGTGAAGGTGTCCTCGGCCAGCCGGACCGCCCGGGCGCAGCGGTTGACCTCGCCGATGGTGGCGTAGGCGCGCGCCTCCATCGCGTAGAGCAGCGACTGCTGGCGCGGGGTGGCGGTGTCGCGGCTGCCGTACTGGGCCAGGTGGATCAGCTCCAGGGCGTCCTCGCCCCGGTTCAGGTGGATCATCTGGCGGCTCATGTCGGTGAGGATCAGTGCGCCGAACGGGCGGTCGCCGGCCTCCTTGGCCGCGTGCAGCGCCAGCACGTAGTACTTCTGCGCGCTCGGGTGCATGCCCACGTCGTAGGACATCCAGCCGGCCAGGTGGGCGAGCTCGGCGGTGAGCCGGAACAGCCGCTTGGTGGTCGCCTCGGGGTAGGTCTCCTGGAGCAGGTCGGTGACCTCGTGGAGCTGGCCGACGACGGCCTTGCGGCGCAGGCCGCCGCCGTTCTGGGCGTCCCACTGCCGGAACATGACCGTGGTCTGCTCCAGCAGTTCCAGCTCGGGCTCGGAGAGCCGGCCGGTGAACGCCTCGCCGCCGTTGGCCGCGGCCAGGATCGGGGTGGGCGCGCCGGTCGGGCCGGGGGCGAGCCAGCGCTGCATCGGCTCGATCAGCGCGGCGCCGGCCGTCAGGGCGAGCGAGGTGCCCAGGAAGCCGCGCCGGTTGAGCATCAGGTCGCTGCGTGAGTAGTCGCTGATCAACTGGACGGTCTGCGGCGCGCTCCACGGCAGGTCGACGCCGCCGCCGACGGTGGAGACCGGGACGGCGGCCCGCAACCCGAGGTCCTCGATGGAGACCACCGAACCGAAGCGCTCCGAGAACAGCTCCGACATGATCTTCGGGATCGGCTCGCGGGGCTGCTCGCCGTCCAGCCAGCGGCGCACCCGCGAAGTGTCGGTCGAGACGTGATGGGCGCCGATCTGACGGGCCCGGCGGTTGACCTGGCGGGCCAACTCCCCCTTGGACCAGCCGCTGCGGGTGAACCACGTGGTCAGCTTCTCATTGGGTTGCTTCTCTGCCATGGGTAACGTCCCCATCCCGCCCGGCCCCTGCTCCGGGGCCCCGATCGTGACCGCCCGACGGTTGCGGGCTCTTGCCAGACGTGCCGTACCTGAGGTGCGGTCGGAACCGCACACCGAACCGCTGGTCGCACTGGTGTGCCATCGTCACGGACGTACCGTCAGTTCCCTCAACTCCCGCCCCCCTTGGGCCCGGAGCGGACTCTCCGACGATGTCCGTGTGCTGAACGTAGTGCCCCGTGCGACAGCCCGGGGAGCGGCCCTGGCGAAACGCCACCTTTCGCCACCCCCAGGAGTGAACCGAAGCAAGTCCGCACACGCTTCACTGGGTAGTCCCGACGGCCCGGCATATGCGGGCCGCCAAGTCCCCACCGGCATCCGGCTCGGCACGGCAACCCACGGCAGCCACAGGCGAGTTTGCCGCCCGCCCTGGTCGACGGCCGTCTCGCGCACACGACGATCCGGCATCGGCCCCACCCGCCACAAGGGGCGCCCGAGGCGCACCACCACAACAGGCGCACGCCACGCGCTGCGCGCCGCCACCGCACAACGCACCACGCAACGGACAATCAACACAAAGTCACCGTCCCGTAACCATCGGCAACGAGAACCTGTTGGGGGAGGCATGGACAACCTGTTCGGCGAACTTCGACTGGGGCACCTTCGGTTGGCCCCGCTGGGGGTGCGCCGCCGCACCCGGCTCACCGCGTCCCAGGCCGCCGCGGAGTACACCGGCCGCTGGGGCTGGGCGGTCGCCGTCGGCACCCCGGCCGCGCCGACCGGCGACCCGGCCCGCTGCCGGTGCGGCACCTCCCGCTGCGCCGCCCCCGGCCTGCACCCGGTCCCCGGCGACGAGCCCGCCGCCCGGTCCGGCGCCGACGTCTCGGTGCTGTTCCCCACCGGTCGCGCCTTCGACGTCCTGGACGTCCCCGAGCAGGCCGGCCTGCAGGCCCTGGTCCGGCTGGAGCGGATGGGCACCCAGGTCGGCCCGGTGCTGGCCGCACCCACCGGGCGGCTGCAGTTCCTGGTCGCCGCCGGCACCGCCCGCCGGCTGCCCGACCTGCTGTACCGGATGGGCTGGGACGACGCCGCCCTCGACCTCACCTGCCACGGCGAGGGCAGCTACGTCGCCGCCCCGCCCACCGTGCTCGGCGGCCTCGGCCCGGTCAGCTGGCTGCGCCGCCCCACCCGCGACAACGCCGGCTGCCCGCCCGAGGCCCGGCTGCTCCTCGGCACCCTCGCCTACGCCTGCCACCGCGGCCGCGAGCGCACCGCCGAGCCCGCCTGGCTCGCGTCGTAACGTCGTCGGCGCAGCTCGCGGGGCGGGGTCCCCCGCTCTCCTCCCACGAGGCAGCGGGTACGACGAAGGGCCCGCCCCTCGCGGAGCGGACCCTTCACCGGTGACGGCCGGGGCTCAGTCCCCGATCAACGCGTCCACGAAGGCACCCGGCTCGAACGGCGCCAGGTCGTCCGCGCCCTCGCCGAGACCGATCAGCTTGACCGGCACGCCCAGCTCGCGCTGGACCGCGACCACGATGCCGCCCTTCGCCGTACCGTCCAGCTTGGTCAGCACGATGCCGGTGATGTCGACCACCTCGGCGAAGACCCGGGCCTGGATCAGGCCGTTCTGACCGGTGGTGGCGTCCAGCACCAGCAGCACCTCGTCCACCGGGCCGTGCTTCTCGACGACCCGCTTGACCTTGCCCAGCTCGTCCATCAGGCCGGTCTTGGTGTGCAGCCGGCCGGCGGTGTCGACCAGCACGGTGTCCGCGCCCTCGGCGATGCCCTCCTTGACCGCGTCGAACGCGATCGAGGCCGGGTCGCCGCCCTCGGGACCGCGCACGGTCCGCGCGCCGACCCGCTCGCCCCAGGTCTGCAGCTGGTCCGCGGCGGCGGCTCGGAAGGTGTCGGCCGCGCCGAGCACCACCTTGCGCCCGTCGGCGACCAGCACCCGGGCCAGCTTGCCGGTGGTGGTGGTCTTGCCGACGCCGTTGACGCCGACGACCAGGACGACCGCCGGGCCCTCCGCGTGCTTGGTGGAGTGGACGGTACGGTCGGCGTCCTTGCCGATCAGCTCGACGAGCTCCTCGCGCAGCAGCCCGCGCAGCTCATCCGGGGTGCGGGTGCCGAGCACCTTCACCCGGGTGCGGAGCCGCTCGACCAGCTCCTGGGTGGGGGCCACGCCGACATCGGCGGTGAGCAGGGTCTCCTCGATCTCCTCCCAGGTGTCCTCGTCCAGGTGCTCCCGGGAGAGCAGCGAGAGCAGGCCCTTGCCGAGCGAGTTCTGCGAACGCGAGAGCCGGGACCGCAGCCGGACCAGCCGGCCGGCAGTGGGCTCGGGGACTTCGAGGGCCGGGACCTCCTCCTCGACCGTCTCGGGGACGGTCACGGCCTCGGCCTCGGGGAGCTCCACCTCCTCGACGGTGCGGCGGGGCTCCTCGGTCGGCGGCGCGGCCTCCTCGCCGACCTGGGGCTCGCTCGGGGTGGGCTTGGGCGCCGTGATGACCGGCGCCTGCGACTTCGGGGGCAGCTGCTGGCGTCGTCTGCCGGAAACGACGAGGCCGGCGATCGCGGCAATGGCGACCACGGCGATGACTACGGCAAGAATCACGTATTCCATAACGGAACCCAGTATCCGTGACGGGGCTCCGGATGAACCGCAGCCGGGCTACACCGATCCGCCCCGGGCCGCTCCGGGGGTCCGATGCCGGCCCGCTGCGCTCCCCGGACGGTCGGCCCCGCCCTGCCGCAGGCGCTGGCTGATCACCTGGGAGATGCCGTCACCCTTCATGGTCACGCCGTACAGGGCGTCGGCGGACTCCATGGTGAGCTTCTGGTGGGTGATCACGATCAACTGGGAGCTCTCCCGCAGCTCCTCCATGATCGCGACCAGTCGGCGCAGGTTGGTCTCGTCGAGCGCCGCCTCCACCTCGTCCATGACGTAGAACGGGCTGGGCCGGGCCTTGAAGATCGACACCAGCAGCGCCACCGCGGTCAGCGAGCGCTCGCCGCCGGAGAGCAACGAGAGCCGCTTGACCTTCTTGCCCGGCGGGCGGGCCTCCACCTCGACGCCGGTGGTCAGCATGGACGCCGGGTCGGTCAGCACCAGCCGACCCTCCCCGCCCGGGAACAGCCGTGCGAAGACGCCCTCGAACTGGGCCGCGGTGTCGTGGAACGCCGAGGTGAACAACTGCTCGACCCGCTCGTCCACGTCCTTGACGATGTCCAGCAGGTCGCGGCGGCTCCGCTTGAGGTCGTCCAGCTGCTCGCCGAGGAACCGGTGCCGTTCCTCCAGCGCCGCGAACTCCTCCAGGGCCAGCGGGTTCACCTTGCCGAGCTGCTGGAAGGCCTTCTCGGCCGCCCTCAGCCGCTTCTCCTGCTCGGCCCGGTCGTACGGGCGCGGCTCGCCGGCCTCCCGGCCGTCCTCGGCGGCGCCGTCGCCGGCCGACGCCGCGGGCGACGGCGGGACGAGCCGGTCCGGGCCGTACGAGGCGAGCAGCTCGCCGCCCTCGATGCCGAACTCCTCCAGGGCCCGCGACTCCAGCTGCTCGATCCGCAGCCGCTTCTCGGCCCGCAGCACTTCGTCCCGGTGCCCGGCGTCGACCAGCTTGTCCAGCTCCGACTTGAGCTCGCGGCCGTGTTCGCGGTGTTCCTTCAGCTCCGTCTCGCGCTCGGCGCGCGCCTGCTCGACGGCGGCCCGGCCGGCGTCCGCGCGGGCGAGCGACACCTCCAGACAGGCGAGCAGCTGCCGGGCCCCCGCCGCGACGGCGTTCGCCACCCGGGCGTCGTGCTCGGCCCGCCGGCGGCGCTCGGCGGCCCGGGTCCGGGCCTCGCGCTCGGCCCGGGCGGCCCGGTCCAGCTGGTCCGCGCGGCCGCTCAGCGCGCGGACCCGCTCCTCGTGGGTGCGCACGGCGAGCCGTGCCTCCAGCTCGCCCTGCCGGGCGGCGGTGGCGGCGCCGGCCAGCCGCTGCTGCTCGGCCGGGTCCGGCTCGTCCTCGCCCTCCTCCGCCGACTCCTCGGCGACCGCGAGCCGCTCGGCCAGCTCCTCGGCGGCGGCCAGCAGCTGGGCCAGGCCCTCCTCGGCCCGGGCGGCGGCCGCGGTGAGGCGTTCGGCCTCGCCGGCGGCGGCCCGGGACTGCCCGCCGAGCCGGCCGAGCGCACCGGCGACCTCGGCCCGCTGCCTCTCCGCCTGCCGCCGGTCGGCGCCCAGTTGCTCCAGCTCGGCCGCCGACTCCCGGCGCAGCTCGGTGAGTTCGGCCAGCCGCTCGGCCGACTCGGCGCACCGCCCGGCCAGTTGTCCGATCGCGCGGGCGGTGTCGTCGACCGCCGCCTGGGTCTCCAGCAGGCTCGGTGCGCCGCCCGCGCCGCCGTGCGCGAAGCCCGCGCCGAGCCGATCGCCCTCGGCGGTGACCGCGGTCAGGTCGGGCTGGCCGGCCACCACCGCCACCGCCTCGTCGAGGGAGCCGACCACCGCGACGCCGGCCAGCAGTGCCCGCACAGCCGGCCGCAACTCGGCCGGTCCGTCCACCAGTTCGGCCGCCCAACGGGCTCCGGCCGGCAACTGCCCGGCCGGGGCCGACGGTTCGGGCGCGCCGGCGATCAGCAGGGCGGCCCGGCCGGCGTCCTCCTTGCGCAGCAGGCGCAGCGCCTCGGCGGCGGTGCCGGGCGAGTCGACCGCCACCGCGTCGGCGGCCGCGCCGAACGCCGCCGCGAGGGCGATCTCGTGGCCGGGGGCGATCCGCAGCAGCGCCGCGGCCGGGCCGAGCAGGCCGGCCAGCCGGTCGCCGGCCGCCAGCAGGGCCCCGGTGCCGTCCTTGCGGCGCAGCCCCAGCGCCAGTGCCTCGTGCCGCGCGGTCAGCCCGGCCCGCTCGCGCTCGGCAGCGCCGGCCTCCTCCCGGGCGGCGGCGAGGTCCTTCTCGACGGCGGCCAGGCGCTCCCGGGCGGCCTCGTGCGCGGCATCGGCCCGCTCGTCGTCCCCGGCCGAGCCGCCGACCTGCTCGCGCAGCTCCTCGTACTCCTGCCGGGCGGCCCCGGCGCGCAGCACCGCCTCGTCCCGGGCCTCGGCGAGCCGGCCGATCTCGGCCTCGGCCGCGGCCGCCTTGGAGCGCGCGGCAGCGGCCTGCCCCTGGAGGCGGGCCAGGCCCTCGCGGCGGTCCGCGATCGCCCGGGCGGCGTCCTTGAGCCGCCGCTCCTCCGCGGCGAGCGCGCGCTCCAGCTCACCCCGGGTCTCGACCGCCTCGGCCAGCGCGTACTGGGCCTCCTCCAGCGCCTCGGCCAGCGCGGCCTCCTCCTCCCGGACCTGCTCGGCCTCCCGCTCCAGCTCCTCCGGATCCCGCCCGCGCCGCTCCTCGGCCTGTCCGCCGGCGGCCGCGTGCCGGGCCCGCGCCTCGGCCAGGCCGACGGTGCCGCGGGTGCGCTCGGCCAGGGCGGAGAGCCGGTACCAGGTCTGCCGGGCCGCTTCCAGGCCCGGCCCGAGCTGCTGGACCTGCGCCTCCAGGACGGCCTCGCGCTGGATCGCGCGGGCCAGCTCCTGCTCGACGGTGGAGCGGCGCAGCTTCAGCGCCAGCTCGTCGGCGACCTCGGCCTCGACGGCCCTGCGCAGGGTGAGGAGGTCGTCGGCGAGCAGGCGCAGCCGGGCGTCGCGCAGGTCGGCCTGGATGCCGGCGGCGCGCCGGGCGATCTTCGCCTGCCGGCCGAGCGGGCCGAGTTGGCGGCGCAGTTCGGCCACCAGGTCCTGGACGCGGTTGAGGTTGACCTGCATCGCGTCCAGCTTCCGCAGCGCCTTCTCCTTGCGCTTGCGGTGCTTGAGGACGCCGGCGGCCTCCTCGATGAAGGCGCGGCGGCCCATCGGGTCGGCGTGCAGGACGGAGTCGAGCTGCCCCTGGCCGACGATGACGTGCATCTCACGGCCGATGCCGGAGTCGGAGAGCAGCTCCTGGATGTCCAGGAGCCGGCAGGTGTCGCCGTTGAGCGCGTACTCACTGCCGCCGTTGCGGAACATGGTCCGGGTGATGGTCACCTCGGCGTACTCGATCGGCAGCGCGCCGTCGGAGTTGTCGATGGTGAGGCTGACCTCGGCGCGGCCGAGCGGGGCGCGCCCGCTGGTGCCGGCGAAGATGACGTCCTCCATCTTGCCGCCGCGCAGCGACTTGGCACCCTGCTCCCCCATGACCCAGGAGAGCGCGTCCACCACATTGGACTTGCCGGAGCCGTTGGGCCCCACCACACAGGTGATGCCGGGCTCGAACCGCAGGGTGGTGGCGGAGGCGAAGGACTTGAACCCGCGCAGGGTCAGGCTCTTCAGGTGCACGGGCCGGACTCCTCTTCGCTCGCCGGAGCCCTCGACCTCCCAGGGCCCCTGCGGCGACTGTATCCGGCCGTGACCGGCGCGAACGCCTCCGGACACGACGAAGGGACGCCACGAGGCGTCCCTTGCAAGCTGCGTCCCTAGCGGGGCGGCTCAGTGCACAACGGCGTCGATCTTCGGTGACCGGGCGGGACTCAGGTGAGAGCCGGCTCCCGCTGGTCCAGATCGATGCTGTTGAGCAGCGAGTGCTCGTCAGCGACAGCGGTGAGCGCGTCGTTCTCAGCCTGCATCCGAAGGAGCTCCGCTTCGAGGTCCTGGACGCGCCGCTGAAGCCGTCGCATCTCGGAGAGCATTCGCGGGTCGGGGCCGCCGACGTACCCGAGAAGCGCCTTTGCCATGATGAATGGTCCTCCACGCTGAGTGACCGAACCGGAACGGTACAGGTCTAGGGGGAAGGGGGACGCACGCGCGGCGCCAACCGGCAGTACTGGCTGGGCACTACAGCGCAACCGCCGTGAGCTGGGCTCACGATGGCATACGCCTACCGGAATAACGCGGTCGTGTGCGCGGGCTTCCAGCGTCTCACCAAAGACGGAAAGGGTCAACACGATCACCGCACGCTACCGCGCCCCTGTCACCTGCCTGGCGGTGTGGTCACGCCGGGCGGCCTCGGGCCGGTCCACCATGGGGCTCGTGGATCATCGTTCGATGCGGAGTCAACCACGAGTCTGCCCCGATGGCAACCGTATGACACCGGCTGTTGCCGATCATTTCGTGCCCGCCCGGTCCGCAATCCGCCCGAACCCTTGTGAACACCGGCCTCCGCGGGCCTCGGCGTACCTCAGCGGATCTCGAAACTCCCGTAGCCCGAGCCGACGGCGGTCCAGATCTCGGTCACACCGCTCACACTGCCGGGCGTGTCGGGGCCGCGCAGCAGGGCCAGCAGCTGCTCGCAGTCGAGCGCGAGGCCCTCGGCCACCACCTGGACCCGACCGTCGCCGAGGTTGCTCGCGTAGCCGGTCAGACCGATCTCCAGCGCCCGCGCCCTGGTCCACCAGCGGAAGCCGACCTGCTGGACCTTCCCCCGGACCCAGGCGGTCACCCGGACCGGTTCATCGCTGTGCGCCTCACGACCGTGCATGGGCCCGACCCTATCCGCAGCGGGGGTGGCCCGCTTCACGGTGCGGCGACGGGGCCCTCGATGGTCCACCCCGGGCTGTGGATCTCGACCCGCAGCTCCCCGCGCCGCGCCTCCTCGCCGCAGCTGCGGCAGACCCACGCCGGGTCGTACGGGTGCGGCTCGTGGCCCTCGGGCTCGTGCCGGAGACCGACCGGGTGCTCGGGCAGCTGCCAGCGGTCCCCCCAGGCCAACAGGGCCTGGGTGAGCGGTGCGAGGTCCCGGCCGGCCTCGGTGAGGTGGTACTCGTAGCGCGGCGGCCGCTCGCTGTACGCGCGGCGCTCGACCACCCCGGCCTCCTCCAGCGCCCGCAGCCGGGCGGTGAGCCGGTCGCGCGGCGCACCGGTGTTGCGGGCGATCCGGTCGAAGCGGTGGTTGCCGTAGAACAGCTCGCGGACGGCGAGCAGGGCCCACTTCTCGCCCACCACGTGGAGTGCGGCGGCGATCGAGCAGGGCCGCCCGGGGAGTGCGGGCGGGGCGGACCGGGCCGGGGGCGTGCTGGAGGTCACGGCGCCAGCCTGCCACACAGGGTCGCATTCTCAAACGCATCGTCCGGCCGGCCGCGGACGCGACGGCGCCCGCCCGGTGGGTGCCGGGCGGGCGCCGCGGGGCCGGTCCGGCGGCCGGTCAGAACCCTCCGCCGAAGTCCCCACCACCACCGAAGTCGCCGCCACCGCCGAAGTCCCCGCCGCCACCGAACCCACCGCCGAAGTCGGAGGAGTCGTAGTCGGCGCCGGAGTAGTCGCCACCGTCGTAGTCACCGCCGACGTCGCCCGGGGCCGCGTACGCCGGGGAGCCCATCATCGAGCCGAGCGCGGTGCCCACCAGCAGGCCGGGCAGCAGGCCGCCGCCGTAGCCGCCGAAGTACCCGCCAGCCCACGGGCCGTACGCCGGGCCGGCGTTCCAGTACGGCTGAGGGCCGTGCTCGGTCGGGACGGTCCGGATGTCCGGGTCCTGGCCGGTCGCCAGCCGGTCCGCGTCGGCCCGGCAGACCGGGACGGTGCGCACGGCGCCGCCGGCCGGAGCCCAGTCGGCGTCCTGCACCGACGGACCGTGCCGGGGGTCGAAGAAACACGGCGGGCGCCGGTCCGGCAGCGGCTTGCCCTCCCGCCGGGCGGCCAGCGTGGCCAGCGCGAAGCGGCCGTCCTCCAGCGCCTCGGTGACCGGCTTGACGTCCTCCGGGCCCTTCGCCCCGTCCATGCTCCGCTTGGCCCGCTCGTAGGAGTCGAGGGCGTGCGAGTAGTCGGCGCGCTGGACGTCGTCGGCGTCCGCGGCGCCCGGGTCGAAGTCGAGCCGGTCGAGCTCCTCGCCGAAGGCCGTGATGTCCTCGTCCACCACCCGGCGCAGCTGCTCCAGCTCGGCCCGGCGCTGCTCCTCCTTGCGCTTCTTGGACCGGCGGAACAGCAGGAACACGCCCGCGCCGGCCAGCGCCAGCAGGGCCAGCGGGACGACGATCGCAGCGGCGGAGACGCCGCCCGCGGAGCTGTCCACCCCGTGGCCCTTGACCTGCGGTGCGGCGGTGTCGACGAAGTCGTTCAGGACGGCGTCGATGTCGCCGGGGTGCGAGCGGAAGGACGCGCCGGCGATCCGCTCGGCGCTCTGGCTCGGCAGCGCCGCCTTGTCCGAGCGGGCCTGGAACTGGTCGCCGCGCCAGATGCCGTAGGTACCGGTGATGCCGACCTTGGTGCGCAGGTCGTTGAAGACCGTCGTGGGGCCGTACGGATCGGCGGCCGGGACCACCGCGATGAAGATCGGCTTGTCCGCCTTGCGGATCTTCTCGGTCAGGGCGTCGGCCTGGCCCTGGCTGAACCGGCCCGCCATCGCCGGGTCGACGTACACCCGGCCCTGCTTGAGCGAGGCGGCCGCGTCGTCCAACCCGCCGGCCGCGGAGGCCGCGGGGGCCAGCAGGAGCAGCAGCCCCAGCAGCGCCGCCACCAGTGCCAGCGGCCCGGCGCTCCGGGAACGTCGTGGAGCAAGGGTTCTCATGCCATCGACGCTACCGCCGGCGGCGTCCCGGCAGGGCATACCGCTCGTGTACCACTTCCCGGAACCGACCCCATCGTCCGCCGGGGGCCGCCCCCTCCTCGGGGATGATGTTTGCCCGGCCGCCCCTGAACCCCGCCCGCCGCGGGAACCCGGCCGCCGGCCCGGACGTACGTCCCGACGGGGGCCGGGCAGGACGCGGGGGCGCTCCGACCGTACCCCGCGACCAGGCATAGTGGTGGCCGGGCCTGGTTCCCATGACCTTCTCTTGACCTTCTCGTCCTGACCTTCTCTCTCGATCGGAGCACTGGGTGTTCATCGGCCTCGTCACCGCCGTGGCGGCCTCCGCCTGCTACGGCACCGGTTCGGTCCTGCAGGCCGTCGGATCACGTCGCTCCGCCCGGGAGGAGGCCGCCGCCGGGAACGCCTCGGCCGGCACCACCGAGCACGGCGGGCCCAGCCTCGCATCCACCGCGAAGGCCGCCGTCACCTGGGAGTTCATCCTCGGCACGGTGCTCGACTTCATCGCCTTCGGGCTCGGCGCGGTGGCCGCGCGCATGCTGCCGCTGTTCCTCTCGCAGACCATCATCAGCGCCAACCTGGTGATCACCGCGGTGCTCAGCATCAAGCTGCTCGGCATCCGGCTCAAGCAGCTGGAGTGGGCCTCGATCGGCGTGCTCTGCTCGGCGCTGGTGCTGCTCGCCGTCTCGGCCGGCCCGGAGGGCGGCCACCACGCGGACATGTCCTTCCACTGGTGGCTGCTGCTGGCCACCACCGTGCTGCTGGTCGGCGGCACTCTGCTGGTACGGCGGATGGGCGCCAACGGGGCGATCCTCGCCGGTCTGCTCTCCGGCCTCGGCTTCGGCGCGCTCGGCGTCGGCGTGCGCATCCTCAACGGCATCGAGCCGTTCGAGCTCGGCGCGCTGCTCTCCGACCCGGCGCTGTACGCGATCCTGGTCGGCGGCCTCGGCGGCATGTACGTGCACACCGTCGCGCTGCAGATCGGCTCGGTGAACGGGGCCACCGCCGCCCTGGTGGTCGGCGAGACGGTGCTGCCCGGCGCGGTCGGCGTGCTGTGGCTCGGGGACAGCTCCAAGGACGGCCTGGCCTGGCTCGGCGTGGCCGGCTTCCTGCTCGCCGTCGTCTCGGCGGTGGGCGTCGCCTACTTCGGCCAGGACACCCACGGCGCGGCCGAACCCGTCACCCCGTCCGAGCCCGAACTCACGAAGCGCTGAGCACCCGCCCCTAGCCGAAGGGGCGCGCCGGTGCCGAAAGGAAGAAGCGAGGACGCCGTGAGATGGGGGCACCCCCGGCCGGAGGCTGGGGGAGAGCGGCGTTGGAGCGCCGACCGTCGGCACCGGGTCTGAGCGCCCCGGAGGCGAGCGGGCGCGTAGCAGCTAGCCCCCGTTGCGGGCGCGTGGGACGCGCTGGCAGCGGGGGCAGAAGTAGCTGGAGCGGTTCATCCAGGCGACCCGCCGGATCGCCGTGCCGCAGCGGCGGCACGGCTCCGCCTCCCGGCCGTAGGCGTCCAGGTCGCGGGAGAAGTAGCCGCTCTCGCCGTTCACGTTGACGTAGAGACTGTCGAAACTGGTGCCGCCGACGGCCAGGGCCTCGGTCATCACGTCCCGGGCCCCGGCCAGCAGCAGGGCCACCTGCGGGCGGGTGAGCGAGGAGGTCGGGCGGTCGTAGTGCAGCCGGGAGCGCCAGAGCGCCTCGTCCGCGTAGATGTTGCCCACGCCGCTGATCAGGGTCTGGTCCAGCAGGGCCCGCTTGACCGTGGTGCGCCTCGCCCGCAGCGCGTTCACGAACGCGGCGTCGTCGAAGCGCCGGTCGAGCGGGTCGCGGGCGATGTGCGCGATGGAGACCGGCGTGCCCTCGGGGTCGTCCGGCTCGGCCTCCTCGACCGCCAGGCCGCCGAAGGTCCGCTGGTCGACGAAGCGCAGTTCGCGCCCGCCGTCGGTGAACCGCAGCCGCACCCGCAGGTGGGTCTCGTCCGGTACCGAGGGGTCCTGCACGAGGAGCTGGCCGCTCATCCCGAGGTGGCCGATCAGCGAGAAGCCGGCCCCGGAGCCGGCCAGCGGCAGCCAGAGGTACTTGCCGCGGCGCTGGGCGGGGCCGAGCACGGTGCCGGTGAGCCGGGCGGCGAAGTCCGCCGCCCCGGCCGGCTGGCGGCGCACCGCACGCGGGTGCAGCACGTCGACGCCGGCCACCGTCCGTCCGGCGACCCAGTTGGCCAGGCCACGGCGGACGACCTCTACCTCGGGGAGTTCAGGCACCTCGACAGCCTTCCGGCGCGCGGGAACGGGCAGGAGGAAGGGTACTGCGCGCTCAGGCGGCGCCGCTGGGCAGGCGGTCGGCGTACTTCTCCTTGATCGCCCGCCAGGCGCTCTCGGCGGCCTTCTGCTCGGCTTCCTTCTTCGAGCGGCCGACGCCGCTGCCGAAGTCCTCGCCGGCCACCCGGGCCGCCGCGGTGAAGGTCTTCTCGTGGTCCGGTCCGGACTCCTCGACCACGTACTCCGGCACCCCGATGCCCACCGAGGCGGTGAGCTCCTGGAGGCTGGTCTTCCAGTCCAGGCCGGCGCCCAGCTGAGAGGACTCCTCGATCAGCGGGTCGAACAGGCGGTGGACGAACTCGGTCGCCGCCTCCAGGCCCTGGTCCAGGTAGATGGCCCCGATCACGGCCTCGACGGTGTCGGCGAGGATCGACGACTTGTCGCGGCCGCCGGTGCCCTCCTCGCCCTTGCCGAGGCGGATGAACGAGCCGAGGTCCAGACCGCGGCCGACGTCGGCCAGCGCACGCGAGTTGACCACCGCGGCGCGCAGCTTGGCGAGCGTGCCCTCCGGGACGTCCGGGTGGACGCGGTAGAGGGTGTCGGTCACCACCAGGCCCAGCACCGAGTCGCCGAGGAACTCCAGGCGCTCGTTGGTGGGCAGCCCCCCGTTCTCGTACGCGTACGAGCGGTGGGTCAGGGCGCGTACCAGAAGGGCGCGCTCGAGTACGTACCCGAGGCGCCCTTCCAGGACGTCGTATTCGGTCGAAGCCGGCCCGCCGGCCTTTCCGCCGCCCGAAGTAGCCTTCGAGGCGGTGGCCGCCTTGCGGGAGGAGTTACCGTCCGACATCGATCCGTACACCCCGCCGATCAGACCGAGAGGACCTGGCGACGGTTGTACGTGCCGCAGCTCGGGCACGCGATGTGGCCGAGCTTCGGCTCGTGGCAGCGGTCGCACGCCACGAGGGCCGGAACGACGGCCTTCCAGTTGGAACGGCGGTGGCGCGTGTTGCTGCGCGACATCTTCCGCTTCGGAACAGCCACGGCTACTTCTCCTGGTTCTCGGCGAGACCCTCACGGGTGTCGCTGTTCTTGATTCCCCGCCGCCGATCAGCGACGTCGCCGCGGGCCTCGTCGCCGTGGTCGGCGGAGAGTCCCTGCAGAGCCGCCCACCGGGGGTCGACGGCGTCGTGGTGGTGTGCCGGGTCGTCGCTCAGGCGCGCTCCGCACTCGGAGCACAGGCCCAGGCAGTCTTCCTGGCACACCGGCTGCAGCGGCAGTGCGAGCACCACCGCGTCACGCAGCACCGGCCGGAGGTCGAAGAAGTCGCCCTCCAGACGGTAAGTCTCTTCCTCCGAGTCCTCGTCGAGGTCCTCGGTCCCGGCGGTCCGGGCGCGATGGCGCTCGTCGGACTCCGGGTAGTAGTACAGCTCCTGGAAGTCCACGTCGACGTCGAAGTCGACGGGCTCCAGGCACCGTACACACTCGCCCTCGACGTGGGTCTCGGCGGTGCCGGTCACCAGCACGCCCTCCACCACCGACTCCAGGCGGAGGTCCAGCCGGATCTCGCTGTTCTCCGGGACGCCGATCACATCGATGATCCCGAGGCCCTCGGGGGCCTCCAGGGTGCGGGACACCTTGCGCAGCGAGCCCGGGCGACGTCCCAGCTCGTGCGTGTCGAACACGAGGGGGTCGCGGTGGTCGAGGCGGTTCAAGGTGTCCTGACTTCCTGAGAAAACTGATGCGCGGCACTGCTCGCCGGACGATGCGCGGGCAGACCGACGGCCCGACACGGAGAGGCCGGAGTGGTCAGACTACCGGAGTCTCCGGCCAGGCCCAACTTCGGCCCCGATCGGCCCCGGCGGAGCACGCCCGTCAGCGGCCGCCGAGCTCCCGCAGCCTGGTCATGTCGATCATGCTGGTGTCGAAGAAGCTGGTCTCGTCCAGGCCGGCCTGCTGGTGCGGCACGGCCGGCGGGAGGGCCGGCTGCTGCGGGTAGCCCCCACCGGCCTCCGGACGGGGGTGGCCCCACTCGTCGTACTGCTGCTGCGCCTGGTAGCCCTGCTGGGGCTGCGGGTAGCCGTAGCCGCCCTGCTGGCCGCCGTCCTGGTAGCCCTGCTGCGGCTGCTGCTGCGGGTAGCCGTACTGCGCGCCGTACGGGTCGGCCTGGCCGGCCGGGTCGAAGCCGCCGCCGTACACCTCGGCGTACTGGCCGCCGGGCTGCTGCGTGGCCCCGTACTGGTCGACGCCGGGCTGCTGCCAGCCGGCCGCGGCCGGGGTCTGCTCGGGCCAGGTCTGCTGCTGCGGCACCTCCTCGCGGTACCACGGCACCTCCTCGCCGTCCTCGTCGGTGGCGAAGCCCGCCGCGACCGCCTCGGCGCGGTCCTTGGCCTGCTGGGCCTGGTCGGCGGCGGCCAGGTAGGCGCCCAGCTCGTCGATCGGGCGCTTGCCGAGCAGCTTGTCCCGGCCCTTGCCGACCGCCTCCAGGGTCGCGCTGAGCACGTTCTCCAGGGTGGCGAGCTTCACATCGACGTACTCGTCGACCTCCGGGCTCGGGCTGATCCGCTGCGGCCGGAACTCCTCGCCGTCGGTCTCGCCCTCGAAGTCGGCCTCGAAGACGCTGGAGTCGCCGCGCAGCTTGGTCCGGCCGCGGCCGACCGCACCGAGCGTCTTGGTGAGCACGACCTCGAAGTTGGCCAGCTTGCTGTCCACGTAGTCGTCGGCCTCGGCGCGCTTGGTGTCGACCTCGGCGCGGGCCTCGGCGAGGATCCGGTCGGCCTCGGACTGGGCCCGGCGGACCACCTCGGTGTCGGAGATCAGCGAACCGCGCTCGGTGTGCGCACCGTGGATGATCCGGTCGGCCTCGGCCTGGGCGTCGGCCACCACCTGCTCGTGGTCGGCCATCACCGACTGGGCCTGGGCCAGCTCGGCGGGCAGCGCCTCCCTGAGCTCCTGGAGCAGGCCGACCAGCTCGGCCCGGTTCACCACGCAGGAGGCCGACATGGGCATCGAGCGGGCGTTCTCGACGGCCGCGACGATCTCGTCGACCTTGTTCTGCACGTCCACGGGACTCCGTCTTTCCGTGTGCCGCCGACGCTCCGGCGGAGGCAGGCCCGACACGGTGGAACTCACCGCAGGGCAGGACTACAGACTGTACGGCCACTCCGGGCCGAGGTCACAACGACCGGCCCCCGACGCCCGCCCGGGCCCGGGACAAGTGGTGACGAACCGGCAGAAACGGACCACCGCCGGGCGCCCGGCGGGCGGAGGTGCCTACTGCTGCGCCTTACGCTCCGCGATCCGCTCGACCAGCCGGCGGTGCACCACCTCGGGCAGCAGGTGCGAGACGTCGCCCCCGTACGAGGCGACCTCCTTGACCAGCGTGGAGGACAGGAAGCTGTACGTCGGCGAGGTGGGCACGAAGAGCGTCTCGACGCCGGTCAGGCCGTGGTTCATCTGGGCCATCTGCAGCTCGTAGTCGAAGTCGCTGACGGCGCGCAGCCCCTTGACGATCGCCGGGATGCCGCGGTCCCGGCAGAAGTCCACCAGCAGGCCGAGGTGCGACTCGACCACGATGTTCCCGTAGGGCGCCGTGACCTCCTCGATCAGGGCGATCCGCTCGTCGATGGTGAACATGCCCTGCTTGTTCCGGTTGACCGCGACCGCGACGTGCACCACGTCGTACAGCTTCGAGGCCCGCTCGATGATGTCGAGGTGACCGTTGGTGATCGGGTCGAACGAACCGGGGCAGACGGCGCGGCGCATGGCGTGATGCTCCCTCGTGGGTGACGGGTGCTGCGGGCCTCCTCGGCCCGCTAGGGGTGGTGGCGGGTCTCGGCGGCGGCGCGACCGTACCAGAGGGTGCCCTCGCCGTAGCGGCGGGAGCGCAGCACCTCGAAGCCGTCCGGCCAGCCGAACTCACCGCCGCGGGTGCTGCGCTCCACGGTGACGAGTGCGTCGTCCGCGAGCCAGCCCCCCGCCGACAGTGTGATCAGCATCTCGCGCACCTCGTCATCGGTGACGACGTACGGCGGATCGAGGAAGACCAGGTCGTACGGGGCCTCCGGGGCGGGCCCGGCGATCACCTTCTCGGCCCGGGCCGCCTTCACCAGCGCCCCGGGCAGGTCGACGATCCGGACGTTCTCCCGGATCACCCGGGCCGCCTGGGCGTCCGCCTCGACCAGCAGGACGTGCTCGGCCCCGCGGGACAGCGCCTCCAGGCCGACCGCGCCGGACCCGCCGAACAGGTCCAGCATCCGGGCCCCGTGCAGGGTGCCGCGCAGCGACTCCAGGGTGGAGAACATCGCCTCGCGGGCCTTGTCGGAGGTCGGGCGGGTGCCCCGGCCGGGCGGTACGGCCAGCCGGCGGCCGCCGGCCGCCCCGGCGATGACGCGGGTCATGGTGGTGGGAGGTCCTTTCGTCGCTGCGCGACCACGCTATCCCGCCCCGGCCGCAGGTGGGCTCCCCCGGGCCCCTGACGGCGCACAGCCCCGCCGGACGGACCGGCGGGGCTGTGGCGGGGCTTGCGGGCCGTGCGGGGCCGGCGGCTCAGCCGGCGTCCGCCCCCGCGGACTGGGCCGGGATCGCCGCACCGAGGAGCGCCGGCGAGGCGTAGCGGGACCAGGAGAGGCAGCCGTCGGGCGGGCAGAACTCGGGGCGGCGCGGGTCGTGCCCGAGCTCGCGCAGCTTGGTGCGGACGGAGTCGGGCGTGCGGCCGAAGCGGGCGGCGATCCGGGCGATGGTCTCGCCGTCGTGGAACCGCCGGACCAGCTCCTCCTCGTGCTGCGGCACCCAGGGGGCGCCGTGGCCGGGGTAGAGCTCGCGCAGCACGTCGCGGTCGGGGATGGGCTCGGAGACGTCGGCGACGATGGCCAGGGCCCGGAGCGCGCGGTTCAGCGCGATCCGCAGCGAGGCGACGTCCTCGACCGGCAGGCGGAGCTTGCCCGAGGCGAGGGGCGCGGCGGCCTCCCCCTCGCGCCAGCCGGTCAGGGTGAGGGTGACCTCGCGGTCGTCGTCGCTGGCGAGTTCGATCCGGAAGACCTTGTCGCCCAGCGGGAGCTCGTTGAGATGACGGAATGCCATGGCAGGACCCCCAAATGTCGTGCCGGGTACGCACCTTGAGGGTGCGTCCCGAACAACTACATTCTCTCCCGGGGGTCTGACATTCCGGCGGCCCGTGCGCCCGCCCTCAGCCCTTCTCCATGTAGGCCGCACGGTCCGCGTCGAGCAGGCTCTCCAGCGCGGTGCGCAGCTCCGGGTGGGCGTCCAGGTCCGGGTCCTCGGCGACCAGCCGGGTGGCCTCGGCGCGCGCGGTCACGATGACCTCCTCGTCCTCCAGCACGGAGAGCACCTTCAGCGAGGACTTCACCCCGGACTGCGCCTGGCCCAGCACGTCGCCCTCGCGGCGCTGTTCGAGGTCGATCCGGGAGAGCGCGAAGCCGTCCAGGGTGCCGGCCACCGCGTCCAGCCGGGCCCGGGCCGCGCTGGCCGCGGGCATGTCGCTGACCAGCAGGCAGAGGCCGGGCGCGCTGCCGCGCCCGACCCGGCCGCGCAGCTGGTGCAGCTGGGAGACGCCGAAGCGGTCGGCATCCATGATCACCATGGCGGTGGAGTTCGGCACGTTGACACCGACCTCGATCACCGTGGTGGCGACCAGCACGTCGACCTCGCCGGCGGCGAACCGGCGCATCACCTCGTCCTTGGCGTCCGGGGCGAGCCGGCCGTGCAGGATCTCCACCCGCAGCCCGGCCAACGGGCCCTTCACCAGCATCTCGGCGGTCTCCACGACGGAGAGCGGGGGCCGGCGCTCGTCGCTGTCGGCGCCGGCGTCCGCGACGTCCTCCAGGTCCTCCTCGGCGGCCCTGCGCCGCTTCTTCGGCTCGGCGGGCTCCTCGTCCCCGATCCGGGGACAGACCACGTACGCCTGGTGGCCCTTGGCCACCTCCTCGCGGACCCGCTCCCAGGCCCGGGCCAGGAAGTTGGGCTTCTCCACGGCCGGGACGACGTGCGTGGAGATCGGCGAGCGGCCGGCCGGCAGCTGGTCCAGCACGGACGTCTCCAAGTCCCCGAAGACCGTCATCGCGACCGTGCGCGGGATCGGGGTGGCCGTCATCACCAGCAGGTGCGGCGGCTGTTCGCCCTTGGCCCGCAGCGCGTCCCGCTGCTCGACGCCGAAGCGGTGCTGCTCGTCCACCACGACCAGGCCGAGGTCCTGGAACTGCACCTTGTCCTCGATCAGCGCATGGGTGCCGATCGCGATGCCGGCGTCGCCGCAGGCCATGTCGAGCAGCGCCTGGCGGCGGGCCGGCACGCCCATCGAGCCGGTCAGCAGCACGACCCGGGTGCCGAGGTCCGAGCCGCCGAGCATGCCGCCCTCGGCGAGGTCGCCCATCATCTCGACGATCGAGCGGTGGTGCTGCTGCGCGAGGACCTCGGTGGGTGCCAGCAGCACGGCCTGGCCGCCCGCGTCGACCACGGCCAGCATGGCCCGCAGCGCGACGAGCGTCTTCCCGGAGCCGACCTCGCCCTGGAGCAGCCGGTGCATCGGGTGCTCGCTCGCCAGGTCGGCGGCGATCTCGGCGGAGACCTTCTGCTGGCCCTCGGTGAGGGTGAACGGGAGCCGGGCGTCGAAGGCGTCCAGCAGGCCGTCCGCGCACGGCCTGCGCGGGACGGCGGGAAGGGCGGAATCGGCCGCCCGACGCCGGGCTAGGGCGACCTGGAGGACGAAGGCCTCGTCCCAGCGGAGCCGGCTCTGGGCCCGCTCGCGGTCGGCCTGGCTGCGCGGCCGGTGGATCAGCTCCAGCGCCTCGGGCAGCGGGATCAGGTCGTGCCGCTCGCGCAGTTCCGCGGGCAGCGGCTCGCCGACGTCGGCCAGGTGCTTGGTGAGCGCGGTCTCGATGCAGATGGACAGCTTCCAGCTGGGCATCTGGGCGCTGGCGCCGTACACCGGGATGAGCCGGCCGGCGAACTGCCGGGCGGCGTCGGAGCCGGCGTCCTCGTCGAGCAGCTGGTAGTCCGGCGAGACGAGCTGGCGGCTCCGGTTGAAGACGCCGACCTTGCCGGCGAACAGGCCCTGGGCGCCCGCCTTCAGCTCCTTCTGCCGCCAGCCCTGGTTGAAGAAGACCAGCGAGAGCCGGCTGCGGCCGTCGGTGACGACGACCTCCAGGCGGTCGCCCTTGCGCCCGCGGAACGGGATCAGGGTGACCTTCTCGATCCGGGCGAGCACGGTGACGTGCTCGTCGATCTCCAGCTCGTCCAGGCTGGTGAGCTGGCCGCGTTCGACGTAGCGGCGCGGATAGTGGTGCAGCAGGTCGCCGACCGTGCGCAGCTTGAGGCTGTCGGCGAGCACCTTCGCGGTGCGGTCGCCGACGAGCTTGGTCAGTGGTTCATCGAGAGCGCCCATCAGGCCCCTGTTTACACCACCGCACCGACATTCCGGGCGTTCCCCGCCCGGGCTCCGCGCCCGCCCCTGCCGGCCGGCGGCCGGGGCCCGTCCTGCGGACCGGCCCGGGGTCGCGGCGCGACCCACAAGTCAGGCCCTACTCGACCCCGATGAGCACCGCCGCCGACTCCTGCCCGCCGTGGAACACCACCGCGTCGACCTCCGGCCGCCGGTGCCGGGCGTGCGCGACCAGTGTCTCGGCGAGCCCGTCGGGCACGCCCCCGCCGAGTACCAGGGTGACCAGTTCGCCGCCGGCGCCGAGCATCCGGTCCAGCACGCTGCTGCCGACCCCGGCGAGGTCCGCGCCGATCAGCGCCACGTCGCCGTCGATCAGGCCGAGCACGTCCCCGGCCTGGCAGACCCCGGCCATGGTCCAGGACTCCCCCTCGGCGACGGCGAGTTCGGCGTACCGGGTGGCGCCGGCGGCCGAGGTCATGGCGACCACGTCCTCGTCGAAGCGCCGCCCGGCCTCGTGCACGGCGAGCGCGGCCAGGCCCTGGACCGGCGAGCGGGTGGGCAGCACGGCGATCCGCACGCCCTCCTCGCGCAGCTGGTCGGCGGCGGCGCCGGCGGCGGCCCGCAGCTCGGGGTCGTTGAGCAGCAGCACGACCTCCCGGGCGCCGGCCCGGCGGACGGCGGCGGCCAGTTCGGCGCTGGCCGGGGGACGGTCCGGGTCGGCGTGCAGGACGACCGCGCCGGACTGCTCGCAGAGCTCGGCCAGCCCGGTGCCGGAGACCACCGAGAGCACCGCGCGGGTGCGCTCCTCGCGCTCGCCCCGGTCCGCGGCGGTGCCGGAGCGGGCGGCGGCCTCGGCGAAGTGGGTGATCCGGATCTGGTGCGGCCGCCCGGCCCGGACCCCGGCCTCGACGGCGGCGCCCGCGTCGTCCACGTGCACGTGGACGTTCCAGAGGCCGTCGCCGCCGCCGACCACCAGGGAGTCGCCGAGCCCGCCGAGCGTCTCGCGCAGCGCGGGCAGCGCGTCGTCGGGGGCGTCCAGCAGGTAGATGACCTCGAAGGCGGGGTGGCCGGGGCCGGGCGGGCGCAGGTGCGTCTCGCACCGCTCGACCCGGACGTCCCCGCGCAGCGCGACCGGGCCCATCGGCTGGTGGCCGGCGACGGCGTCGGCGAGCGCGCCGAGGACGGCGACCAGGCCGCGCCCGCCGGCGTCCACCACCCCGGCCTCGGCCAGGACGGCGAGCTGCTCCGGGGTGTGCCGCAGTGCGTCCCGGGCGGCCCGGTGGGCGGTGTCGGCGACCTGGGCGAGCCCGCCCCCGGCCCGGACGGCCTCCCGGGCGGCGACCCGGGCGACGGTCAGCAGCGTGCCCTCGACCGGTTCGGCGACGGCCTGGTACGCGGAGTCGGCGGCCCGCTGGAGCGCGGCCCGCAGCTGGTCGGCGCCGCCGCCCTCGGCGAGCGTCTCGGCGGTGCCGCGCAGCCACTGGGCCAGGATCACGCCGGAGTTGCCGCGCGCGCCGATCAGCGCGCCGCGGGCCATCGCCCGGACCGTCTCGGCCAGCCCGGGCGGCGGGCCGGCGGCGGGGTCGGCGAAGCGGCTCTCCACCTCGGCGGCGGCGGACTCCACGGTCAGGTACAGGTTGGTGCCGGTGTCGCCGTCCGGGACGGGGTAGACGTTGAGTGCGTCGATCTCCTCGCGTGCCTGGCCGAGTGCGCGCAGAGCCAGCTGGCACCAGCTGCGCACGGCCGGGGCGTCGAGCGTGTGCAGCACCAGGTCTCCTCCGGATGGGACGCCGCGATGGCCCGAGGGTGAACGGCGAGGGGTGATACCTGGCAGGTTATCGGGGGCCGGAGGGCGCCGCCGGGGGCGGCGAGCGAAGCGATCACCTGCCGGATCGTGGTAGTTTCGTTGAACGGGAGCAGGCGTTGTATGCTCTCCCGGTTGCCCGGAACAGTCCGGGCTCACCCCTCGGCCCGGTTCGGTTCACGTGAGTGCTCCGCTGGTTCGGCGGGGTTTCGAATGTAAGTGATCTGAAGTCTTGGAGTGACTCCTGTGGCTGCCAACTGCGACGTCTGCGGCAAGGGGCCGGGCTTCGGCAACAGCATCTCCCACTCTCACCGCCGCACCTCCCGTCGTTGGAACCCCAACATCCAGACGGTGCGCGCTGTGGTTGGGCGGACGCCGAAGCGGCTCAACGTCTGCACCTCGTGCATCAAGGCCGGTAAGGTCTCGCGCTGACGCGCAGACCGGTACGCCGGTCCTCCAGTAAGCCGGTTCATCCTCGGATGGACCGGCTTCCTGTCTTTCCGGTCCGGCCGGCCCCCGTCGACTCCGCCCGTCGGGGGCCGGCGGTGTTCCGCAGCGCCCGGGTGGGCGGGCCCCAGGGCCCGCCCACCACCGTTCAGCGCCAGCGCCAGGCGTGGTCCACCGGGCCGATCCCCGCGCCGAGCGCGAAGCCGCCGGCGATCGCACCGGTGATGTACTCCTTCGCGGAGGCCACCGCCTCCGGCAGCGACTCGCCCTTGGCGAGCCCGGCCGCGATCGAGCTGGCCAGTGTGCAGCCGGTGCCGTGGGTGTGCCGGTTGTCGTACCGGGGCGCCCGGTACCAGTGCTCCTCCCCCGCGCCGCCGTAGAGCAGGTCCGCCGCCTCGCCCTCCAGGTGGCCGCCCTTCACCAGCACCCAGCGCGGCCCGAGGTCGAGCAGCGCCTTGGCCGCGTCCAGCATCTGGCCCTCGTGCTCGACGGTGCGGCCGGTGAGCTGCGTCACTTCGTGCAGGTTGGGCGTGGCGAGGGTGGCGACCGGCAGCAGCTTCTCCCGGACGGTGGCCACCGCCTCGGCGGCGAGCAGGGCGTCACCGTGCTTGGAGACGCCGACCGGGTCGACCACCACCGGGGCGTCCACCCCGGCGAGCAGCTCGGAGACGGTCTCGACCAGCTCGATCGAGGCGAGCATCCCGGTCTTCACCGCCTGCACGCCGATGTCGTCCACCACACTGCGGAACTGGGCCCGGACGGCCTCGGCCGGCAGCTCCCAGTAGCCCTGGACGCCGAGCGAGTTCTGCGCGGTGACGGCGGTGATCACGCTCATGCCGTGGACGCCGAGGGCGAGCATGGCCTTCAGGTCGGCCTGGATGCCGGCGCCGCCGCCGGAGTCGGATCCGGCCACCGTGAGGACGCGGGGCGGTGCCTCGCGGGGAGGTGCAGTCGAAAGCATGGGGCCCAACCTACCCCCGGCCGCTCAGAGCACGGCCTCCGATTCCGCCCAGCGGTCCTTCGGCACGGTCTTGAGGCGGGTGACCGCCTCCCCCACCGGCACCAGCCGGATCTCGTTGCGGCGCAGCGCGGTGAAGTGGCCGAACGCGCCCTGGTGGACGGCCTCGACCGCGTGCCAGCCGAACCGGGTGGCGAGCACCCGGTCGCGGGCGGTGGGGGTGCCGCCGCGCTGGGTGTGGCCGAGGATGACCGGGCGGGCCTCCTTGCCGAGCAGGTCCTCCAGCTCGTGGGCGAGCCGGTTGCCGATCCCGCCGAAGGTCTGGTGGCCGTACTGGTCGACGGCGCCGTGGTCGAAGCGCAGCGTTCCGGGCAGCGGCGCCGCGCCCTCCGCGACGGCGATGATGGCGAACTTCTTGCCGCGGGAGAACCGGTCCTCGACCATCCGGGCCACCGCCTCGATGTCGAAGGGCTTCTCCGGGATCAGGATGCCGTGCGCACCGCCCGCCATCCCGGCGGTCAGGGTGATCCAGCCGGTGTGGCGGCCCATCAACTCCACGACCATGACGCGCTGGTGGGACTCCGCGGTGGTCTTCAGCCGGTCGATCGCCTCGGTCGCGACGTGCACCGCGGTGTCGAAGCCGAAGGTGACGTCGGTGGCGTCGATGTCGTTGTCGATGGTCTTCGGCACGCCGACCACCGGCAGTCCGGCGTCGCTGAACATCTTCGCGGCGGTCAGTGTGCCCTCGCCGCCGATCGTGATCAGCGCGTCGATGCCGACGTCCCGGGCGAGGGTCCGTGCGTTGTCCACCGCCCAGGCGATCCGGTCGCGCTTGACCCGGGCCGAGCCGAGGATGGTGCCGCCCAGCGTCAGCAGACCGGTGACGTCGTCGTGCGAGACCGGGCGGGTGCGGCCCTCGATCAGACCGAGGAAACCGTCCTCGATGCCGACGATCTCGTCACCGTGCACATCCGTGCCGCGGTGCACCACGGAGCGGATCACGGCGTTGAGGCCCGGGCAGTCGCCGCCGCTGGTCAGGACACCGATGCGCATGATGGGTGGGCTCTCCCGCTCCGCAGTGGTTCGGACCACCCGCACCGGACGGGCGGGCGGGCTCGGTTCACCGCCAGCGTACGCGCCGGCCCCGGCCGGAGCCGGGCGCTTCGCCCATGGGAGGGGCGCGCGGCGTTGCACCACGCGCCGGGGAGGTGCGCAGGAGAGCCCGCGGGGCCGGAGGTTCGGCCCGACGTGGCGACCCGGCGCGCCCGGCGGGGCGCCAACCGCCCCGCCGGCCGGGCCACTCGGCGAGCGGCGCGGTCACTCCGCGAAGTGGTCCCAGCCGCCGACCCGGTCCCAGGCCTCGCCGTCCACCGTCACCCGGCCGCCGCGGGCCGCCCGCGCCGGGGCCGTGACCTCGCCCACCACCCGCCAGCGGGCGGGGAGTTGGACGCCGCGCGGGAAGGTCGCCACGATCGCGTGGTCCTCGCCGCCGGAGAGCACCCAGACCAGCGGGTCCACACCGACCGCCTGGCCGATGTCGGCCATCTGCGCCGGCACGTCGAAGTCGGCGGCGCGCAGGTCGATGTCCACCCCGCTGGCCCGCGCGACGTGGCCGAGGTCGGCCACCAGCCCGTCGCTCACGTCGACCATCGCGGTGGCGCCCAACTCGGCCGCGGCCGGTCCCGCGTGGTACGGCGGCTCGGGCCGGCGGTGCGCCTCGACGAAGGCGCGCGGCGAACGGAAGCCGCGCTGCAGCACGGTCAGCCCGGCCGCGGACCAGCCCAGCCAGCCGGTGACGGCGACCACGTCGCCCACCTTCGCCCCGGCGCGCGTCACGGGCGCACGCCCCTGGAGATCCCCGAGCGCCGTGATGGCCAGCGTGATGACGTCCCCGCGCACCACGTCCCCGCCGACCACCGTCGCGCCGGCCACCTGGCACTCGTCCCGCAGGCCGTCCATCAGCTCGGTGGCCCAGGTGGTGGGCAGGTCGGCCGGGGCGACCAGGCCGAGCAGTATCGCCGTCGGCACCGCGCCCATCGCGGCCACGTCGGCGAGGTTCTGGGCGGCGGCCTTGCGGCCCACGTCGTAGGCGGTCGACCAGTCGCGGCGGAAGTGCCGGTTCTCGATCAGCACGTCCGTGGTGGCCACCACCCGGCCGTCCGGCGCCTTCACCACGGCGGCGTCGTCGCCCGGGCCGAGGTCGACCGCGGCGGTGAGCGGTACCCGGGCGGTCAGCTCCCTGATGAGGCCGAACTCGCCGAGCTCGCCCACGGTCCCCTGCATCTGCCGTCCTCTCGCGTTTGAAATAAGAACTCCTGCGGTACGCGCTCCCCCGCGCGCAGCGTACGCCCTCCGGCGGTGCAGAGGTCTCCCTCCCGGGGGCCCCGCGCGGTAGCGTGGTGATCAGACTGCCCGTGAGCCCGTTCCACCCCCGACGCCCGACCGGGCGATCACGGCGCCGATCCCCGTACCCAGCCGCCGGGAGGTCCTTCCGTGGTACAGGCATACATCCTGATCCAGACCGAGGTCGGAAAGGCCACCGCGGTGGCCGATGCGATCACCAAGATCGCCGGAGTCCTCCAGGCCGAGGACGTGACCGGCCCCTACGACGTGATCGTCCGGGCCGAGGCCGAGACCGTCGACGCGCTGGGCCGCCTGGTGGTGGCCAAGGTGCAGCAGATCGAGGGCATCACCCGCACCCTCACCTGTCCGGTGGTCCACCTGTAAGGCCCGGCTACCATCGGCGGGTGTCCAGAGACCTCCGCGTTCCCCGCGCCCTGGCAGCGCTGCCGGCCCCGATCCGCTGGCTGGCGCTGCCGGTCGCGCTGACCTGCACGGTTGTCGTGCTGCTCGGCATCTGGTCCGAGCCCGAGCAGATCGAGGTGCCGGAACCGGCCCCCAAGGCGGCCGGCTACTGCCGGAACCTCGCCGCCGCACTGCCGCAGGATCTGCTCGGCCACGCCCGCAAGGACCCGTCGCCGGCCTCGCCGTACGTGGCCGCGTGGGCCGGTTCGCCGCGCATCGTGCTGCGCTGCGGCGTGGACCGCCCGGAGCAGCTGAACGGCGAGGCCGCCAAGGACTACTCCCCCACCGTCGACGACGTCACCTGGTGGCCGCAGAAGCTCGACGACGGCGGCTACCGGTTCACCTCGACGATGCGCAAGGCGTACGTCGAGGTGACCGTCCCCGGCGGGGCCGCCGCCAACCCGTTCGACCCGGTCGCCGCACTCAGCGCAGCGGTGAAGGCGAACATCCCGTAGCGGCGGACGTCCCACGGCGGGCACTCCCCGCAGCAGCGGCACCGACGGAGGGCGGGCCGGGAGCAGCTCCCGGCCCGCCCTCGTCGTCGGGTGCGGACTACCGCAGGCCGGTCGAGCGGCCCAGCGCCGCCTGGAGCAGCCGGTCGATCAGTTCCGGGTAGGCCAGTCCGGTGGCCTCCCACATCTTCGGGTAGGCCGAGATCGGGGTGAAGCCGGGCATGGTGTTGACCTCGTTGACCATCCAGCTGCCGTCCTCCAGCAGGAAGAAGTCGACGCGGGCCAGGCCCTCGCAGCCGAGCGCCTCGAACGCGGCGATCGCCTGGCGGCGGATCTCCGCGGTCTCCTCCGCGCTCAGTTCCGCCGGGATCCGCACCTCGGAGGAGTCGATGTACTTGGCCTCGAAGTCGTAGAACTCGTAGCCGCCGCCGACCAGGACCTCGCCCGGCACGCTGGCGCGCAGGCCGTCCTCGAACTCCAGCACGCCGCACTCGATCTCGCGGCCGGTCACGCCCGCCTCGATAATCAGCTTGGGGTCGTGCCGGCGGGCCTCCTCGATCGCGGCGTCGAGGTCCGCGAGGTCCTTGACCTTGGTGATGCCGATGCTGGAGCCGGCCCGGCAGGGCTTCACGAACAGCGGCAGGCCCAGCTCGGCGGCCCGCTCGCGGACGGCGTCCCGGCCGGCCTCGGTCTCCCAGTCGCGCGGGCGGACGATGGTGTACCGGCCGACGCCCAGGCCGTGCGAGGCCAGGATCCGCTTGGTGAACTCCTTGTCCATGCCGACCGCGCTGGAGAGCACGCCGTTGCCGACGTAGGGCACGCCGGAGAGCTCCAGCAGGCCCTGCAGGGTGCCGTCCTCGCCCCAGGGGCCGTGCAGCAGCGGGAACACCACGTCGACCTCGCCGAGCACCTTGGGGGCGGTCCCCGGCTCGCTGAGGACCACCTCGCGGCTGCCGGGGGCGGCCGGCAGGGACACCTGGCCCTCGACGGCCTCGGCGACGTGGGCGACGTCCGGCAGCCGGCCGTCGGTGATGGCCATCCGGGACGGCTCGTCGCTCACCAGCGCCCAGCGGCCCTCGTGGGTGATGCCGATCGGCAGCACGTCGTACTTCTCGCGGTCGATCGCCCTGAGCACGCTGCCCGCGGTGGACACCGAGATGGCGTGCTCGGAGCTGCGCCCGCCGAAGACCAGCGCAACACGCGGCTTCGCGGACGGGTTCGGGGAGGTCTGTTCGATGCTCATATCGCGTTCGAGACTACCGTGCGAGGTGTTTCCGGAAAGTCAGCCGCCCCGGGGCACCGCCGGGTGGGCGACGGACCGCCCGGGAACCGCCCTCCGACGCCTCGGGGCCGCCCGGCGCCCCGGCGGCGCCCGATGCCGTTCGAATCGGTGCCGTTCGTACCGGTGCGGTCCGCAGTGCGGTCCGGACCGGCGTGGTCCGGACCTGCGCAGGCCGTGTCAGTGCCGTTCGGCCTTGGCCGAGCGGGACATCAGCGCCTGCAGCGCCTCCTGGGTGGGGCGCCCGTTGTGCACGACGTCCACCACGGCCTCGACGATCGGCATGTCGACGCCGCTGCGCCGGGCCAGGTCGAGCACCGACTCGCAGGACTTCACGCCCTCCGCGGTCTGCCGGGTGGCGGCGATGGTCTCCGCCAGCGACATCCCCCGGCCCAGGTTGGTGCCGAAGGTGTGATTGCGGGAGAGCGGCGAGGAACAGGTCGCCACCAGGTCGCCCATGCCGGCCAGCCCGGCGAAGGTGTACGGGTCGGCGCCCAGCGCCAGCCCCAGCCGGGTGGTCTCGGCCAGGCCGCGGGTGATCAGCGTCGCCTTGGTGTTGTCGCCCAGACCCATGCCGTCGGCCATGCCGACCGCCAGGCCGATCACGTTCTTCACCGCGCCGCCCAGCTCGCAGCCGATCACGTCGGTGTTGGTGTACGGGCGGAAGTACGGCGTGTGGCACGCGGCCTGGAGCCGCTTGGCGACCGCCTCGTCGGCGCAGGCGACCACGCTCGCCGCGGGCTGCCGGTTGGCGATCTCGCGGGCCAGGTTGGGGCCGCTGACCACCGCGACCCGCTCCGGCCCGACCCCGGCGACCTCGGCGATGACCTCGCTCATCCGCTTGGCGGTGCCGAGTTCGATGCCCTTCATCAGGCTCACCAGCACGGTCTGCGGCTCGATCAACGGGGCCCAGGCGCCCAGGTTCTCGCGCAGCGTCTGCGAGGGCACGGCGAGCACCGCGAAGTCCGCGCCGGCCAGCGCCTCGGCGGCGTCGGTGGTGGCCCGGACCGAGTCCGGAAGCGACACCTGCGGCAGGTAGTCCGGGTTCACCCGGGTGGTGTTGACGGCGTCGACCAGCTCCTTGCGGCGGCCCCAGAGGACCACCTCGCAGCCGGCGTCGGCGAGGACCAGCGCGAACGCCGTCCCCCAGGAGCCCGTCCCGAACACGGCACAGCGGGTCACTTGGCGGCCTCCTCGTCACCGTTGCTGCGATTGCCTGCCGCGCGCTGCCGCTCGGCCGCGGCCGCCTCGGCCCGGTGCCGGGCCGCCGCGCGCATGTCGTAGCGCTCGGCCGGCGGCTCCTCGCCGCGGATGCCGGCGAGGACGGCGGTGATGGCCTCCATGATGTCCTCGGTGGCGTCCTTGAGGACCTGCGGGGTCAGCTCCTGGCCCTGGTACTTGCTCAGGTCCACCGCCGGCCCGGCCGCCACGGTCACCCGGTGGCGCGGGAAGAGGTTGAACTTCCCCTTGCCGGAGCCGCCCCTGCCGTACGGCGGGATGATCTCGTGCGCGCCCCAGTGCGCCACCGGGATCACCGGCGCACCGGTCATCAGCGCGACCCGGGCCACCCCGCTCTTGCCGGTCATCGGCCACAGGTCCGGGTCCCGGGTGAGCGTGCCCTCCGGGTAGAACTGCACGCACTGGCCGCCGTTCACCGCGTCGATCGCGGCCCGGAACGCCTGCGCGGCATCGGTCGACTCGCGGAACACCGGGATCTGGCCGGTCTTGCGCAGCATGAAACCGATGAACGGGATCGAGAACAGCGAGGACTTGCCGAGGATCCGCGGCGGGCGCCCGCTGTTGTACTGCCAGTGCGCGTACACCACCGGGTCGATGATCGAGTTGTGGTTGACCGCGGCGATGAAGCCGCCCTCCTTCGGGAGGTGCTCCCAGCCCCGCCAGTCGGGCTTCACCAGCGCGGTCGTCACCGGCTTCACCAGCACGGCCGCGAAGCGGTACCAGATGCCGTAGTCGGCGTTGCCGAAGCTGGCGTACGAGCGGCGGGCCACCCCAGGTCCTCCTCTTCCGGTGCGGCACCCGGGGTGCCGCAGGTTCTCTCGCCTCCCGCGGGCCCCGGTGCGGGGCGCGGGCGCGGAACAGTCTCGCCCCACCGCCGACCGGCTGTCGAGCAACCCCGCCAGCACCTCCGGCGGGCGTGACCAAACGCACGTCCGCACAGCTCGGACGGCCTGGCGAGGGTTCCGGGACCAGCGCCACAATGACGCCGATGACCCAGGACACCGTACGCCCCAGCGGGGCCGTCGCGCCCCCCGCACCCGCCTCCGACTGGTCGCTGGTGCTGCCGCTCAAGCCGCCGGCCCTGGCGAAGACCCGGCTCGCGCCGTTCGCCGGAGCGCACCGCTCGGACCTCGCGCTCTGCTTCGCCCTGGACACCGTCGCGGCCGCGCTGGCCACGCCCGGCGTGGCCCGGGTCCTGGTCGTCACCCGGGACGCGGCAGCCGGCGCCCGGCTCGCCGCACTCGGTGCCGCGGTGGTCGCCGACGAACCCGGGGGCGGTCTCAACCACGCACTGGCGCACGGCGCGGCGGCCGCGCTGGCACTGGCTCCGAACGCGCCGCTGGCCACGCTCTCGGCCGACCTGCCGGCCCTGCGCCCGGCCGAACTGGCCCGGGTGCTGGCCGCCGTGCCCTCGACCGGCCGGGCTTTCCTGGCGGACACCCCCGGCCTGGGCACCACGCTGCTGGCCTGCGCCCCGGGCAGCCCGCTCGCGCCCGCCTTCGGCGACGGCTCCCGGGAGCGCCACGCGGCCGGCGGCGCCCGTGAACTCCGCCTGGCCGGCGTGGATTCGGTGCGCCGGGACGTCGACACCGGGGCGGACCTCGGCGAGGCCCTCGCGCTCGGCGTCGGCCCGCACACCGCCGCCCTGTCGGCCCGGCTCGGCTACTCCCCCGCCCCGCCCGCCGCGCAGCGCTGAGACGGCTCCGGGGCCGGGCGTCAGCGCTCGCTATGCTGCTGCCATGCAGGCCACCGCGTTCACCTTCGACCCCGCCACCCGGGCCGGCTCCGTGCTGCTCGACGACGGGACCCCGGTGCCGTTCGACGCGGCCGCCTTCGACGCCGGCGGCCTCCGGCTGCTGCGCCCCGGTCAGCGGGTGCGGATCCGCACCGAGGGCACCGGCGAGGCCCGCCGGGTCGTCTTCGTGACGCTGCAGACCTTCCCCGACCCGGCCGAGGCCTGACGCCCCGGGCGTCCGATCACCGGGCCGCCCGAGAGCGGGCCGCGCACCGGCCCGAGCACCGGCCCGAGCACCGGCCACCGCCGGGGGTTCGCCCACCGAACAGGCGCATCGGCGCCGTCGCGCGCCCCTGCCGCACCCCATCGCGCCCGCCGTACTTCTCGTGGCCGACGCCCAACACCCCCGCCGCGCCCGGCCTCGCCCGGCCTCGCCCGGAAAGCGAAGAGCCGTGGCGGCCCGCCCCCGGAACCCCGGGAGGGGTGCGCCACGGCTCAGGCAGGCCGTCCGCGGACTTACTTCGCGGTGGTCTTGCGCGCGGTGGTCTTGCGGGTGGCGGTCTTCTTCGCCGGAGCCGTCTTCTTGGCCGTGGCGGTCGCCTTCTTGGCGGCGGCCGCAGTGGTCTTCTTGGCGGCAGCGGTGGTCGCCGTCTTCTTGGCGGCAGCCGTGGTCTTCTTGGCGGCGGTCGCGGTGGTCTTCTTCGCCGCGGCCGTGGTGGCCTTCTTGGTGGCGGTCGCCTTCTTGGCGGCGGTCGCCGTGGTCTTCTTGGCCGCGGCGGTGGTCGCCGTCTTCTTGGCGGCAGCCGTGGTCTTCTTGGCGGCGGCCGGGGTCGCGGCGGCGGCGGCACGCTTGGTGGCGGCGCGCTTGGCGGCCGGGGTCGCGGCGACACCGCTCTTGCCCGGGGTGAGGGAGCCCTTGGGGGCCTTCTTCACCGAGGGGCCTTCCTTCGGCAGCTTCTTGCTGCCGCTGACCAGGTCCTTGAAGCCCTGGCCCGGACGGAAGCGGGGCACCGAGGTCTTCTTGACCTTGACCTTCTCGCCGGTCTGCGGGTTGCGGGCGAAGCGCGCGGAGCGCTCCACCTTCTCAAAGGTGCCAAAACCGGTGACCGACACCCGGTCGCCGGCCACGACGGCGCGGACCATGGTGTCGAGCACTGCGTCGACGGCCTCTGCGGCAGCCTTGCGACCGCCCAGCTGCTCGGCCACCGCTTCGACAAGCTGAGCCTTGTTCACGTCTTCCCCTTCGGAAACGGGCGCCGGATGATTCCATCCGTTCATTTCGCACGTTAGGTATGTATCTGCGGACTTTCAATTACCAAACGCGCGAATCACCCTAGTGTCGCAATGGATTTGCGCGTCGGCGACCTCAGACGACGGGCGGGCGCCCCTCGTCGAGGTCCTGGACAAAGCGACTCAACCGCCTTGCCGCCTCCGGAAGATCGCGCTTGGCGGTCTCGGTGACGATCAGGAGTTGTCGGGTGAGAGCGGTCTTTGCATCGGCAGACACGTTCAGCGCATGCACGCGGGCGTGAGCTTGCTTCAACCGCTCGGCCACAAGCGCGTAGAGCGCTGCGACTTCCGGGTCGTCCAGCCCCTCAGCAGGTGAGGTGGCGGCGTCCGGCCGATCGTCAATTCGGCGTTCGGCTCCCCGGCCCGTGGACTCCGGTGACGCGGGTTCGCCGCCCGCGTACGGAGGTTCATGGTGCCGGTGCATGTACTGATTGTGCCATCTACCCGCAGTTGTGCTTGCGCGGGCCCCTGTGCGCCATTGCCAAATCGGCAATCGGCAGTGGGCCGGGGCGGCTAACTCCGGGGCCGGAACGGCGGATGGCCCGCCCCCCCGAGGGGAGGCGGGCCATCCGGCAGAACGTCAGAATGCCTGTTCTCCGACGCGGCTCAGGCGGCCGGCAGAGTACGCGGCTTGAAGGCCGGCCGGGTCGCCTCGAAGGCGGCGATGTCGGCCTCGTTCTGAAGGGTGATGCTGATGTCGTCCAGGCCGTTCAGCAGCCGCCAGCGGACGTTGTCGTCCAGCTCGAACGAGGCCGTGACGCCCTGCGCGCGCACCTCGCGGGCCTCCAGGTCGACCGTGATCTCGGCGGTCGGGTCGGCCTCGGTGAGCTCCCAGAGCCGCTCCACGACATCCTGCGGCAGAACCACCGTGAGCAGGCCGTTCTTCAGGGAGTTGCCGCGGAAGATGTCGGCGAAGCGGGTCGAGATCACGGCGTGGAAGCCGTAGTTCTGCAGCGCCCAGACGGCGTGCTCGCGGGAGGAGCCGGTGCCGAATTCGGGGCCGGCCACCAGCACCGTGGCGCCCTGCCGCTCGGGCTGGTTGAGGATGAACGACTCGTCCTTGCGCCAGGCCTCGAACAGGCCGTCCTCGAAGCCGGAACGGGTGACCTTCTTCAGCCAGTGGGCCGGGATGATCTGGTCGGTGTCGACGTTGCTGCGGCGCAGCGGAACGGCGCGACCCGTGTGGGTGGTGAACTTCTCCATGCTGCTCAGGCCTCCACAGCGACGTCGGACGGGAGATCGGCGGGCGCGGCCAGTCGGCCCAGGACGGCGGTCGCGGCGGCGACCTGCGGGGAGACCAGGTGGGTGCGGCCGCCCTTGCCCTGGCGGCCCTCGAAGTTGCGGTTCGAGGTGGAGGCGCAGCGCTCACCGGGAGCCAGCTGGTCGGGGTTCATGCCCAGGCACATCGAGCAGCCCGCGTGGCGCCACTCGGCGCCGGCGGCGGTGAAGACCTTGTCCAGGCCCTCCTCGACGGCCTGCAGGGCGACCCGCACCGAGCCCGGTACGACCAGCATCCGCACGCCGTCGGCGATCCGGCGGCCGTCCAGGATCGCCGCGGCGGCGCGCAGGTCCTCGATCCGGCCGTTGGTGCAGGAGCCGACGAAGACGGCGTCGACCGCGACCTCGCGCAGCGGGGTGCCGGCCTCCAGGCCCATGTACGCCAGGGCGTTCTCGGCGGCGATCCGCTCCTGCGGGTCGGCGAAGGAGGCCGGGTCCGGCACGGACGAGCCGAGCGGCGCGCCCTGGCCCGGGTTGGTGCCCCAGGTGACGAACGGCGTCAGCTCGTTCGCGTCGATGAAGATCTCGTGGTCGAAGACCGCGTCCTCGTCGGTGCCCAGGGTCTTCCAGTACGCCACGGCGGCGTCCCAGTCCTCGCCCTTCGGGGCGTGCGGACGGCCCTCCAGGTAGTCGAAGGTGGTCTGGTCCGGGGCGATCATGCCGGCCCGGGCGCCCGCCTCGATCGACATGTTGCAGACGGTCATCCGGGCCTCCATGGAGAGGCTGCGGATGGCCGAGCCGCGGTACTCCAGGACGTAGCCCTGGCCGCCGCCGGTGCCGATCCGCGCAATGATCGCCAGGATCAGGTCCTTGGCGGTCACGCCCTCGGGCAGCTCGCCCTCGACGGTGATCGCCATCGTCCTGAACGGCGCGAGCGGCAGCGTCTGGGTGGCCAGCACGTGCTCGACCTGGCTGGTGCCGATGCCGAACGCGAGGGCTCCGAAGGCGCCGTGGGTGGAGGTGTGGGAGTCGCCGCAGACCACGGTCGTGCCGGGCTGGGTCAGGCCCAGCTGCGGGCCGACCACGTGCACGACGCCCTGCTCGACGTCGCCCAGCGAGTGGATCCGGACGCCGAACTCGGCGGCGTTGCGGCGCAGCGTCTCCAGCTGGACCTTGGAGACCGGGTCGGCGATCGGCTTGTCGATGTCGAGGGTCGGGGTGTTGTGGTCCTCGGTGGCGATGGTGAGGTCGGTGCGGCGGACCTTTCGCCCGGCCAGTCGGAGGCCGTCGAAGGCCTGCGGGCTGGTCACCTCGTGGAGCAGGTGCAGGTCGATGAAGAGCAGGTCGGGCTCGCCCTCGGCGCGCCGCACGACGTGGTCGTCCCAGACCTTCTCTGCGAGTGTCCGTCCCATCGGATTCCCTCCAGCCGGCCGCGTTGCCGGCCTTCTCGTGTCGTCGGGGTCAGTGCTTTCGCCGCCCTGTGAGGCACGCGTCGCGCGACCTGCACGCCGGATCGGTGTCCACGATGCGGACACTCTGTCGAGGTCGCATCCTGGATGTCTCCCGGGCTGCTGCATCCAGAGTGGCGCTTTTCGCGGAAGATTGAACTTGCGTCTCGCGGAATGAGACTGCAGTCTTAGGGCATGGACAACTCTAGCGGCGTCGGCGTTCTCGACAAGGCCGCTCTGGTGCTGAGCGCACTGGAGTCGGGCCCCGCCACGTTGGCGGGGCTGGTCGCCGCCACCGGTCTGGCGCGGCCCACGGCCCACAGACTCGCCGTCGCACTCGAACACCACCGACTGGTCACCAGGGACATGCAGGGCCGGTTCATCCTCGGCCCCCGTCTCTCCGAACTCTCCGCCGCAGCGGGCGAGGACCGGCTGCTCGCCACCGCGGGCCCGGTCCTGACCCACCTGCGCGACGTCACCGGCGAGAGCGCACAGCTCTACCGCCGGCAGGGCGAGATGCGGATCTGCGTAGCCGCCGCCGAGCGGCTCTCCGGTCTGCGGGACACCGTCCCGGTCGGCAGCACCCTGCCGATGAAGGCCGGCTCGGCCGCCCAGGTCCTGCTCGCCTGGGAGGAGCCCGAGCGGCTCCACCGCGGCCTCCAGGGCGCCCGCTTCACCGCCACCGCGCTGAGCGGCGTCCGGCGGCGCGGCTGGGCCCAGTCCATCGGCGAGCGCGAGCCGGGCGTCGCGTCCGTCTCCGCGCCCGTGCGCGGCCCCTCCAACCGGGTGGTGGCCGCCGTCTCCGTCTCCGGCCCGATCGAGCGCCTGACCCGCCACCCGGGCCGGCTGCACGCCCAGGCCATCATCGAGGCCGCCAACCGGCTCACCGAGGCCCTGCGCCGCGGCTGAGCCGCCGAACCCCGAACGAAAGGGCCCGCGCACAGTGTGCGCGGGCCCTTTCCGTGGAAATACCCGGAAATGCGAAAGGCCCCGGATCACCGGGGCCTGCATTTCTCTGGCTGGGGTACCAGGACTCGAACCTAGACTAAATGAACCAGAATCACTCGTGCTGCCAATTACACCATACCCCAACAAAGCATTCAGCCGATGGGCGCGTCTCCTAGAAGACGACAACCACCGGCTTCCGCTCTGGTACCCCCGACCGGATTCGAACCGGCGCTACTGCCGTGAGAGGGCAGCGTGCTAGGCCGCTACACAACGGGGGCTTCCTGGCGATCCCTTGCGGGACCAGTACCCCCGACCGGATTCGAACCGGCGCTACTGCCGTGAGAGGGCAGCGTGCTAGGCCGCTACACAACGGGGGCTTGATCTTCAGTTGTCCTGCTTGCACTGCTTGTACTTCAGGGTACTGCGCTGGGGTACCAGGACTCGAACCTAGACTAAATGAACCAGAATCACTCGTGCTGCCAATTACACCATACCCCACCAGAGTTGAACCCTCGTCGGGCCCCGCTCAGGCGTTGCGCCTCTCGTTCGGAACCGGCGGGGGTTTCGCTCCCTCGTCCGTTCCCTCCCGGGCGGCGCAGAAAGAACATTACCCGACGTCTGGCCTGGCTCCAAAATCGATAACCCCAGGCCGTGGCCGGGGCGGCTGCGGACCAGGTCGGAACCCGGCCCGCAGCCGCCCGCGGAGGGACGTCAGCCGCCCGCGGAGGGGCCTCAGGCGGCCGGGAGGGCCGCCAGGGCGGCGCCCAGCCGGCGCAGCGTCTCGGGGCACCCGAGCAGCTCCATCGACTCGAACAGCGGCGGCGAGACCCGGCGGCCCGTGACGGCCACCCGCAGCGGCGTGAAGGCGAACTTGGGCTTGATGCCCAGACCGTCCACCAGGGCCTCGCGCAGCGCGGCCTGGATCGGCTCCGGGGTGAAGTCCGCCAGCGACTCCAGCGCCTTGATGCTGGCCTCCAGCACCGGGCGGGCGTCGGCGGTGAGCACCTTGGCCGCGTCGTCCGGGTCGACCGCGAAGTCGGCCGGGTCGACGAAGAGGAAGCCGGCCATGTTCACGATCTCGCTGAGCACGACCATCCGCTCCTGGGTGAGCGGCGCCACCTGGGCCAGCAGCTCCAGCTGCTCGGCGCTCGGCTCGGCCGGCAGCAGGCCGGGGGCCTGCAGGTACGGCACCAGGCGGCGGACGAACTCCTCCGGCGCGAGCTTGCGCACGTGCTCGGCGTTGATGTGCTCGCACTTCTTCAGGTCGAAGCGGGCCGGGTTGGCGTTCACGTCGGCGATGTCGAACGCCGCGACCAGCTGCTCCGTGCTGAAGACGTCGTCGTCGGCGGAGAGCGACCAGCCCAGCAGCGACAGGTAGTTGAGCAGGCCCTCGGGGATGAAGCCGCGCTCGCGGTAGAGGTTGAGCGAGGCCTGCGGGTCGCGCTTGGAGAGCTTCTTGTTGCCCTCGCCCATCACGTACGGCAGGTGGCCGAAGCGTGGGGTGGCGCCGTTGCCGACGCCGATCTCGGCGAGCGCCGCGTAGAGCGCGATCTGGCGCGGGGTGGAGGAGAGCAGGTCCTCGCCGCGGAGCACGTGGGTGATGCCCATCAGGGCGTCGTCCACCGGGTTGACCAGGGTGTAGAGCGGCGCGCCGTTGGCCCGGACGATGCCGTAGTCGGGCACGTTCTCCGGCTCGAAGGTGAGCGTGCCGCGCACCAGGTCGTCGAAGGCGATGGTGCGGTCGGGCATCCGGAAGCGCAGGATCGGCTCGCGCTTCTCCAGCTTGTAGACGGCGATCTGGTCGTCCGTCAGGTTCCGGCAGTGGCCGTCGTAGCCGGACGGCTTGCCGGCCGCGCGGGCGGCCTCGCGGCGGGCGTCCAGCTCCTCGGTGGAGCAGTAGCAGTGGTAGGCGTGGCCGGCCTCGTGCAGACGGCGCGCGACGTCGGCGTAGATGTCCATCCGCTGCGACTGCCGGTACGGCGCGTGCGGGCCGCCGATCTCGGGGCCCTCGTCCCAGTCGAAGCCGAGCCAGCGCATGGCGTCGAGCAGCTGGTCGTACGACTCCTCGGAGTCGCGGGCGGAGTCCGTGTCCTCGATCCGGAAGACCAGCGTGCCGCCGTTGTGGCGGGCGAAGGCCCAGTTGAAGAGGGCGGTGCGGACCAGGCCCACGTGCGGGTTCCCGGTCGGCGAGGGACAGAAGCGAACCCGAACGCTCGGGTCAGTGTTAGCCACGCTTGATCACCTTGTTGGTGAGAGTGCCGATGCCTTCGATGGAGACGGCGACCTCGTCGCCGACGTTGAGCGGGCCCACCCCAGCGGGTGTGCCGGTGAGGATGACGTCGCCGGGCAGCAGCGTCATGGCCTCGGAGATGTGGACGATCAGCTCGGCCACCGAGCGGATCATCAGGGAGGTGCGCCCGGTCTGCCGCAGCTCGCCGTTGACGGTGCAGGTGACGGCGAGGTCGGCCGGGTCGAGGTCGGTCTCGATCCACGGGCCGAGCGGGCACGCCGTGTCGAAGCCCTTGGCCCGGGCCCACTGGCCCTCGCGCTGCTGGACGTCGCGCGCGGTGACGTCGTTGGCGCAGGTGTAGCCGAGGATCACCTCGGGCACCCGGTCCAGCGGCACCTCGCGGCACATCCGGCCGATCACCACGGCCAGTTCGGCCTCGTGGTGGACGTCCGAGGAGAACGGCGGGTAGGCGATCGACTCGGTCGGGCCGATCACCGCGGTGGACGGCTTGAAGAAGGTCAGCGGGACGTCGGGGACGTCGTTGCCGAGCTCCGCCGCGTGTGCCGCGTAGTTGCGGCCCACCGCCACGATCTTGTTGGGCAGCATCGGGCTGAGCAGCCGGACGTCCTGGAGGCGGTAACTCTCGCCGGTCGGCTGGGGCTGACCGAACGGGTGGCCGGCCAGCGCGTGGACGACCAGAGACTCGGGCTGGGCGGGATCGCCCTCGACCACGCCGAAGGAGACGCTGCCGGCGGCAGGGCTCCCTTCCCGGACGGAAAACCTGGCAATGCGCACGGCTGGGCTACCCCTCGCTTCGTCGGCCGCCCGGGGCGCGCCCGGGCGCTGGTGGGCGCCCCGCCCTCGGTGGGCGCGGCCCCGTCAATCGGCGTCCAGGCTATCGCGCGGGCCCCTCCCCGTCCGCTTTGCCCCTGTTCAGCGCGGGTTGCGGCCGAGGGTCCGAGGGCGCGCCGACACCGGGAGGGAGGAGCGACGGGGCGACGACCGTCGACGCCGGGCCCGGAGCGCCCGGAGCACCCGGAGGCGGCAGGCAGACAGCAGGGCGCCGTCGCGGCACCTCTCGGTGCGGCCACGGCGCCCTGGGACGCGGGTGGGTTCGGCCCCCGCGGGCCGGCCGGGTCAGTCCTGCGGAACGGCGACGACCGGGGCGACCATCAGCTTGGTGCGGCGCGGGTTGGCGGTGCTCGACGGCAGCTCGGTGCCGTAGGTCACGACGTCCCCGGGCTTGCGGGCGCCCGGGATCATGCTGAAGTCCTCGACCGAGGCCAGCGTGGTCCGGCGCGGGTTCGCCGTCGAGCGGCAGGACAGCGTGGACTTGGTGGCGGCCTTCTTCGCCTGGGACATCGCGTCAGCACCTCGGGGTCGCGACCGGCGCACCGCTACGGATCGGCACCGGCCTGAGTGGTTCGGGGGGATTGCGGGCAGGCTGAATCGAGGCCGTGCTCCGGATACAGCCAGGTTACGGATCTCATTCCACAGCCACCGTGACCAAAGCTACACATCGGCCTGTGATTTTGCTCACAAATTGGAAATCAATTCTCAAATATCCGACATGTCGCCGCATCAGGTTTCACCGACATAATGCGTATTCCGGACATTCGGGAAGGTCCACTCACCCTGTTGATCTAGGGCCAACTTGGCATGTATGCGTCGAGTGTCCGAAAAAGGCGGTATTCCGGTCCGGTTACCGCACAGTCTGTGAAATCGTGCGCGCGGTCGGTAGCGCCGCCCCGCGCACCCTGGCGGCCCTTGTTGGGATTCCCCGGCTGTGCTGGAATGCCACGGACCGTGGGTAGGGAGCAGTCCACCCCGGTGACCCGCTCTCCCGGACCGGCCGGGGAGCGGATGGAAACTCCACACCGTCCAGGCCGCGGCGACGCGGCGGGACGCCCGGTCCAGAGGTTGCGACGCCAGTGCAGGGACGTTTCAAAAGGGGTAGCGGCGCCGCGGGTGACCCGGAGTCGCGTGAGCCTGTGGCAGCCCCCCAGCAGGCGGCGGCGCTCGGTGGCCCGGCCGAGCCGGCGCCCGAGGTGGGCGGCCGCCCCGACGACAGCCGGGACGACCGGAAGTCGACCAGGGACAAGCTCCGCAAGACCCTCACCCGGCGGCGCGCCACGGGTGTGAGCCGACTGGCGATGCGCAACTGGCGGATTCGTACCCGCCTGATCGCCCTGCTCACCCTCCCCGTGCTGGTCGCGCTCGTCCTCGGTGGCCTGCGCATCCAGACCTCGCTCGAGGCCTCCCAGCAGCTCGCCCAGATGGCCAACCTCTCCGACCTGGCCAAGAAGGCGACCAGCCTCGCCGACGCCCTGCAGAACGAGCGCGACGTCAGCGCCGGGCCGATCACCCACGACCCGAACGCGCCGCTCGACGACGACATCGTCAACGCCCGCAAGATCACCGACGACCTGAACCGCACCTTCACCGCCTCCTCGGACAAGTTCGAGAACCTCGAACTCTCCGGCGGTAAGGCGCTGCTGTTCCAGATCCGCCGTGACCTGAACTCGATCTCCGACGCGCGCGGCAACCCGTACCAGAACAACCAGAACATCCAGGCCACGATCACCGCCTACGACGTGATCATCCGCGACCTGCTGGCGATCTCCCAGGACATCGCCCTCGCGTCCAACAACCGCGACCTGGTGCGCGCCACCCGCGCGCTCCAGCAGTTCTCGCTGGCCAAGAACGTCACCTCGCAGCAGCGCGCGCTGATCAGCGCCGCGCTCGCGAACCCCAAGAACCCGGACCTCAGCCTGAGCGACGAGTCGTTCGGTATCCGCCTGCGCACGTCCTACGACAACGCGCTCACCGGGTTCAACAACATCTACACCTCGCACGACCTGGACAACCTGCGCGGCCAGCTCAGCTACAACAACGTGGTCGCCGACGCCGACCGCTACGCGCGCTCGATCCTCCAGCAGAGCGGTATCCACCAGACCGAGCCGGTCAGCTACAAGGACTGGTACGAGAAGATCACCGCCAAGATCACGGCCGAGCGCCGGATCGAGGCGAAGCTGATCGAGGACCTCGACGGTAAGGCCCAGGACCTCCAGGCCGCGGCCGACACCGAGGCCCTGATCACCGGTGCCGCCGTCGCCCTGGTGCTCCTCGTCGCCCTCGGTGGCGCCGCCGTCATCGCCCGCTCGATGGTGCGCTCGCTGACCCGCCTCCAGGCCGCGGCCGAGGACGTCGCCGAGCGGCGACTGCCCGAGCTGGTCAAGACGCTCTCCGAGAGCGACCCGCACGACGTCGACGTCACCGTCGAACCCGTGGCCGTCGACTCCACGGACGAGATCGGCCACGTGGCGCACGCGTTCGACATGGTGCACAGCGAGGCCGTCCGCCTCGCCGCCGAGCAGGCCCTCCTCCGCGGCAACATCAACGCGATGTTCACCAACCTGTCGCGCCGCAGCCAGGGCCTCATCCAGCGCCAGCTGTCGCTCATCTCCGAGCTGGAGAGCCGCGAGGCCGACCCGGACCAGCTGGCCAACCTCTTCAAGCTGGACCACCTCGCGACCCGCATGCGCCGCAACGGCGAAAACCTCCTCGTCCTCGCCGGTGAGGACCCGGGCCGCCGCTGGACCCGCCCCGTCCCGCTGGTCGACGTGCTCCGCGCCGCCGCCTCCGAGGTGGAGCAGTACGAGCGCATCGAGCTGGCCTCGGTGCCGTCGGCCGAGGTCGCCGGCCGCGTCGTCAACGACCTCGTCCACCTGCTCGCCGAGCTGCTGGAGAACGCGACCTCGTTCTCCAGCCCGCAGACCCGCGTCCGGGTCACCGGCCACGCCCTGCCGGACGGCCGGGTGCTGGTCGAGATCCACGACACCGGCATCGGCCTCAGCCCCGACGACCTCGCCGACATCAACGAGCGCCTCGCCAACCCGCCGACGGTGGACGTCTCCGTCTCCCGCCGCATGGGCCTCTTCGTGGTCGGTCGCCTCTCGCTCCGCCACGGCATCCGGATCCAGCTGCGCCCCAGCGACTCCGGCGGCACCACCGCGCTGGTCATGCTCCCGGTGGACGTCACCAACTCCGCCGACCGCCGCGCCCCCGGCCGCCCCGGACCGGCGCAGGCCAAGCAGCAGCGCGGGGCCGCCCCGACGCCGCGCCAGCAGCGCCAGATGCCCGGTGGCCCGGGCGGCAGCCCGGCCGCGCTCGGCCAGGGTCCGGCGGGCGGCGCCCCGCAGGGCCGTCCGCAGCTCGGCCAGGGCGGTCCCGGTGCGCCGGGCGGCCCGGGTGCGGGCCAGGGCGGCCGCGCCGGCGGTCTGCCGACCCGACAGGTCGGCAAGGCGCTGCGCGAGACCCCGATGGTCCCGCCGGGCCGGGCCCCGCAGCAGAACCCCCAGCAGGGCCAGCAGCAGGGCCCGCAGCAGAACCAGCAGGGCGGCCTGCCGCAGCGCACCCCGGGCCGCCAGGGCCCGCCGCAGGGCGGTCCCGGTGCGCCGGGTGCGCCCGGCGGCCTGCCCCGCCGCGGCCAGCAGCAGCCCGGCGCGCCGCAGCCCGGTCCGGGCCCCCGGACCGGCGAGCAGCCCCAGCACGGCTGGGCCGACCAGTCGGGTCGTCCGGGTGCGCCGCAGGGCGCCGCCCGTCCGGGCAACCGCCCGCAGGACGGCCTGCCGCAGCGCGGCCGTCCCGGCCAGGCCCCGCAGGGCCCCGGCGGCCAGGGCCCGCAGGGCCCGCAGGGTCCCCAGGGCCCGCAGGGTCCGCGCCGGCCGCAGCGCCCGGGTCCGCAGCAGCAGGGGCGCCCCCAGCAGCTCCCGGCCCAGCAGGTCCAGCCCCAGCAGGTCCAGCAGCCGCAGCAGGCCCAGCCGCCGCAGCTCCCCGCCCAGCAGGCCCAGCCCCAGCAGCTGCCGGCGGCCGAGTCCGCGATGGAGAGCACCGCGCAGTTCGCCCGGCCGCGCTTCGAGGCCAGTGAGATCGACCCGCGCGACCCGCTGGGCCTCGGCCTGGTCGAGCCGGTGCTGCCGGGCGTGCCGAACCCGGCCCGTCCGGAGCCGGTCCGCCAGGAGCCGGTCCGCCAGGAGCCGATGGCGCTGCCGACCGGCCCCTCGCAGGGTGGTGCCCCGGGCTTCGAGTCTCCGGACCGGACCCGGCCCCAGCCGCAGCAGGGCCGGCCGGCCGAGGCCGCGCAGGGCGGTGACCGGCAGTACCAGCCGCGCCGGCCGGGGACCACCGCCCCGGGCTTCCAGGACCAGCCGGCCCCCCAGGCCCAGCAGGCCCAGGCCCAGGCGCAGGCCCAGGCGCAGGCGCAGCAGGCTCAAGCCCAGGCGCAGCAGGCCCAGGCGCAGCAGGCCCAGGCCCAGGCACAGGCCCAGCAGGGCCCGGCCGGCGAGGCCCCGTGGCGCCCGTCCGCCAACGACGAGCGCTGGCGCCGGGCCGAGCAGGTCCGTGAGCCCTCGACCAGCGGGGTCACCATGTCCGGCCTCCCGCGGCGCACCCCGCAGGCCAACCTGGTCTCCGGCACCGCCGAGGCGTCGCCGATGACCGGTCCCCAGGTGTCCCGTGCGCCCGAGGAGGTGCGCGGCCGGCTCACCAACCTGCGCCGCGGCATCCAGCAGGGCCGCCGGGCCGGTGCCGATCAGGCCTCCGGCCAGGGAAATCCTGGCTTCCAGCATGGTGCCCAGCAGCCCGGGTTCGATAGTTTCGGTGGCCGGACCGACGGCAACGGCGCAGATCATCAGGAGCGTTGAGTTGAATCAGATGAGCCAGGCCGCACAGAACCTGAACTGGCTGATCACCAATTTCGTGGACAACACCCCCGGGGTGTCGCACACGGTGGTGGTCTCCGCGGACGGCCTCCTGCTGTGCATGTCCGAAGGCTTCCCGCGTGACCGCGCCGACCAGCTGGCCGCGGTCGCCTCCGGCCTCACCTCCCTCACCTCCGGCGCCAGCCGGATCTTCGAGGGCGGCGAGGTCAACCAGACCGTCGTCGAGATGGAGCGCGGCTTCCTGTTCCTGATGGCCGTCAGCGACGGCTCCGCCCTCGCCGTACTGGCCTCCCCGGACAGCGACATCGGCCTCGTCGGCTACGAGATGGCCCTGCTCGTCGACCGCGCCGGCGCCGTCCTCACCCCCGCACTCCGCGCAGAACTCCAGGGCAGTCTCCTGCACTGAGGCCCCTGCGCGGCGACACCACCCGTCCCACCTCCCCGCCGGGTCTGACCCGACCAGACCCGGCGCCTCACCCTCAGCTACCCTCAGGCAGCTGATTTCGCCTCAGCTGGCACCACCCAGCTGGAACCGGCTGCCCAAGGCTGCAGCACTAGGAGGACCCATGACCCCGCCTTCGACACCCGCCGGCTCGTACGGCAACGGGTACGGCAGCGGCTACGGCGGGCAGCAGTCCGACGGCTACGAGCAGCAGCCGCTGGTCCGCCCGTACGCGATGACCGGTGGCCGCACCCGGCCGCGGTACCAGCTCGCCATCGAGGCGCTGATCTCGACGACCGGCTCGGCCGAGCGGACCGGCGGCCTGCTGCCCGAGCACGCCCGGATCGTGAACCTCTGCCGTGAGGTCAAGTCCATCGCGGAGATCTCCGCACTGGCCGGCGTGCCGCTCGGTGTGGCCCGCATCCTCGTTGCCGACCTGGCAGAGGCCGGTCTCGTCGCCATCCACCAGCCCGCCGCCGCGGGCGAGTCGGGCGGAACGCCCGACGTCACGCTGCTCGAAAGGGTCCTCAGTGGACTTCGCAAGCTCTAACGGAGCCACCCGCGCCACGACCTCGGCGAAGATCGTCGTCGCCGGCGGCTTCGGCGTCGGCAAGACCACGCTCGTCGGCGCCGTCTCCGAGATCAACCCGCTGCGCACCGAAGC
>NZ_JBIVDY010000030.1:0-92570 GCF_044747365.1 Kitasatospora sp. NPDC090091
CACGACACCGCGCCGCCCTCGAAGCGGCCGTGTACCCGACGAGGAAGAGGAAGGCGGCCTGAATGGCTGGCGAGACGATCATCACCCTGGTGGGGAACCTGGTCGACGACCCGGAACTGCGATTCACCCCCTCCGGCGTCGCGGTCGCGAAGTTCCGCATCGCATCGACCCCGAAGACCTACGACCGGACGACCGGGGAGTGGAAGGACGGCGACAGCCTGTTCCTGCCCTGCGAGGTGTGGCGGCAGCCGGCCGAGAACGTCGCCGAGACGCTCCAACGCGGCATGCGCGTCATCGTCCAGGGCCGGCTGCGCCAGCGCTCCTACGAGACGAAGGACGGTGAGAAGCGCACCGTGTTCGAGCTCGACGTGGAGGAGATCGGGCCGAGCCTGCGCTTCGTGTCCGCGACGGTGACGAAGAACCCGCCGTCCGGCCGGCGGTCCTCGGGCGGCTGGGGCGCCAACGCGGCCGGCTCCGGTGGCGGGCGCGCGGCCCCCGCGGGATCCGGCGGGGCCGGCGGGTGGGGCGGCGGCCAGGATGGCCAGGACAGCAGTGGTGGCTGGCCGGCGGGCCAGGACGGCGGCTCCACCGAGGAACCGCCCTTCTGACCAGGTGACACACGAGCGGGCAGGGGCCCGGCGCAGACCAGCGCCGGGCCCTTCGTCATGCCCCCACCCAATCTCTATTGCAGTGCAATAGAGATTGGCGTACGGTGGTGCCCACTCCGAGAGAGCAGCACCACTGCTCGACGGAATCGCCGCTGGAACGCGCGCGCCACACACACCACGGAGACCCGCCATGACCGAGACCACCGCCCACGACGCTGACACCTGCATGGGCATCTGCTGTGGCACCTGCGCCCGCTGCGGCCAGCAGTTCGACGCCGCCGACACCCGCTACGACGGCTACGCCCGCCACCAGCTGAGCGACTTCTGCTGCGGGTGTGTGGACCGGTGCCACGAGAGCGAAGACGCTGACCACCGTTGCGTCATCTGCACCGACTAGGGCCCCGATGAGCACGCTGCCCTGCACCACCCGCCTCGACGTCTACGACGCCCTCCTCGACGCCGAACTCGACACCCAGGCATACAAGGCCGCGCACGACCAAGCGGCCCAACTGTGCGGCGCCTGCCCCCGGCCGTGCATCGAGAAGGTCACCGCCACCAGCGCGCCCCGGACGGTGCAGGACTTCGACGACACCGAGTGGATTCCGGCGCCGGCACCGGCCGTCCTGCTACCCCTCAACACCGTCCGCCGTTCCCGGGTCTACTGGCCGCCCACCGGCCGGGACTACGTCCAGCCCGACCGCCGGCCCACCGCGTGGGCGCGCATGGCCGCCGAGCTCGCCGACGACGGCCGCACCCTGCCCGACATCGCCGCAGCCCTCTGCGTCGACGAAGCCACCGCCACCGCGCTCATCGAGTCCGCCCGCCACGCCTCCAAGGACGCCGCATGACCATCGAACTCCCCGACCAGCCCCGCCGCTTCCGTGTCCACAAGCCCCCGGCCGAGCCCCAGGACTGCACCCTCCACCCCGACGGCCGGATGAGCAGGGAACTCTGCGGCCAGACCCTGTGGAGCATGCTCTCGTTCGACGCCATGCTCGACATGAACTGGGCGGACGCCGAGATCGAGTGGGACCCGGCGCCGGCCGAGGACACCGCGCCCGTCCCGGCCTCCGAGGCGGACACGCCGCTCGCCCTCTTCGACGCCGCCGGTGGTGCCCGGTGACCGCCACCCCGTCGTCGGCCGACCTCGTCGAGCGCGTTGCCGCGGCCATCGTCGACGACGCCATGCGACCCCACGACCAGCGGAAGGGCCTCGTCCACGCCCCGGGCTGCGAGAAGCCCAAGATCCACCACCACGCGGCAAGGACCGTCACCGAGGTCCGCGCCTGGCGCAAGGCCGACGGCTGGCGCCAGCGCCCCGGCGGCCGGGACATCTGTCCCGGCTGCTGGACCGCCGGCCACCGCTGACACCTCGCCGCCCGACCGCCGCCCGACCGCCGCCCGGCACCGCGGGCGGCGCCCACCCCGAGGAGACCACCCAATGAACGACCTGACCGCCGCACTTACCGCCTGGGAGCAGGCCTCGGCCCACGCCGCCGGCAGTCACGGCACTCTCAGCCACGAGATCACCGTCCAGGACCTCGCCACCGGTCACACCGCCACGTACCCGATCACCCCCGCCCAGGCTGCAGACCTGGCCCGCCGCCTCACCGCCGCCGAGGAGACCACCCGATGAACCCGGTCCGTGTACAGCGCCGCCGCACCCGCGGCTGGCGCGCCCCCGACGGCGCCGTCTACGTCGGCCGCGGTAGCCGGTGGGGCAACCCCTGGCTCATCCACGACGACGGCCGCTTTTACACCGTCCAGCACGCCGTGGACGGCCGAACCGCAGGCTCCAGCCGATGGCTCCAGGACGCCCACTGGACCGCCGCCAACGTGTACCGCACCCACCTGCAGACCGACCCGGAACTCGCCGCGCAGGCCCGGGCTCTGCTCGCTGGCCGCGACCTCATGTGCTGGTGCGCCCTCGACCTCGACTGCCACGCCGACGTCCTGCTCGAACTCGCCAACCAGACCGCCGAGAAGACCACCCGATGAGTGCCGAGCGCCGCCACCGCTGCCCGCCCTGCTGCCACCGGTGCCCCGACCTCGACGACGAGATCATGCCCGGCTGCATGGGCACCGCCGCCAACCTCGGCGCCGAACACGGAGCCCTCACCTGGTGCACCTGCCGCGCCAGCCTCCCCAGTGACGCCAACCCCGCCGCTCTGATCGAACTCCTCACCACCCGAGTCGACGACCTCACCCGCCGCATCACCGAACTGGAGGCCAACCGATGAGCACCCAGCCCACCGCCCTGCTCGACCTGGACGTGGTCGAGACGCGCCACCACCAGATCGCCGACCCGGCCGCCTGCGGCACCTGCTGGCGCCTCGCCCTCGCCGGCCAACCGACCGAACACCCCGCGTGCGCCCGCCGCGCCGTCCTCCTGCCCGCCCCCGACGCGCCCGACTACGAAGACCTCGCCGACCTCACCGACGAGCAGAAGGCCGCGCTCCCCGCCCGCTTCCACACCCCGGTCTGGGAGGGCAACGCCGTCCCGCACTCGTGGGTCTGCGCGGTCTGCTGGGGTGACGGCTGGGTCACCCGGTGGCCTTGCGCGGCGGCCGTCCGGCACGGCGACGAGGTGTTCACCCCGGAGCACCAGGCCACCCGAGCCCGCGAAGACGTGCCCGCCCTGCTCGCCCGGGTCCGGGAACTGGAGGCTGCCCTGGCCCGTGCCACCCGCAGCTCCTACTCGGGCCGGCACGTCTGGGAAGCCTGGGCCGAAGAAGGCGACCGCACCCTCTGCACCACCGAAGCCGACGCCCGTGCCGCCGCCATCCAGATCTGGTCCGAAGCCGAGTACGACGGCAGCGACCACCCCGACGGCTTCATCCCGAGCTGGCACGAGACCAAGTGGGGCCTCGAACTCCTCGACGACGGCGAGCACACCAGCGTGTTCATCGCCCGCCAGGACGTGTTCGGCACCCACCCCGACGAGAACGCCCCCAGCGGCCCCACGCGGCCCGAGGCGCCCACGCTCACCGGCTGGGCCGCCGACATGGCCGAGGCCGGCCTGGAGCCGTACGACGGCACGCTCACCCTCGACGCCGACGACAAGCCCTTCCTGCGCGTCCACCTCGCCTTCGCCGCCGACGCCACCGACCAGGACCGCCAGGGCTTCACCACCCAGCTCGGCCACCTGATCCTCGGCAGGCTGTGAGAGGCCCCCAGCAGCCCGCCTGACAGCCCGGCAGCCCCGGGCCGCACCACGCGCCCACCCCGACCACGGAAGGCGCCACACACCCCGCCACAGCCCCGCGCCGGACCGGTCCAACACCAGAACGCGCGCGCCACACACCACGGAGACCACCATGGAACCCGCCGAGTTCGCCCGTCGCCAGATCGACGCCGCCCAGCGCGACCTCGTCCAGGAGACAGCCCGCCTGGCCGAAGTCGCCGCCCAGGTGCATGCCGAAGCCCAGAGCGGACGACGAGTGGAGGGCGACCTGGAGCGTCTGATCCAGTACACCGTCTCCGCTCTGCGCCGATCCGCTCAACTGCACGGCATGCAGGACACCGCCAGCTACACGACCGACTCCGTCGCCGGGGGCGCTCGGTGACCGCCACCCCGCCGCCGGCCAGCCTCGCCGAGCGCATCGATGCCGCGATCCGGCCCTCCATGCTCATCGGCCTCCAGGACGCCGAGCTGTACGACGAGCCCGGCCGGGAGCGCATCGGCGAGTGGGCCGACTCCATCACCGCCTGGGTGCTGGCCGTCGTGCAGCCCGAGCTGGACCGCATCCCGATCCTGGAGGACCGGGTGTCGAGGCTGACCACAGTGCTGGACAGCGCCGACGACGTGCCCGCCAGGATCGCCCGGCAGGCCCTTGTGGAGGAAGACCGGCTCACCGCCGAGCTGGCCGCCCGCGACGCCGAGAACGTTCGGCTCCGCGCCGCATGGCAGTCCGCCCGCCACCGCGCCAACCACAACCACCTCGCCGGCCGGCGCTTCCCCGGCGGCGCTGTCCGCGAAGCCCTCGTCCACGCCGGCTACATCACTCGCCGCGACACCGTCACCGATGCCGTCCGCAAGATCAACGACGCGCCCCGCACCTGGTACGTGCGCTGGCTCGTCCACAACCTCCGGCGTCTCGGCAGCGCGCACACCCACACCATCGCCCAGGCCAAGCGGCAGACCCGCCGCGCCGAGGCCGCCGAGGCCGAGAACGCACGGCTCCGCACCGAGCTGGCCGACGCCCGAGCGACCGGCATGCGGGACGCCGCCGCGATGCTCCGCCGCCACTGCCCCAAGCACGACGCCCTCTCCGGTCGGGCCAGCACCGCCTTCATGACCTGCCACTGCCCCGGCGCCGACGCGATCGACCACGACGCCGACAACCTCGCCGCCCGCACCCCGACCAGCTGACCCCTGCCGCCCGACCGCCGCCCGTCACCGCGGGAGGCCAACCCCGAAGGCCCGCCCATGTGGACCGAGTACGCCGACTGCCCGACCTGTGACCGTCCCGTTGCCGTCTACACCCCCCGCCACGGCGACGGAACGATCCGCCTCACCCACTGGCACAAGCGCGACGACGACCAAGGCGGACGCCGGTGGTGCCGCGCCGAGCTGGACATCGGCGATCACGACATCCGTAATACGCGCCGTCCCTGATCGCCCGGCGGCCTGCCGCCACCCGGCGGCAGGCCCACCTCCTGACCGCCTCCCAACCGAGGAGCACCCGTGCCCGACCGTCACGAGCAGCGCATGTACCTCAACGACGTACTGGCCCGAGCTGAGGAGCGCACCGCCGCGCGCCTGGCCACCGCAGCCGACCAGCCCGCCGACCTGCTCACAGCCGCAGCCCGGCGACTCCGCGAAGCCGCCACCCACGCCATCCACGACGGCCGCACCACCTGGAAGCTCGGCAACACCCTCCGCAGCAAGAGCCCCGTCGTCGTCGACGACACCACCTCCCCGACCGTCCTCATCGAAACGTGGGCCCAACGACTCGAAGCCGTCAACGACTACCTGACCCTCGTGCACCCGGCCGTCGGCCTCGCCCTCGCCGACTGGCTGGCCAACGAGGCCGCCTACCAGCTCCACCTCGCCGAGACCGGCCACGACGGCGCCGAGGACTCCGAGTACGCCCTCCGCGTGGCCCGCGCAGTGCTCGGCCAGGACGGCGGCCAGCAGTGATCCGCCCCCTCACCGAGTTCGAGGCTGCCGTCTTCCGCTACCGCACGCAGGGCCTCAAGAACTACGAGATCGACCACGCCCTCGGCCGGAACATCACCGAGCGAACCGTGCACAACGCCGTTCTCCGCGCCATCCGCGCGCTCGGCGCCCGCACCCTCGACCAGGCCATCCAGATCCACAACCAGCCGCCGGGCGCTGCCGGGTGACGCACGCCCTGCTCGGCGCTGCCGGTCTCCTCGCGCTGGCCGGCAGCGCCCTCACCACCCTCGCCCTCTGCCACGGCACACGCTGCGGCGACCAGCAGGCCGGGCCCGAACCGGCCGACCCCGTACGCGAGGCCGCCGAGACCAGCGGCCTCATCCCACGCCCCGGAGGCACCCTGTGACCGACCAGCCGCTCATCAGCCCGCCAATCATCGCGAACGACCGCGGCTTCTACACCTACGGCGGCCGCCCCATCCCCACCGACTACGGGCACACCATCACCGTCCGCGAGTCCTCCGCCGCCAGCGGGCCCCACGTCTGGCTGGCCATCGACGGGCAGAACGCCAGCGCCGACACCAACCCTCACCTGAGCCTCGCCCAAGCCATCGCCCTCCGCGAAGCACTCGGGCAGTTCATCGACGGCGTTCCGGACCGCTGGGTGAACGGCGCCCAGAAGCTCGCCGAAGCAACCCAGGCTGCCCTCGGCACCGCCACCCCCGAGGAGCCGCAGCCGTGACGACCGCGCCCAACCCCGACGACATCGGCATCACCACCTCCACCGACGGCTCCGTCGTCACCCTCTGGGCCCGCTACAGCTGCACGCTCCACTGCACCTTCGTGCTGGCGGAGCCCAGCCCCCCGGCCGACTGGTGGTTCGCCCTGCCGCCCACCGCGGAGCCCCAGCCGTGACCCGCCCGCCCAGCACCCCGAACGCCGAACCCGGCGACCCCCTCAACGAACGCGAACTCCAGGTACTCCGGCTCACCGCCAACGGCCACACCACCGCCTACATCGCCCACACCCTCGGCATCTCCCGCGGCACCGTCACCAACATCCGCACCACCACCCACCGCAAGCTCGGCGCCCGCGACACCGCCCACTCCATCGGCCTCGCCATCATCACCCGCCAACTCCACCCCCGAGAGATCGCCACCGTCCACCCGCTCACCACCAGGAACGCCGCGTGACCCGCCACTACGAGACCCAGCTCAAACAGCAACTCGCTGCCGCCGAACGAGAGCTCGCCCAGTGGCGCCAGCAAGGCCGCCGCGCCGACCGCTACCGGGCCGCCTGGCAGTCCGCCCGACGCCGAGCCGAGGCCTACGGCGAAGGCATCCTCCGGCTCTGCGACGACCGCGACACGGTGTACGGCTGGCTGTGCGAGGCCGAGGCCACCGCCTGGGCCCTCCGCGCCGAACACAACGGCGCCACATCTCCCGCGGTGCTCGTTCCCGTCGACGGGCCGGAGGCCGCTGCCGCCGCCGTCGCAGCTGTGACCGCTGCCGTCGCCCGCGCCGAGCAGGCCGAGGCGGAGCGCGACGGCGCCTACCGCGAGCGCGCGCACCTGACCGCGTGGCTGGCCGCCATTCACCCCGCCGTCATCACCGTGGCTCCCGACATCGACGAGCCCGGCTGGCAGCTCCTCTTCATCATCGTCGGCGGCCGGCAGATGTCCTGGCACATCCACCCCCGCGATGCCGACCTGTACGTCCACGTCGAGCGCGTCCCCGTCGATGACCCGCGCGCCCAGTGGGACGGCCACACCACCGACCAGAAGTACGAGGCGATCCGAGGACTCACGGCCCGTGCCATGCCGGCCCCGGTCGGGACGACGCCGGCCAGTTGCCCGGCCTGTCTGTGGCCCGTGCACCACGGCATCACCTGCAAGGAGAACCTCGCCGTCCTCCGCTCCGCCGACGCCACCGACACGACCAGCTCGCCCGGGGCCACGCCGCACTGGACCGACCCCATCCGCGCGGTCGCGCCGTTCCTCCTCACCGGCGGCCAGCGTCGCACCTGGAAGCAGGTCGCCGAGCTGAACGCCCAGGCTCGGGCCGATCGGGCTCGTGCCGATCGGGCTGCCGCCGACCGGATTCGCTGGACCCTGCACGGCCGAGGTTGACCCCCGGCACCACGAAGGGGCGCCCCCACCCACCACGGCCAGGGACGCCCCCATCAACACGATCGAGGAGAGCACGACATGTCTGGGATGTTCGCCGCCGTCTTCATCGCCCTATTCGCTGCGCACCAGGTCGGTGACCACTGGGTCCAGACCGGCTGCCAGGCCGCCACGAAGGGCCTGCCCGGCCGGCCCGGGCGTTGGGCCTGCACCAAGCACGTCGCCACCCTGACTGCCACCAAAGCCGTTCTGCTTGCCCTGGCCGCCGCGGTCCTCGACCTGCACCTCACCGCGGCCGGCCTGGCCATAGGACTCGGCGTCGACGCGGCCAGCCACTGGTGGGCCGACCGCCGGACTACGCTCGCCGCCCTCGCCCGCGCCGTCGACAAGACCGAGTTCTACGACCTCGGCACCCCGGCCCACCCCAACCACCCGGTCACCGCCGACGGCAGCTACGCACCGACCCTGGGCACGGGCGCATACAGCCTCGACCAGTCGTTCCACATCCTCTGGCTCTTCACGGCCGCGCTCATCATCACCGCCGTCTGACCCGCCGCGTCGGCGACTGCGAGCCGATCAGGCGGTGCCCGAAGCCGGGGGTGCAGCGACGATCCGCGTGCCGCCGCCCGGGCGGGACACGCCTTCGAGGACCTTGTTCCAGTCCGTGTCCTTCAGCCAGGTCTTGGTGCCCAGCAGGTGGGCGGTCCAGTTGACGAGAGCAGGCCAGGTGCGGCAGCGGTGGACCTCGAGGCTGTAGGCGCCTGCCTCGATGTCGTCGTCGCAGCCACCGTGGTTGTGGGTGACCCGCCACCGCACTAGCTGGGGACGTTCGAGGAGTTGCTTGGGGGTGTACCACCCTCCGTCAGACTCGGTCGCGTGGCGTTCCTTCCATTCACGCAGGGCGGTTCGGCGGTCGGTGAGGTCGGAGTTCTTCACCCAGATGTCGCCTTGGCCATCGGCGATGTCCTTGCCGCACGTGTCACAGATCATCAAGAGGTCATGAGTGGGTGCGCTGTTCATGCGCCCCATGCTGGTGGATTCGGGTAGGCCGCGCGGGCGCATTGGACGGATCCCCCGGCGTTCTGATAGGTCAGCCGGCCTGGGCGCGGATCTTCTCCGCGGTGTCCCGCGCGGTGGTGTTGCCCGCGTAGCGGGGCTGTTCGAGCATCCCGGCGAGGCGATCCATTCGCTTCACGATCCAGGAGATGCGCAGGTCTTCGGGCAGGTCGAGGACCGGAGCGACCGCGGCGGTGGCGCCCTCGGCATCGTCGAGCTGGAGGCGGGCGGTGGCCAGATACACGTGGGCGAGGTGCTCGTCGTCCAGCGACCGCTCGCCCGGGCCCTGGTCCTGCCACAGCCGGATCGCGGTTTCGGCCTCGCGTGCGGCGCGTGCGGCGTCGGGGCCTCCATCCAGCCAGATGAGGCTGCTGCCCGCGTAGTAGGCCTGCTTCGCGGTGGAGAAGGCGAAGAGGCCGCCGAGGGTGTCGTCGCCGGCGTGTTCCCGGGCGATCTCGGCGGCGTCCAGGGCCGCGTTCGCACCCGCCGCGTCACCGAGGTTCGCGAGGCACTGGGCCTGCCCGCACAGCAGCCGCGCCAGCCCCGTCCCCAACCCACCCCCGACACCGCCCCCGCGGGCGCCGCCGGTCCGGCCGGGGCCGGTCGCGGGGTGGGCGTACTGCAGGCCGTCCAGGATGAAGTCCAGCGCCGCATCGAAGTCGGAGCCGAACCGGGCGATCAACGACTGCGTACCCCGCACCCACACCCGCAGCTCATCGTCCCCCGCGAAGTCCGCGCACCGCCACGCCGCCCGCGCATGCTCACCCGCGATGTCCGCCCGCCCCAGATCCAGCGCAGCGTAGGCGAGGACCCCGGACAGGTGCCCCGCCGCCCGGTACAGGCGGGTGCGCTCCGTCGGCCGGTGGTGGCGGGTCCGCAGGCGGGCTGTGACGTCCTGGCGCAGGTGGTGGGCGTCGTGGAGCATCGGGCCGGGTGGGCAGGCGAGGTATGCCTCGGCGAGGCCGGCGACGTCCCGCTCGATCGTGTCGATCTCGAGGTCGGCCATGTCGGCGAGGACCCGGGAGGACGCGGCGGTCGCCGCGAGGAGCGCATTCAACCGGGCCGCGCCGGGGCTCGCGGCGGGCCGGGCGGTGTCGGTGCGCCACCGGTTGAGGAGCAGGCCGTCCGCGCCGAGCGCCCGGTCCGCGGCCCGGGCGAAGTCCTCCGCCGGCGGGCGCTTCCCGGTCTCGATGTTGTGGACGTGCCCGCGGGAGTAGTGCACCCGCTCGGCGAGGTCGGCCAGCGACCAGCCCTCCTCGACCCGCAGGGCCCGCAGCAGCCGCGGGAACGTCCAGTCGCCCATGTCGTCGAGTGTGCCCACCAGATCCCCCGCCCCGGGCTGCCGCGTGTATTCACCCACCCTAGGCGCCGCGGGTGAAGACACGTCCCTGCTTCCCGGCCTGACGGTCCGTCGGCACAGTGATCACCACCCCGGCCGGCGACACGAGAAGGAAGCCGTGGACACCACTCCCCGCACCGCACACCCCCGCACCACCACGGCAACCCACCACGCCACAGCGGCGGCCGCCCCGACAGCACCCGGGCCGGACACCGCAGCAGCAACCACCCCGACCGCCCGGCTCCGCCCGACACTGCGCTTACTCGCGCTCACCGGCACAGACCTCGACGACCTCCAGCAAGCTGCCCGCACCCTCCACACCCCCGCGCTGCGCCCGGCCGCCGGAGGCACCCGATGAGCCACCTCGGTGCGGGCCCGCGCCGGCGCGGCGGGGACGGTGGTTCACACGGGGGTCGCGGTTATCTCGTTCTTCGGCAGGCCGAGGCCACTGATCAGGGCGTTGATGTCGTTCGGGTCGCTGGTGAGGATCACGACAGGGCGGGTCTGCCGGGCCGCGACCGTGACGACGATGGCATCGATCGTGCATCGGCCGTCGAGGCCGGCCAGCCTCAGGAGCTTGCCAGCCTCGCGGCTGATTTCCGCGGTCACCGGCACCACCTCGCCGGACGCGCTGACAGTCCGGTTGATGTTCGCGTCCCGGGCGTCCCCACGCACGACCTCCGCCAGGGTCACCGCCGCCAGGACAATCCGGTAGCCCTGCCGCAAGCCCTTGGCGACGATCGCTCGCACGTCGCCGTTGCCCTCGGCGAGCTTCGACAGGCCCTCGCTGTCCAGCACGATCGTGCCGCTCGCAGCGGCTACTCGGCGTTGCCGGGCCACAGTTCCTCCGCCTTCGCGATCGACGCCTCCGGGATCGGGCCGTGCTCGTCTTCCAGCACATCCAGCAGGTCCTGCATGCGATCCCGTTCCAGCTGGAGGCGTACCGCGGCCGCCACGTACTCGGCCGAGTCCGCGCCGGCGCGCTCCTCCAGTTCCTCGGCCAGGTCCTCCGGCAGCACCCCACGGAGGGATCCGGCGGCCTTCGCCCCGGCCGGTGCGGCTGCCGTACGGGAGTCGCGCCCGGCGCCGACGATGTGGTTCTCCTCCAAGTACTGCGCGAGCAGGGCGTCGGTCTTAGCAATCGACGCCTCCAGGCCGGTCAGCGCCTCCGTGCCTGCAGGGATGGGGACTACGGGGATCCGGGGAACGGCCACCTGCGGTCCCTGCGGTCCCTGCGGCTCCCCAGCCTCGGCGCCGAGGTTCCGGCGCGCCCGCTCCCGGGCCCGACGCGCCGACCTCGGAGCCTGTCCGTGCCAGCCAACGTCGCCGGTGACGAATACACCTCTCAAGGACCCCTTGACCGCAAGGTCATCGGGCACGACAAGGCCAGGGATCACACCAATCCCCGAGGAAGCCAGGGTGAGTCCGGCGGCTTCCTCGGGGCGTCTGGCCAACTGGGTGAGCTCAGACCACAGGGACCTGATCCGTTCCGGGTCGGCCGGCGTCGCCAACCGCGGCCGGGCGATCTCCGCGTCGGTGTACGCCATCAACGCCTTCACCGCTCGCTTGATGAGCGGCAGCAGATCAACCGGGGCCTCCGCATACAGCTCCCGCAACGCCGCGCTGGCGTTCCGGAACTCCTCCACTACACCAGCCTCGGACGGCTGCCCGCCCGGTTCCGGCGCCGCGTCCTCGGCGGCATGCGACGTCTCGGCGTACTCCGACTGCGCAACCATGCCCCGATGCTACGCCCCACGCCCGGCCGGGCCGGCCCGTTCTCTTGCGTTCCCCGACGTGTGTGAGCGCCGCCCCTCGGCCGGGGCCGCCGTGCTCTGGCCGTGCAGCCCGGACGTCAGGGGCTCAGCACAGTGCGAGGCCCATGGCGATCGTCGGCCCCATCGACTTCTTCAGCCCGTACCCGAGCTGCGGGTCCTCCGCCCACAGCCGGCCCGGCTGCGGATAGACGGCCTGAGCCGGCCCGTTCAGCGCATACTCGACCCCATCCGTCTCGAACGTCACCACGTTGATGCCACGGCAGCGGAGAATGCCGCCGGTCACGGTGAACGGCCACGGCGAGACGTCGACAGCGGTGATCGTCCGACTGCGGTACTGCACGGCGGCCGGCTTGGACTCCTTGTCGTCGTTCGAGGAGCTGAGGACCGCGATGAACACGATCACCGCGAGGATCGCGATCGTCGCAATCCACTCGCGACGGCGCCTGATAGCCCGCTCCTCGGGCGTCCCGCCGAAGAACGAGGTGGTGGTGGTCTTGTCGGTCTCGGCCACGTGGCGCCCCCTCAAGTAGGGCGCCAGGCTAGAGCCTTCGCGATCACCACCGCCACAGGTTCCACACAATCGGGGCAAGCCGGCCCCGGCCCGGCCGGCCACCGCGGTGCGCACTCGTCAGAGGGCCTGCCGCTGGCGCTGCTCGTTGTTCCGCCACAGGGCGAGCATGTGCGGGCTGGTCGGCGCCGGAACGCGGCCTGGGCAGACGTCCCAGTGGCAGACCCGGCAGCGGTCGGTCGGGTTCGCACGGCCGATGTTCAGCGCGGTGTTGTGCTGGTCGATGTGCCAGCGGGTCCCCTCGGGCACCAGGTACGTCGGATGCGCAACGGGTTCGAGGAGGACCCACTTCTTCGAGCGGGTCATGAACCACTGGGCGGCGGCTCCGCACTGGCCGCACGTGGTCGTTGCCGTGGCGGCAGGCTGGACCGTGGTCGTGGCGTGCGGCGCACGGGCGTCCTCAACGCCAGTGTCTTCTGGGCCTGCCATGCCGGCGAAGACCTCCAGGATGGACACCGGCTCCCGGCTCGGGTCGGGCTCCGGTTCCGGGGCTATCAGGCACGGGCGGCACAGGACGGCCCGCTCGTAACCGTTCCAGCGAGCGCCCGGGCGGTTGCAGCGCTTGCAGTTGGTCGGCTCGTTGTCCAAGCCGTACCGCAGGCCACCCTCGGGCCAGCAGTCGTCGCAGATGACCATGTACGGGTCGTTGTTGCGCGGACGGGCAGTCCCGCGGGATCCGCACTCGTCGCATCGGGGTTCGGCCACCACAGCACCTCCGGCCGGGACGGGCGCCGGCCTGCCGCCGAACTTGAGTCCGCCCCGATGCACACCGAACGTACTCAGCAGACCGACACCCGAAGAACCGGAATCGTTTCACGCAACGTTTCACGATCTTCAACCCCAGTAGGCCAGCCGGGCTGGCCTACTGAAACGCCGTCCGACGAAGCTGAAGAAGAGATGCTTGCGAACGGAGTCGATCACGTTCTCGACGCCGCCCCGCTGCGCCCCGGCGGTGCCCGGCCCGAGGCGCCGGGTTCTTCAGTTCCGGGTCATGTCGACGAAGCGGCTGTAGTGTCCTTGGAAGGCCACTGTGATCGTGGCGGTGGGGCCGCCTCGGTGTTTGGCGACGATCAGGTCAGCTTCGCCAGCGCGCGGGGACTCCTTCTCGTAGGCGTCCTCGCGGTGCAGCAGGATCACGATGTCCGCGTCCTGTTCGAGGGAACCGGACTCGCGAAGGTCGGAGACCATCGGGCGTTTGTCGGTGCGCTGCTCGGGGCCCCGGTTCAGCTGGGACAGCCCGATGACTGGCACCTTGAGCTGCTTGGCGAGGAGCTTGAGGTTGCGAGAGATCTCCGAGACTTCCTGCTGCCGGTTCTCGGGGTTGCGGGTGCCGGACTTCATGAGCTGGATGTAGTCGATGACGATCAGCCCGATGTCGTGCTGCTGCTTGAGACGGCGGGACTTGGCCGCCACGTCCATGACGGTCAGGTTCTCGCTGTCGTCGATGAACAACGGCGCGCTGGCGTAGTCGTCGTAGTAGCGGGCGAAGCGGGACCAGTCGTCGTCCGTCATGTCGCCGGACTGCATGTGGTGGTGGGGGATGCGGGCGTGGGCCGACATGATCCGCTCCTCGATCTCCTCCCGGCCCATCTCCAGCGAGAACAGCGCGGACGGGATCTTGTGCTCGATCGAGCAGGAGCGGGCGAAGTCCACGGCCAGGGTCGACTTACCCATCGCCGGCCGTGCGGCGATGATGACGAACTGGCCGGGCCGCAGCCCCTTCGTGAGTGTGTCCAGGTCGAGGAAGCCGGTGGGGATGCCCTGCAGCCCGCCCTTGGCGTTCTTTCGGGCCTCGATGCGGTCGGCCAGCGTGTCGGCCGTCGCACTGAGGGGGCGGACTTCGGTCGAGCGCTCGGGGCCGAGCACGCCGAACAGCTCCGACTGGGCGGCGTCGACGACCTCGCGGACGTCTCCTTCGCCCGAGAAGCCCATGTTGGCGATGCGGACGCCGGACTGGCTCAGGCGGCGGAAGACGGCGCGCTCGTGGACGATGCCGGCGTAGTACTCGGCGCTGGCGGCGACCGCGTGGTTGGCGCAGTCGTGGAGGTAGCCGGGACCGCCGGCCCGGGCCAGTTCGCCGCGGCGGGTGAGCTCTCCCGCGACCGTGATGGCGTCGGCCGGCTCGCCCTTCGCGTACAGGGCCAGGATCGCGTTGTGGATGAGCTCGTGGGCGGGCCGGTAGTAGTCCTCGGGCCGGAGCACGCCGATGACGTCTCCGATGGCGTCCTTGGAGATGAGCATCCCGCCGATGGTGGCCTGCTCGGCCGCCATGTCGTGTGGCGGAACGCGCTCGATGCTCCCGGCTCCTACCGCAGAGTCGTTGCGAGGACCCCGGCGGCCTCGCCCCGGCAGCGCATCCGGGTCCAGCTCGTCGTCGTAGGGCTCCTCGTCGGCGTAGGTGGCCGCGTGCTGGTGCGGAATGGGCACGATGGGATTCCGTCCTGGGGGTCAGTTCGCGCGGCGAACGCGGGAAGGGTGGCAGTCCGGGCAGGGGATGACCTTGTCGCTCTCCAGGTCCGGGTCCGCGATCGTTCGCATGATCAGGCTCATCGGCTGGACGCCGTCGTTGCACTTGCCGCACCAGTCCGGCAGCCACGGCTTGCGCTGCGCCCCGGCGGCGCGGTCCGGCGGTCCGTCCCCGGCGTCGACGGCGAGTACGGCCTCGCGCAGCTCGAGGTTCTTGATCCTGAACTCCAGCACCGTGGCGTGGCTCCGAGGTGCCGCTTTGCCTTCCTCGGTGCGGGTGAGCCACAGCCTCAGCGCCGCATCCAGCTTCCAGCCGGTGTCCTCGAGCGCGCGGACGAGCTCGGTGGCCAGGCCGCGGACTTTCAGCCGGCCAACTGCCCACTTGCCGGGAAGCCGCATCAGGAAGTCGACCGCGGCCTGCAGCTGCTTCGGATCCACGTCGGCAGTCAGAGGTGCCTCGCCGCTGGGGGCTGCTGCGGATCCGCCCCCAGCAGCCGCGCTGCGCCGCTTCGGAGGGGAGGGGGAGGAGGTAGTTCCTACCTCCTCCGGGGGGTGTGGGGGGTTTCCGGCATTGCCGGAAGTAGAGCTGACCTGCGGAAACGTCGAGCTTCCGGCAATGCCGGATCCGGCAATGCCGGAAGTAGAGCCGACCTGCGGAAACGATTGGTTTGTCCTGCTTCCGGCAGTGCCGGAAGTGGCAATGCCGGATCCTGCATTGCCGGAACCAGAGCTGACCTGCAGAGATTCGAGGGGCGGGGCCCAATCGGGGTTCCAGGCAGGGTTCTCGTAGTACTGGTACGACACGGGGCCGGCCCGGCGCCGGTCGGCCGACCGAGTTGGGATGCGGCGGACGTAGCCCTTGGCGATGAGCCGCGCGAAGGATTCGTAGACCGCGTTCTTGCCGATCAGGCCGGACCCATTCCCACTGGGAACCCCGAGCTCCTTCAACCGCTCCCACACCGTGATCGGTGTGACCACCAAGGGGTCCTCGTCGGGCAGCCGGCGGGCCTGCTCCTGCAGCATGAAGGCCAGCTGCACGACCACCTGCAGGTCGAGGTTGAAGACCGCGGTCGGGCCGAACTGCATGTGGTGGTGGACCTGGATGCCACTGACCGGGCCATGAGCCGTGATGGAGCCCCGCTCCTCCACGGGCCGCGCACTCACGAGGTACCACCGTCAACCAAAAGTGACGCATTGCGCAATGCCTTGGGCGTTCCCGCCGGGCTGGCTAGTCTTGCCATCGAGCACCTGTTCCTTGCTGGGTGGGTTGCTTCGATCAGCGAGCTGGAACTCGCTGTGTTGCATGGACGGTCGGTCGGGTCTCCATCCCAGCCGACCGTTCGCGCGTTTGGGGAGGCTACTGCCTCGGCCCCCGTCTCAAGCCTGCGCGCGAGGGACAGCCTTTCGCGTTCCAGGTGCGTAGGTGTCTTCCCAGACCTCGATCGGTTGGCCGTCGTCGGTGTGGAAGGTCACGTTGCTCACCAGGACGGGTACCGCCATGTCGGGTGGCACGTCGGCGAGGTTGAATGCTGCCAGCTCGTCGTTCGAAGCAGGCCGGGCGTGGAAGAGCTCGTTGGCGGGCGTGATCGACTCGCCCGTTCGCTCCGTGTACAGGAGTTGCCAGAACTTCGGCAGCTCCGTTCCTTCCACCAGCTCAGGAACGATCGCGAGAGCCCGGGGGTGAATGCAGTTGACGCCGATCGCCTTGGGCTGTCCATCCTGACTGAAGAGTCGAACGCGAAGCACGATCTCGCTGTCCAGTTCGATCCCCAACTGGTCCGCGATGTACGGGTCGTTGCAGGAGCGCAGCGAGGGGCGAATGAGTTCCACCTTGGTCTCTCCGTCTTGGTACGGCTTGCCGGTGCGAATCAGCTGCTCAATGCGCGCAACCCCGGTCACCACAACTGGTGGCGGGTCGGCGACCACTGTTCCCACGCGGGGGCGCGCAATCGTGAGGCCCGCCCGGCGCAGCTCGGCCATGGCCGCAGCGGCCGTCGTGTTGCTCACGTTCCATATGGTCTGCACTTCCCGGACGGTGGGGAGCTTCGCGCCGGGCTGCAGCTCGCCGCTGTCGATCTTTCGTCGGTAGTGGTTGGCGATCTCCTCGTACCCGGGCCCTCGGGGCCTATCGGTGCTCATGGTGGGTCGTCCTTCCCGGGGGCTGAATGGCATGGCGGGTCTTCCTGGAGACATCAGCCTAGACATTGTTCCGGAACATTGACAAGCGTCGGGCTCGAATGTCATCGTCTTCCCATCGCCAGCCGGACGGGATGCGACCCCGACCGGAGGGCTACTGCACCACCGCCATGCCAGAAATGGCGCTGCGGGCTCAGGGATGCGACCCCTGGCCCGCAGCTGGGCGGGCAACCTCAAGTCACTGAGGAGCACACCGTGAGCATCATCCTGCCCTATACCGCGCAGCATCCCGCCACGACCCCCGAACGCAGCCAGCCGTTCGACAACTTCGCGCCGACGACCAACCTCGGGTTCGTGCCGGAGACCAGCACCCTCCCGAACGACATCGCCCGCCACCAGGAGATGGCCCGCCTGCTGGCCGACCCGGCCACGGTGCTCCTGAACGCCTTCGCCGACTGGGTGACCGCGGTCAGCGCCGAGGAGTCCGACGACGTCGAGGCCGTCACGATGGTGCAGGCGATGGACCTGCGCTACGGCGGCACCGCCGCCGAGGGCCTGACCCGCCGCGCCACCCTCCTCCTCGCGCAGCTCCTCCGCCAGGACACCGAGCTGCGTACCGAGCGCGGTATCCCGTCGGCGCCGGCCTGGGCGGGGGTGGCCCAGTGAGCGACACCACCCAGACCGCGCCCCCGGCGCAGCCGGCCCCGGAGCCGGTGCAGATGCCGGGCCACGAGGTCTACCGCCACGTCGAGCAGCTCGCGGCGATGGTCGCCGCTCAGCCGGCCTCGTCCGGCCAGGCGCAGCAGGGTGGTGCGCGATGATCGGCGTGTTGCGTAGCTACCTCGGCGGTGGCACGACCAAGCCCTCGCCCACCCCCGCGCCCGGCGCCGGCAACGGCGGGAAGGGTGGTGTCCGGTGAGCGACCACAACATCAACGGCGGCTACGGCAACAAGCCGATCCCGACCCCGCCCCCGCAGCCCCAGGGCTGCGCTGTCCGCACCGTTGAGGTGCATCCGATGGTGCAGGACGCGTTCGACGCGGTCCGTGCCCTCCGGTCCCTGGCTGCCGGTTCGCCGCAGGACGCGGCGCAGCTGCTGCTTGGGCTGGTGGGGGACGGTACGGGTGGTAGGTCGGTGGCGGACGAGCTGGCCCGGGTGGTGGTGCGGGTGGCCGAGCAGGCCGCGGCGCAGCTGGACCCGGCGGCCGGTAACGACGTCGTGTACGCAGCGCGGCTCGCCGAGATCGCGCTCACGGACATCGCCGGCGAGCACATGGCCCCCGCGATCACCGAGCTCGAAGACACCGCCCCGACGCCCGCCCGGCCCGTCGTAGCCGCGGGGCAGGGCCGGCTGCTGGTGGGTGCGCGATGAGCGCCCGTCGCATGCTCGCCGCCGGTGTGATCCGTCGCCAGGAGGGCCGCACCACCGTCCTGGTGGTCACCTCGGCCGGCGTGTCCGGCCGTATCACCACTCCCCGCGGCGCGGCCGCGGTCGACCCGGACGGCGAGCGTGCCCCGCGGCCCGCCGACGAGGACCTGCCCACCGCCGCCTGACCCCCCTCATTGCCGCCCCGGGCCGGGGCCCAGCGCCCCGGCCCGTCCTGGCCGAACCACGGAAGGACCTGCCATGAAGAAGCCGCTGTCGAAGAAGCTCGCCGCCGCCATCGCCCGCGAGAACCGGGCCGAGGACGCCGGGATGCACGCCGACGACCGGACCACCTGCTACCCGCACCAGGACTGGGCCGAGAACTGCGAGGGCAGGCACGTCCGGCCCACCGCCGAGAGCCTGCTTGCCGAGCACAACGAGATCGAGCGCCGCCGCAACCGCACCTGATCGGCCCCGCCGCGCGCTGCCGCCCGACCACACCTCCGCCCCGGGCCGGGGCCCAGTGCTCCGGCCCCTTTGGGGGGCCCCTGTGGGACTCATCGATCTGCTGTGCACGCTCTTGCGGCCGAACCGGCCCACCCGCCCCACGCACCCGTCACCGACACCTGTACCGACATGAACCGAGAGGACCCCGCTATGACCACCACCGCCACCACCGAGGCCGCCTGGCCCGCCGACACCGTCGCCCGCTTCCTCACCCTCGGCGGCGCCGCCGTCAACCTGCGCACCCACACCTTCGAGACCCACTACACGACGAGGGGGGTGCTGTGCAGCGGGGGCGCGATGCGGACCGTGGCGGGCTTCCTCGTGGAGTGCGAGGGCTGCGGTACCCGCCTCAGCCACCGAAACGCCCGCACTGACGGGGAGCCGTACCTGCCGAACGAGGAGGCCGAGGCCATCAAGGACGCCAACGACCATGCCGCCGTGTGCCGGGCCATGCCCCGTTCCACCCTCACCGCTGCCCCGGAGAAGAGCACCATCGACAGCGCGGTCGACAAGCTGGTCGCCCGGTACGGCGAGGACATCGCCTTCCTCGCCGGCGGCCACAGCGGCCCCGTCCCGATCCCCGCCGAGGGCCTGACCCTCGCGACGTTCGCTGACCTCGTGCAGGACGCCGCCGACCACCTCGAGTCCTACCCCTCGGTGGGTCTGGGCAGCGAAGCCGATGACCTCGCCGAGGCCGCCTCCCGACTGCGCGCCGCCCTGGACGCCCAGGCCGACCACCAGGACGCCCTGCTGACCCTGGCGGCGAAGCTCCTGCCGGCCGCCACCGACGCCGCCCAGGAGCTGCGCCTCGCGGGCTGACTGTCCGCCCGGGTAGGGGCGGGGGCCGCCGTCGTGCCGCGCACCCGCCCCACCCAATCCATGTCATGCCCACTACAGATCTTGGAAGGAGGACCCGGTGACCACCACCGCCGACCCGGCCACGACCCTCAACGGCGTCTACACCGACTCCTACGCCGAAGCCTTCGCCCGGGCCCAGGTCACCGAAGCCCACGCCGAGCAGCTCCGCCAGCAGAACCTCGTCGACCAACGCACCGCCGACATCACCCTCCAGCTCGAAGAGGCCAAGGCCAAGGCCGAGATCGCCGCCCTCAACGCCAAGGCCGCCGCCGAGAACCACAAGGCCGACCAGGCCCGCCTCAAGCGCCAGGCCGACGCCGACGCCGAACAGGCCGCCGCCCACCGCCGCGCCCAGTCCGCCACCCAGTGGCGCCGCTCCGCCCTCGGCTTCGCGATCTCCTGCGCCGTCGTCGCCCTCCCCGTCCAGATGCACGCCTTCTGGAACCCCGCCCAGCTGTGGCTGCTCGCCACCCCGGTGATGCTCGAAGGCGGTGCCTGGGTCGTCAACCGCGGCGCCGCCGCCGCCGTCGACGACCACCGCCCCCACTGGCACTACCGGCTGATCTCCTGGCTCCTCGCCCTCGTCGCCGCCGGCATCAACCTCGCTCACGGCCTGGAGACCTTCGGCGTCGCCACCGCCCTCGCGACCGCGTTCGCCTCCCTCGCCGGCCCCGGCGTCTGGGACCTTCACGAACACGGCCGCATCCGCGCCCGCGACGGCAAGCCCTCCCGCGCGCAGCGCCGCGCCGAACGGGTTGCCGCGAAGAAGCAGGCCGAGCGGGACGCCGCCCGCGCCAAGGCCGACGCCGACCGCAAGCACGCCGAGACCCTGGCGCAGCAGGCCCTCGAAGGCGAGTACCAGAAGGTGCATCCCGAGGTGTATGCGCGGGCGGTGCAGCTGCGTGCGGCGCTGTCGCAGCGGGTCATCACGCAGCGGGTGTGGGAGCGGGCCTGGTACGACGTCACCGGTTCCTCGCTGGGTGACACGGCGGAGTCGATCGGGGCCCGGGTGGCGGCGGTGGCGCGTGCGAAGGCCGCCGCCCTCGACCCGGACGGGCAGCCCGCCGACGGCGCCGAAGTGGCCAAGAACCTGCAGGTCGTTCCGCAAATGCCCCCCGGCGGTGCGAAGGCAGACAAGGCCCCCGGGCAGGGCCCCGGGCGCGGCAACCCGCACGGCCCGCCGGTACGCGGCCGGCGCACCGCGGGCGACACCCCCGAGTACGCCGACGGCGCGCGCAAGCAGATGGCACTCGCCGCGAAGCAGACCCCGAACGCGCGCCCGCAGGCCACCGCCCGCATCACCAAGCGGTCCGGCCGCAAGTAGCCCCGCCGGGGCCCGGCCCCGCAGCCGACACCCACCACTCGCAGATGAAGGAGACCCCCGTGAACGCCCTCGTCCACACCCTCGGACTGCTCCTCGCCGCGCTCGCCGCGACCGCCCTCATGGCCGCGCCGATTGCCACCGCCCCGGTCCGCGTCGAACGCTCCCGCACCGCGACGGCCGGCCTCGACCGGACCCGGCCGCCCCGACGGTGACCCGGATCCCGGCGACTCCGAACGGCCGCCAGCCCACCCCCGGCACCGGGGGTCTGGCGGCCGACGAAGGCGCCCGGCGCCGACACCCAGCCCACACCCCGCCGGCCACCCGGACCAACCGGGCGGACCACCGCAACACCAGAAGAGGAGCCACCCCCATGACCGACCAGCAGCCCTACGCCTACGAGCTCACCGCCACCAACGCCCATGAGGCGCTGAACATCCTCGACGCCGTCCGGAAGCTCGTCGAGGCCCGCGTCGCCTTCATCAGCCCGGACGAGGTGCTTCCCAAGGCCGACACGAAGCGGGCCGTCCCGATCAGCCTGCGGATCGGCCTCGACGAGTTCGCCGCCGTCCAGGCCGCCCACGACATCGCCACCCTCAACGCCATCGCCCACACCCCCCACCCCGACCAGGACTGACCCAACCCGCCCGACCCATCCACTCCCCGGAGCGACCCCGATGAACGACCAGTCCGTCTACAACGACCCGGCCTACGACATCTCGTCCGTGCCGTCCTGGAAGACCCCGCCGCTGCACGGCGCCTACGCCCCGAACGCCAAGCTCTCCCCCCGCGCGAAGGCCGGCATCGGCGCCGGCGCCGTCGTCCTCGCCGCCACCGGCATGTTCGCCTGGTCCACCTGGTCCTCCGCACAGGCCGACGCCGAGGTGAAGAAGGCCCAGATCGCCCTCGACTCCGCCCGCCTGGACCTCGAGCGGCAGAAGCAGCAGGCCGCCCAGCAGGCCGAGCTCGTCAAGACCGCCAGCCAGGAGACCGAGGCGCAGCGGGCCCGCCGGGAGGCGGTGCAGGCGTGCGTGGCGAAGGCCGGCGGTGGCTTCAACGCGATCGAGGACTGCGGGAAGGCCTATCCGCAGGTGGAGGTGCCGGGGATGGTCAACACCTCCCGGTCGGTGGGCGCAGCCGGCGGTGACGACGGCGCGCCGGTGCCCGGGGCGGGTGTGGTGGTGCTCGGCGGAGCCGGGGTGCTGCTCGTGGCCGGTTGGGCGAAGAAGCGGTTCAGCCACCCAAAGGTGTAACAGTCCGTTACTTCCTCACTCCCTCCTCCCTCCCTGCCGTGAACCGATTCGCCTCCTCACTCTGCCAATAGGGCAGGTCAGGGCGTTTTCGGGGGGTGGGGAGGAGGGGGGAGGGAGACATCGAGAGCAAGGAGGCCGAGATGGCGACACCGACAGTAACGACTGCTCCGAACCTGCCCGCCCCGCCGCCGCCCGCCCAGGACCGCGCGCCCGCGGTCGAGACGCCGAGCGCGCCGTCGTCGGGCGGCCTCGCGCAGCTTCTCGCGCCCGTCCAGCCGGCCCGGCCCGCGACCGTACTCGGCAGCACCACGTCGCTGCAGCCCGCCCCCGGCGAGGACAGCTCGGACGGCAAGGGCGGCGACACGGCGCCCGGCCGGGGCGGTGCCGCCTCCGGGAGCCAGGCGGGCGGTCAGGAGGGCGCGGTGTCGGCTCTGGTCCGCGCCATCGCCGCGCGGCTCGGCCGCACCGGCACGACGAAGAGCATCAAACGCAATCACGACGTGAAGGAGACCCGGGTCTCCGGGAACTCGACGAACACCACCAACACCAACACGAGCAAGGCCGACCAGGTCTCCAAGAACGAGAACACCCGGCAGGACCGCTCCCAGCGCGACGCCAAGACCGCCGACCTGAACAACAAGACCAGCCAGCAGCAGGGCAAGGACAGCCGGGACGTCAAGAAGAACGACTCCACCGACGCCAAGACCGCTGCCACCAACACCAAGGCCTCGAAGCACGACCGCTCCTCGAAGGCCGATACCTCCTCGCGCGACAACAACGACCGCCGGGCGAGCACGGACGCGAAGACCGCCGACACCAAGGCGTCGAAGACCGATGCCTCGTCGAAGAACGACACCTCCCACGCGTCCAAGACCAGCAAGGACGGCAAGGACCACCGCGACACCAAGGACTCCACGGCGTCCGACACGAAGTCCTCCGACACCCACAGCCGCAAGGACGACAGCAGCCGCCGGTCCGGCACGGACGCGAAGACCCTGAAGCCCGATAAGGCCCCGGCCGGCGGCAGCCAGGGAGACGGTGACAAGCCCGCGCCGGGCCCGAAGCCGGACAGCACCGGCACCAAGCCCACCGATTCGAAGCCGGACAACACTGCGGCCGCCGGCGGCCCGACGAAGCTCAAGCCCCCCACCAAGGGCCCGGGCGCCAAAGCCCCCGGCCCGGCACCCGCACCCCGCACCCCGGGCGCGGCCCCGCCGGACAGCGCGAAGGGCCTGGGCAGCAAGTTCAAGCCGCACGTCGGGCCCGGCGCCCAGACCCCGCCGGGCGGCCCGGTCCCCCCAGCACCGGCCAAGCCCGCAGACAAGACCCCGCCCGGGTCCGCACCCGACACGACCGGCAAGACCCCGGCACCCGCAACAGCGCCGGACAAGAAGACCACCGCACCCGCCACCGCGCCCGGCGCGACCGCCGCCGGGAAGCCGGCCGCCACAGCCGCCACAGGCCAGCAGGCAGAGAGGAAGCCGATGGACACCACCACCGCCCCCACGGCACCCGCCCCGGGTGCCCGGGCCGCGGGGACCGCCCCACTGACCCCGGTGAGCGGCTCGACCGCCGACCTCGCCACGAAGGCCGCCGGCGCAGCCACGGTCGCGGCGATCCGCCCGCGCACCGACCCCGCCCAGCCGGACACCGACCAGCACCAGCCCGCCGCCGCGGTGCCGCCCCGCCCGACCACCCCGCCCACCGCCGGCCAGCCCCACACCGCCACCGCCACCGCCACCACCGGCCCCGGGGCGCAGCCCGTCACCGGGATCTCGGTCGGTGAACGCGACATCACCTTCCAGGCGGACGGCGACACCCACACCCTGAGCCGCGGCGAAGTCCGCACCCTGCGCCAGTTCGAGCGCCGCATGGAAGCCAAGCGAGCACCGCTCCAGCAGATCGCCGAGGCCAGCAAGGACGGCCGGATCCACGCCACCGAGCTCGCCACCCGGGCCCAGAAGCTCGCCGAAGCCGCCCGCGAGGTCAAGGGCGGCACCGCCCTCGTGCGCGTCATCCTCCGCCTCGCCGAACAGGTTCAAGCGCTGCGCGTCGGGGCCGAGGAAGTCGAGCGCCAGGCGACCCGCGGCGCCGAGGCCGTCGGGGTGCTCGTCGCCAACGCGGACACCCGCCACGGCGGTATCTACCGGGCCGTCGGCGACAGCCCGCTCACCATCCCCGCCGAGCGGGAGTTCTACGACGACAAGCAGGGAGGCTGACCATGGCACTGACCTACCGTGAGCTGGTGCGCCAGACCCGGGCCCTGGGCCGGGACGTCCGCAGGGGCGCCGAGCAGCAGAAGAAGCGGGCCGCGGCGATCGCCGACGAGGCCAAGGACACCGGGCGCATCGCCGATCAGATCGCCGCCCTGCACGTCGACGCCGCGACCATCGCCGAGACCCGCGAGACCTCGAAGATCATGCAGGGCCTGTCCGAGGCCGCCCTCGCCCAGGCCACCGCCGCCGAGGAAGCCGCGCGCAGCGCGCAGGCCGCGGAGCAGCAGGCCGTCGCGACCCACGGCGGCATCCAGGAAGCCCGTGACAACGCCCGCGTCCCCATGGCCGCCCGCCAGTGGTACACCCAGGAGTAGACGATGACCACCGACCACACCCCCGCCGACGCCGCGGTCGAGAAGAACCCGGGCGCCGAGAAGGCCTTCGCTGTCGTCGAGAGCACCGCCCCGATCGTCATGGCCACCCTCATGCCGTTCCTCGACGCCGAGACCTCCAGCACCGTCGCCACGTTCCTGTCCGCCCCGGTCCTCATCGCCGGCGCCAACGCCGCCGGCCTCATCTCCGAGCGCACCCTCGACGCCGTCCCCGGCGGCGACATCCTGCGCGCCCACCGCGTCCCGTTCCTCGTCTCCGCCCTCACCACCGCGACCGCCGCCGCCACCGGCGCCCTCCAGGGCCCGGCCGGCATGGACTCCCTCATCGCCGGGTTCACCACCATGCCCTCCGCCGCCGGGATCGTCTCCACCGCCTGGTGGGGCGCGGCCGGGTTCGTCGTCTTCTCCCTGCGCCGGGTCCTGCGCAGCAGCCGGCCCCGCCGTCTGCGGGCGGCCCCGCACCCGCAGACGGACCCGCAGCCGCCCGCCGAGACCACCCCGATGGAGCGCGTCCTGCAGCGCTGGCATGCTCACATCTCCGGCGAGTACGGCACCCACCCCGGCCAGCACCTGAAGGTGACCGGCATCGGCCCGAACGCCTGGGAGGGCTTTATCGAGGCCCAGCCCGGCCGCCCGGTCACCGTCCGCCCGGAAACCGTCTCCGGCGTCTACCGGATCCCTGCCGCGTGGGTGCGCATCACCGACGGCCCGCACGACAGTGCCCGGAACATCCACGTCGACCTCGTCGCCCCCGACCCCGGGGAGCAGCCCCAGTACGGTGAGCTGGAGCTGCGGTGGCTGCAGCGCGTCGCCCGCTCGGGCGGATGTGTGCCCGGCACCCACCTGGAGGAGATCACCCCGGACCCGGCCACCGGCGGCGTCGCCGCCTGGGTCGTCGCCGACGATGACACCGACACCGTCACCGTGCCCACACAGTTCCGCCTCGCCGGCGCCCTGTATGTCAAGAACCCGCTGCTCGTCGCGTTCGAGCCCACCCTCAACCCCCGGCGGGCCAAGCTGCGGCTCATGGAACGCTCCCCGCTCGAGACCGGCACCCCGCTGCCCGGCCCCGAGGCCCTCGTGGCCAACGACAACGGCTACGTCCGGTTGGGCCTCGGAGTCTCCGGGCGGCCCGCCCGTATCCAGCTGTGCGACCCCAAGGGCGGCGCCCAGCACGTCCTCGTCGCCGGTGTCACCGGCTCCGGCAAGGGTGGCGTCCTGCAGCTCCTCGGCCTGGCTTACCACGTCAACGGCTGGGCGATCATCTACGCCGACCCCAAGGGCAGCAGCAACCCCGACGTCGAGGACATGGCCGCCTACGCCGGCTGCGGCCTGGAGGAGGCCATGGGCGCCCTGCGCCTGGCCTACGCGATCCTCCTGCACCGCATCGCCCAGTCGAAGGAGAAGCGGCAGAAGAACTTCGTCGCCACCCCGGAACAGCCCTACATCGTCCTCATCCTGGACGAGTTCGCACAGCTACTCGGCGAGAAGTCCCCCTACGCCGCAGAGGCCGCGTTCATCATCAGCGCCTACGTCTCGCTGGCTCGCTCCCTTGGCATGGCCCTCGTGCTGTGCGGGCAGATCATCAACCTGGACAAGATGGGCTCGGACACGGCGATCCGCGACAACGTCTTCTACGGCGGCCAGCTCGTCCTCCTGCGCAGCGACGGTGCGCAGAAGCACCGGGTCGACCTGCCCGACAGCTTCGACGGCATCGACCCGTCCCAGATCCCCGCGTACTGGACCGGCGACGACGAGTCCCTGATCTTCGACCCGACCATTCCCGAGGACGACCCTCGACGGACCTTCGGCGTCGGCTACGTCGCCGGCCCGGACGGGCGCGCCGAGCAGATGCGCGCCTGGATCCTCGAGTCCGCTGCCGGCATGTTCGACCCCGACCGCATCACCATGCCGGCCGACTTCCCCGGCTGGGACGACCGCGACCTGATCGCCACTACGCTCGTCGGCCCGGCCGCCGCCGACAGCGACGACATCACCACCACCGCCTGGGTGCCCGCCCAGGCTGCCCCCGCTCTGACTAAGGAACCCACCGCCGCCGAGAAGATCCTCATTGCCCTCGACGAGTGCCGGGACCCCCTGGGCCTGGAGGTCGGCTACCTGCACATCGACCAGATCATCACCATGACCGGCATCGCCCGCGGCACCGCCGAGAACAAGCTCAGCACCCTCACGAAGGACGGCACCATCGTCCGCCACCCGACTACCAAGGGCTCCTACGGCCTCCCCCTCCGGCAGGCCGACCAATAGGCCCAGGCACCCCGAGGCCCCCGCTCCACGAGGAGCGGGGGCCTCGTCGCGTCCGGCGCGCGGCGCAGCGGGACCGCCAGCGCCGGTTCCTGGCCGGGGATCAGCCGACCGCGGCCGCCGCGGTGGTCCGGCCGATCGGCCAGTGCGGCCCGCTCCGGTCGTCGTACACCCACGCCCACTGCGCGCCGGGGGTGACGGTGACGCCGTAGTCGTACAGCACCGGCCGGCCGAGCGCCTCCCACTGGTCCCAGGCGGTGAGCAGCTCATCGCCGATCCGGCGCGGCCCGCCCTGGTGCACCACCACCGCCCGGCCGGGCCGGGCGGACATGGCCGCCCACGAGCGGGCGCCGTCGTGGACCCACGCCGAGACGCCGTCCTCGTCCGTCCCGGTGGTGAACACCGCGTCCGGTGCGGCGACGCGCAGCGCGAACCGGAGGGACCAGTCGTCGCGCAGCGGCGCCAGGTCCCGGTGGACGGTGTGCTCGGCCTCCGCCGGTCCGGTGCCGCGCACCGCCGCGAACCCCGCAGCCCCGGCGGCCCCGGCCGGGGCAGTCAGGGTGTGGCCGCGGTCGGGCATGAACTGTGCCAGGCCCTGTACCCAGCCCGAGGCGGACTGGCCGTCGTCGGCGACGGTGAGGGCGACGTGCCCGAGCCGGCCCCACGGGTAGACGATCCGCCCGCCCGGCCGGGTCGCTTCCACCCACGTCCACGGCACCCGCTCGACCGCGTAGGTGGCGTGCACCCGGTCGAACCGGCCGCCCGTCGGGACGGCCGCGGTGCCGTCCCCGGTGACCACCTCGGCGTCGACCCCTGCCGCGGCGAGGCGGCCGCGCGCGAAAGCGGCCAGGCCGGGGTCGACCTCCGTGGACACCACCCGGCCGGGCCCGGCCCGCCACGCCGCCAGCGCCGTGCTCCAGCCCTGCCCCGTACCGACGTCCCACACCCGGTGCCCGGGCTCCAACTCCAGGCTGTCGAGCATGTCGACCACCACGCCCTGCGCCGACAGCGACGACGAGGGCAGACCGCCGGTGACCTGGGTGACCGCCGCGGCGTCCTGATCGGCGTACAGCTCGCCCACCCACCCCGCCGGGTCCACCGCCCGGTCGACCGGCACGTACGCGTGCCCGTCCCACCGCCACAACCGGTCCGGCGCGAACAGGTCGCGGGGCAGGGCGGCCACCGCCTCGCGCAGCCACGGCGAGTCGTCCGGCCACGCCGAACGCCCGGCCATCGCCGCGTCCAACCGCGCCCGCCCCGCCACCACCAGGGCGTCGACCTCGGGGGTCACTTCTTCTTGTGCTTTCCGTCGCTCGCCGGCTGCGCGGGCACCTGCCCGTCGGCGTTGCCGGGCGGCGGGTCCCCCTTGCCGGGGTCCGGCGGCGGCTTCTCGTGCTGACCCCTGGACGGCTGCATGGCTGCACTCCCCTTCGTGTGCGGTACACGGACGGGGCCATCCTGACGCCCCGTCGGGTCGCGGGGAAGGGGGCGTGGCGGTGCGTCGGGGGCGTCCTGCGGGTGGCCGTACGCCGCCGGGCGACACGTTGAAGATATGACTGAACCCCGGGGGGTAGTCATGACTGAACCCCGGGGTGTAGCGTGTGTGGTGTTGGGGGTAGCCGCCCCCAACACCACAGCCCAGCAACGGCGTTGCGACCGCCGTCCCCGGGCTCACCCAGGAGGATACGTCATGGCCGACGGCACCCAGGTCCAGGTCCACTCCGTCACCGAGGACACCGAGCTCCACTGCTGGTACGACCGCGAGTCCCAGGCCCAGTCCGTCTACGTCGAGCTCGGCCTCTCGGACGGCATCCTCCTCGCCTCCTACAACGGCATCGTCGGCTCGGGCATGCCGGCCTCCGTCTACCACGGCATCGACCGCCGATGGAGCATCCCCCCGCTGACCGCCGACGGCGCGAACAAGCTCCTGGCGGAGATCGCCCCGCTCGCCCAGCGGGTCCTCGACGGCTCCGACGTCGAGTGGGACGGCCGCAACCACGTCGGCCGGATCCTCACCGACGACGCCCAGGCCGCCTACGACGCGATCAGCGAGCTGTGCGAGGCCATCGAGCCGGAGGACGACGCCGTCCTGCAGGTCTGGAGCATGGACACCATCGGCGAGGGGTGGACCGCCGAGGAAGCCGGCATCACCGCCGCCACCACCGACGAGGAGCTCAAGCAGATCGAGGTCCGCCTCACCGAGGAGTTCCGCGACGGCATGGGCTTCAGCGCCGTCGTCATCGATGGCCTCGACGACTACCTGCGCGAGCTGCGCGACGACCTCGCCGCCCAGGCCGCCGAGAACGAGGACGACGAGGACGAGGACGAGGACTGACCTCCCCGTGCGGGCGGCCCCGGCGCATCCAAGCCCCGGGGCCGCCCGCACCACTCCCAACCCCGACACCGACCGGAGAACCACCATGAGCACCAACACCCCCGAGTGGCTGCAGGCCGTCCAGGAAGCCGACATCGAAGCCGACCTCCTGCGCGACAAGGCCGAACAGGTCGCCGTCCGACGCGCCCACGCCATCTGGCGCGGCGTCCAGGAGACCGGCCCGGGCGGCCGCGACGCCGCCGCCGCGCAACTCGGCACCACGGTTCGCGCCGTCGACAAGGCCATCGCCCGCGCCAAGGCCAACCCCCAGTACAGCCACCTGCCCGGCAACCTCCTCGAGCGCCTCTTCGACCTCGAGATCGCCGACCTCAAGCCCCTGCCCGCCGACTGGTGGACCGCCATCGCCCACCTCGTGCGCGGCACCATCATCGACTCCATCTGGCTCGACGCTCCCGCCGAACTCCTTGCCGCCGACCTGGAGGAGGCCGCCCTCGACGGCAGCGACCTGCAGGGCTGGGACACCGCCCCGATCGCCGCCGCCGTCCGCACCTGGAACCGCACCCAGACCCTCGCCGTCCTCGAAGCCATCCGCCAGGACGCCACCGACACCCTCCCCGTCGCCGAGGCGGACCAGAACACCGAGCCGGGAACGGACCAGCCGTGACCGCCCCCGCCCCGCTGCCCACCGGCATCACCGCGCGCGACCTGCCCGAGATCCGCGCTGAACTCGCCACCTGGCTCACCGACCCCGGCCCCGACGGCGGCCCCGCCATCTGGTCCGCGAACTTCGACCCCGACGCCGCCGCCCAGGAACGCCACGCCGCTCTCCAGTGGGCGCACTCCCTGCGCGTCGCCGACCTCTACTACGCCAACGCCGACATGGCCCGCCTCGCCTTCAGCGCTGGCGCAGCCCTGCCCTCCTACCGCCTCCACCCCGAAGACCTCCCCGCCCGCAACGGCCTGGTCGTCTGGGAGGAACCCGTCACCGACGCCTACGACGGCGGCGAGTACACCGGCGCCCCGATCACCGCCGCCACCTGGATGATCGACCGCAACGGCGTCCAGATCCGCACCTGGGCCACCCGCGAGAACTGGCTGCGCTTCATGGCCGCCGGCGACCCGCGCGCCGGCCTGCGTAATCTGACGAAGACCGAGGTCGACCGCCTGCGCCGCCGCTGCCCCCAACCCATCGTCAGCTTCCACGTCTCCTACCTGCCGTTCGCCAAGGTCCCGGGCTGGCTGCGCGACACACCCCAGGACACCAGCGGCATGAGCCTGGTCGAGCTCGAATCCCGCTACAGCGCCCTCGACCAACTCCAACAGGCAGAACGCGCACTCATCGTCACCTGGCTCCTCATGGGCCAGACCCTCGCCACCACCGAGGAACAGCACGCGAGCAAGACCTCCGCCAAGCGCATCGCCCGCCTCGACCCGAACCTGCTCACCGCGGTGCGCTACGTCCGCCTGCGCCACCGCGGAATCCCCCACCAGGACCGCGCCGACGAACCCGCCGCCGGGCCGCGCCACCACCACCGGTGGATCGTTCGAGGCCACTGGCGCAACCAGTACTACCCCTCCCGCAAGGACCATCGCCCGATCTGGATCGACGACCACCTCAAGGGCCCCGACGGCGCCCCCATCCTCGACCCCGACAAGCTCGTCAACGTCCTGCGCCGATAGCACTGTGTGTCAATTCCGGGCCGCGCCCACACCCCGGCCTCCCTACGATGAACTCCACGCCCCGGCCCGCGCCCCCGGGCCGGGGCCCGACTCCGATTGAGGACGACGATGGCCCCCTCGCGCAGCACGACGATCCGCAAGTTCGCCCACGGCCTCGCCCAGGCACACGACTGCGCGATCGATGCCGCCCCCGACGACGGCCGGACCTGGAGCCTGCGCTGGCACGACGGACCCACCCGCAACCACGTACGAGAGAGCGTGGACCGGGAACTCCCCGAGCACGCCGACATCATCCGGCTGCACCGGGAGCTCAGCGCCGAGGCCACGGTCCTCGGCGCGATCCGTGCCTACACCACCGGCAACATCGACACCTACTCCAACATTCGCCCCTGGAACCTGCGCGACGCCGCCCAGAACCTGCTGCAGGACGTCGCCGACCCGCTGGCCGGTGCCACCGACCGCGAACGCGCCCTGGTGGCCCACCTCCTGGACACCACCGCCCGCACCGCCGGCGGCTTCACCTACCGCGACGCTGACAACGCGCTCGACGCCTTGGTCGAGCACCGCGGCATCGGCTGGCTCCTCACCACCACGGTGCCCGGCGCCAACCCGACCCCCCTCGAAATCCTCACCGCCCACTACGCCCGCGAGCACGCCGACGTGTTCCGCACCGCCGGCACACCGATGCCCGCCCGCGCCGCCTGGAATGCCGTCCTGGCCGACCCCGCACCCGTGCCCGAAGCAGCGCAGGCGGGCCTCGCCCTGCTGCCGATCCTGCGCGCCGAACTGGACGCCGCCGAGGAGCGCCTGCGCGCCGCCGCCACCGGAGCCTGAAGAACCCGGCGGTCGGCGGCTCGTTGGGCCCGGCATGGACGACCAACTGCTCCTCGAGGCCGCCGACCGGCGGGCCGCCGCATGTACCTGCGGCGCGGGTCGGTGTGCCCGCTGCCGGGGCACGGGCTGGGAACCAGGCAGCCCGCCACCCCGCGCCGAGTGCACCGCCTGCGACGGCCTCGGCGGCGACCGCCCGCACACCGCGGTGTGCCCGGGTGAGGACGTCACCGTCCTCGGCTACAGCCAGCCCCTGCCGCCCGGCCGGTAAAGACAGCCCGGGGCCCGGGTCAGGCCGGGATCAGTTCCAGCCGCTGTCGTCGGTAACCCCCCACGACGCATCCGGCACCACGCCCCACACCGAGTCGGTGGGAGCAGCGCCCCAGATCGTGTCCGGGCTGGTACGGGCGGTGTGAGCGGTCATGGCGGCCTCCCTGCCACAGATGATCGGGACTGCCACCCTAGGCGTGCGGCAGCGTACTGAACAGGCCCTTCGCTACTGCTTGGCCGGTGCTTCGAGCTTCAGGTCCGTGTCCTCCAGGCGTAGCGCAGACAGGCCGAACTGTCGGGCGCGGAGCCGGACGTTGGCGTCGTTGCTCAGCACAGTGGTACCAGCTGCCGGGTTGAGCTGGTGGATGTCGCCGGCGGTCAGCAGGATCTGGGTGTCGGCGTCCACGGTGGTGGAGTGGTTGGGCATCCAGACCTCAAGCGTCACACCGGGGCGGCGCGCGGCATCGACAGGGACCTGCTCGTTCGGCTTGGCACCGAACAGGGTCCGCTCCAGGTACTTGATGGCCGCGCCGGCCAGCTCGGACCGGCGCCCGCCCGCCCACTTCTGCCGGTCCAGCTCCTCCACCACCGCAAGCGGCACCACCAGACGCGCCGACTCCACGGAAACGCCGCCGATCCGCCATACCCGAGCCCAATCGATGTCGCTGAACGGCTTGGCGTTCAGAACGACGTTGGTATCCAGCACCACAGGTAGCCCCGGGCGCTGCGCCAGCGCCTTGATGGTGCGCAGCTGCACCTGCGCCTGCTCCAGCGCGGCTATCTGGACGTCGAGCTCGCGGTAGACGGGTCGGGGGGAGGGCGCGTTGGTCATGTCGGTCACGGCGAAGAGGTGCCAGTACGCCGTCGACTGCAGGTGGGCGACCAGGTCCGGTTCGGCGAACGGTTCCAGGTGCGGCAGGACCTCGTCGACGGTCTCCAGGTAGGTGTGAAGTGGGCCGGGACCGGGGTACCCGGAGCTTCGGGCGTTGGAGAGCTGGTTGATCGCGTAGCCGAGGCCGCGTTCGGCCTGCTCCATGGTGTGCAGGGGCTTGAGTCGCATGCCCGGCATCCTGACAGCTCGCATCACCCTGGTGACAGCGGTTTGACGAGCGGCACCTTCGCCAGGCAAGGTCCCGCGTGTCATCGCTTCGAGCGGATCGCCTTGGGCCGACTTCACTCCTCAGGCCGTAGGCGGATGTAGCGCACGGTGGCGTGCCGGCCGGTTCCGACCGCGACCTCGACGGTCACCGGTGGACCGGTGATCGTCCACCCCGGGCCGCCTTCGCCGGCCGGCTCCAGGCGGTCGGCGAGGAGCTCGGCGATCGGGCCGGCCTGCACCGAGGTCAGCCGCGGCGAGGTGACCGCGGTGCGGCCGTCGGGCAGCCGCACGAGCAGGTTGTGCGGGCGCCGTGGGGTGCCCATCACGGCGAGCAGCACGCCGTCGAGGGTGTGGGTGTGCCGGATCTTCTGCCAGGCGCCGACGCCCGAGGTGACCCGGTACGGGGTGGACCAGCCCTTCGCAATGATGCCCTCGATACCCATCGGCTGGAGGTCACGGAACCAGACCCTCGCCTCGGCGAGACTGCTCGTCGCCATGGTGACCTGCAGCGGCGGCCGGGCGCCGGCGAGCGCCATCTCCAACGCCTCCCAGCGTTCGCGCAGCGGCCGCGCCCGCACGTCCCGGCCCGGTACCGCGAGGACGTCCCACGCGACGTACAGCACCTGCGTCCCCGCCGCCTTCCGCGCCGCCGGGGTCCGCAACAGCGCGGTGAAGTCGAGCCAGCCGCCCGGGCCGACGGCCACGACCTCCCCGTCCAGCACCAGACCGACGGGCAACCGCGCCAGCACCGGCGGCAAGCTGGGGAACCGGTCGTTGAGGCGATTGCCTTGCCGGGACACCAGCACCGGCTCGTGCCCCGAACCGACGAAGACGAGCGCCCGGATCCCGTCCCACTTCGGCGTGTACTGCACCCCGCCCAGCATCGCGTCCTCGGCCGGCAGCACCGGCACCGGAACCGGCCGCATCACCTCCACCGGAGGGCGCAGCACTACAGGAGACCGGGTACGGGGCACACCTCCAGCCTCCCGTACCTCGCCTCCGTCGGGCCGCGACTCGACGGAGGCGCCAGCCGTTCGGCCGCAGTTCGGCTCGGTGTCGGACATTGACGCCGTCAACATCGAGTAGATCCTCAGTCGGGACACCTCAAGATCGACGCAAGTTTTACGAGGTGCTGCTAAGGCGTAAAGGGCAATCCGTTCACATCAAATGCCCTCTGAGGTCTGGTCGGCGGGATTCTGTAGACACCTGCCGAACGGCTTGTGATGCCGCCCTGACCTGCGCAAATGTGGCGCTCGACCGGGCGGTCTGCCGTCGTCGCTTGGCCACTCCGGAGAATTCGGAAAGCCCACTGCTCCCGCCTGGCCACCCCGCGTATGTGTTCTCGCGGACTCAGGAGAGGCATAGTCGAAGCAGCCCCACCCCGAGCAGAACTTGGTAGGGACGGCTCGTAGCAGGGCTGCGATGTGCACCGCTCACCGGAAGGAAAGCCAATGCAATTGAACAATAGCGCCTTCAGGCGCTTGGCCGGTCGGGCCGTGGACGCCGCGGTCACTGCCACGGTGACAACGATGATCGCTGTGACCATCACGTGGACCCTCGGCTCGGGGCCCGTCTGCCGTCAGCTGGCGCCGGCGGCCCCGAGGCAGACCACGGCACAGCAGGTGGAGGGGGTGACCACGGCACCGACCATCGCCGGCCCCCAGTAGACCAGTGAACCAGCTGCCTACCTATCGGTTCCGCAGGCCGGCCCCGGCCGGCCTGCCGCACCCTGGAGGCCGGACCGGGATGATCACCAAGCCCGCCTGCGCGACGATGGAGTGGTGAACACCTCCGCTCCCCGGTACAGCCCCGGCGACGTCGTGGAGGAGACCGCGACGTCCGCGCGGCTGCGCGTCCTCGCTGTCGGCACCGAGGCGTACTTCGTGCGTCGGCTCGGTGCCGACGCGCCCGAGGAGCCGGCCGAGTACGCCTGGGTGCACGCCGGCTGCGAGGTCGCCACCCGGCTGGTCGCCCGGGGCGGGGTCACCGGGCGAGCGTGACCGTGATCGGCACGTCCTCGCAACCCGCCGCAATCCGGCGCAGCGCCGCCAGCTCGATGTCGTCGACCGCCAGGCCCCAGCGCGTCTTCACCGCGGTCCAGTCCTCGGCGTACCGGCACTGGTAGGCCGCGGTCGGCAACCACTCCGCGAGGTCCTTGTCGGCCTTCTGCCTATTGGACTGGTAGGAGACCGCGATCAGCGTCCGGGAGTCGCCCTGGTCGTTGGCGTAGGCCTCCCGCTCGGCCGCCGTCCACTTCGACGCCCCCGAGTCCCAGGCCTCCGCAAGCGGTGCCAGGTGGTCCACGTCGATCTTGGTCGCGTCAGTGATCGTCCGGTCGTCGTACGGGCTGAACCAGACCCCGCCGACCAGTGCGCACCGCGGCCCGACCTCGGGCGCGACCAGCGCCTCGGACAGGATGACCTCGCGGCGGGTGTCGCAGCCGTCCGCCGGATCCAGGCCGGCGTTCCAGTGCCTGAACGCGGTGCGCACGTAGCCGGTGCGGTCCTCCGGAGCGACCGGCAGCGCGTCGATCAGCTCGCTGAACTGCGCTGTCACGGTCTCACCGGGCACGCGGCGCCCGGCCGCTGGCGCGGCCGACGCCGGTACTGCCGCTCCGGCCGATCCCGCCAGCAGCAGCACCGCCACCGCGGCCGCCCGCAGCTTTCCCCGCCTGGTCGCCATCCGCCCCACTCCGTCCGCCCGGTGATCACGTCACGGTGATCATCCCGGCACGGAGCAGCCGACCGGTAGCGCTCCGTCACCGGATTCACCCGGGACGGGGAACAAGTCGTACCGCACCGCGCGGTGGTGCGCTCAGCTCTGCTCGGCGAGCTTCCGGGCGTCCTCACGGACCGACTTCTGCAGCTCGAAGCGGTTCCCGCCGGCGGCCGCCCAGTACGCGTGAGCGTGCAGCCGCAGCCCCGCCGCCGAGAACGCCTCGTACGCGGCCCGGTCATCGGGCGCAGCCACCCACGCGGCCTCCGCCGCGTACCAGTCCCGCTGGGCCTGCACGGCCTGCTCGCGCAGGGCGGCCACCTGCACCGCGTGTTCGGCCTGCTGCACGTCGTCGTTGTTGATCTCGCTCACTCCCGCATCGTACGAACGCCCGAGGTCAGAGCCGTGCTGACACCTCTGACGGTTGACCAGATAGAACAGGTGTTCGATCCTAACGGGTGTGCCGAACTACCAGCCCCGCCGACCCGCCCCCGCAGGCGCCGCCGGCTCCTGGCTGGACGCCCGCCGCGCCCCCGCCACCGAGGTCGACCAGGCCGCCGCCGACGAGCGCCAGGTCTGGCAGCCCGCCCTCCTGCTCATGGGCGGCACCTGGGTACCCGCGATCGTCACCGCCTGGAGACCCCTCCCCGCCGGCCGCTGGGCCGCGCACGTCCTCTGGGGCCCGCCCCAAACGGACGAGTGGATCACCTACAGCCCCCGTGTCCTGCGCCCAGCCGCCATCACGTCCAGCCCCGGCCCGCGGGAGGCCGGCTCGTGCTGACCCCCGTCCCCACCCCGGCCGCCAGCGACCGAAGCGACCGACTCGCGGATCTCCTCGAACACACTTCCCCCGAGGCCCGCCAGCGAAGGGTCGACGCCAGCACGTGGCCCGCCCTCGACGCGATTGCTCCGCTCCTGCCCGACCGCCGTCTCCCCCGCGGCGCGGTCGTCGAGGTCCTCGGTGACCACTACCTCCTCATGGCGCTTGCGGCCGGCGCCGCCCAGCACCCAGATCTGCATGTCGCAGCTGTAGGTATGCCCGACCTCGGGCTCGCGGCCCTGAACGCCATGGGGATCAGTTACAACCGCCTCGCTGTCGCCGACGACCCGGGCGCCCACTGGCCCGAGGTCGTCGCCGCACTCATCCGCGAAGGCGCCTTCGGCGTCGTCCTGCTCCAACCCACTACCGCCCCGCAGCCCCGCGACCACCAGCGCCTCGCCGCCCGCCTCCGCGAATCCGGCTCCACCCTCCTCGTCACCACCCCCTGGCCCGGCGCAGCACTACGCCTCACCACCAGCCGCCCCCGCATCGCCGGCCTCGGCGACGGGTGGGGCCAGATCGTCTCCCGAACCGTGGACGCCGAGTGCACAGGCCGCGGTCGAGCCGCCACCCGAACCCGCACCGCCACCCTGCTCCTGCCCGGTCCGGACGGCACCGCCCAGCCCTCGCCCGCCGCCACCTCGGAGGAGACCAGCCCGCTGGCCGACGTCGCCATGGCGTAGCCCCAGTTCAGTGCTACGGGTTGAGGGTCTTACGGGACACTGCGAGGAAGCTGTCGACCGCGTCGCTGAGCTTCAGCGTGCGCGCACTCATCACTGCCGAAGCAGGCGTCCCGGCGAAGTCCGGCTGCACCACGCTGTCCGCGCTCTGAACAACGTTGAAGGCTGCACCCAGGACTTTCTGGGCTGCCTCGGAGACCTCTTCCGGTCCCTCCAACGCGATGAGAGGAAACGCGGCGCACAGCTCGCGGTAGTCGTTGGTGACCTCATCGACCCACACAGGCGTGTACTGCTCGGACTCCGTCGGTCCACCCAGTGGGTAGCCGTTTGCGGCGTGGGGGTAGGCGTTGGTGCTCAGAGTGTGAGCAGCGCGGAGGAGCGCGGCGTACGCCTCGCGCCGCTTGTCCCGCTGCTGGGTCAGGAGCTGGTGACGGCGCGCACCACGCGAGGTGATGAACGCCGAGGTGACGGCCCCACCAGAACCCACAAGTACGCCGATGATCGTCCATATCCCTTGGTTCATGGGCGAGATCGTACTGACGGGCCGTCGGCCCTGGCGGCGGAACGACGATGGCCCCCGGCATACTGCTCACACTGGGGGCCGTCGCCATGGTCTTCTCGGGACCGCTGCGCACCCTAGCGGCTGCCACTGACAGTTCGCACCATGCGCGCTACGCCGTGTGCCAGCTGACCTTCGCCGCGGAGACCGCGAAGCCGGGGGCGAAGCCGGCGAGCATGCCCCGCTGCCCGTGCGCCGGGGGGTCGTCGAACGTGCGGCGCAGCACCGACAGGACGGAGGGGCCGCCGAGGTTGGCTTCCTCCGCGAACTGGGCGCGGGAGTGCCGCAGCGCCTCCGGGTGCAGGGCGAGCTGCTTCTCCAGGTCCTGCATCACCCGCAGTCCGCCCGGGTGCGCGACCACGAAGTCCAGGTCCCACGGGCCGTCTTCGCCGGCGGCGAGCCAGGCGCGCATCGCCGGCCCCGACTCGTTGATCGACTGCGTGGCCGTGCGGTCGGAGTCGAAGTGGACGCCGGCGTCGTCGACGCGCTTGTGGTAGCGGTGCGCGCTGCCGGGCAGCCAGTACTCCCAGGTGTCGTGGATGCGCAGCGCGGGGCCGTCGGTCGGCTCGCTGGAGACGATGGTGGCGGCGCCGGAGTCCCCCCACAGGCCGGAGTAGATGATCTGCTCGATGCCGGTGTCGTCGATGTGGATGGTGGTGCTGAGCGCTTCGGCGCCGACCACCAGGGCCCGGGAGCCGGGGTGGGCGTGGACGTACTGGTCGGCCATCACCAGGATGTGGGCGCCGCCGCCGCACCCGAGCTGGGTGATCGGCCGGCGGGCGACGTCGCGGCGCAGGCCGAGTTCGTGCACCAGGTGGATGTCGAGGCCGGGGACGACGTCGCCGGTGCTGTGGGTGGTGACGACGCAGTCGATGCTGGCGGGGTCGATGTCCAGCTCTTGCAGGGCGCCGCGCGCCGCGGCGGTGCCCATCGCGAGGACGTCCTCGACCGCGGTGCGGTTGCGCTCCTGGAGGTCGCGGTCCGACACGACGACGTCCAGGGGGCGGCTGTAGTGGCGCAGGCGGGGTGCCTGGGCGGCGATCCGCTCGATGACCGGCAGCCGCGGGTGGCCGGCGTGCCGGCCGGTGATGACCTCGGCGAGCTCGTCGCCGGTCACGGTGTGTTCGGGGAGGAATATGAAAGGTCGAGACACGAACGACATGTGGAGGAATTCCCTTCGCTTCAGCCGCCGATCGGGGCCGACAGAGGGTGGGTGTGGTCGCGCCAGTTCGAGGGCTTCGCCCGGTAGTTCAGGAGCAGGTGCATCAGCAGGAAGCCCGGCGCGGCCAGCGGCATCGAGGGCCCCATCGTCACCGTGACCCGCTCGTTGCGGCCCGCGTGCCACAGGAACCGCGTGTCGCCGTCCGGCTGACGGTACGACTCGTCCAGACTCGCGTAGAGCGGCCCCGCCACCGGGTCCTTCTCGACCTTCCGCACGAGCAGGCCGAGCTCCCGATTCTGCGGAAATTGGTTGTAAGCCGCACGCAACTGCGGGAGCACCAGACGCGCCCAGCTGTTCTCCCAGTCCGGCAAACCCACTTCCCTGGAATACCGCGAGAGAACCATCCACTCCATCGTATTCTCGGGCGGTATCCCATTCGGAAAGATATCCGCAAACCGCTGATTGTAGAACCGGACCTTCCAGGCCCGGTCGGTTATGTACGCAGGACCGCCGTAGTCGTCGACGATGTCCTGCCAGTGCTCACCGATGACCACCGACGCCTCCGGCTTCAACGGGTACGGAGGGTGCGAGTTCAGCCGGTACAGCCACAGCGCACGCCAGTCCTCCTCCGTCATCCGCAGCGCCCGCGCCACCGCGAGCAGGTACGACTCCGTCGGCCGCGGCCGCTCCGACCCGGACTCGAACCGCGAGTAGGTCCCCGGGCTACGATCGGTCAGCAGGTCGATGTCGCTCTGCCGGAGCCCGCTCGCCGGCCGCCGACCCTTGCCCGCGTACCGGCTCACCGGCAGCCCGACATCCGCCGGCCCAAGTTGTGAACGCAACTTCGACAGCAACGCCTTCAAAGCCGGCTTGTCGCCTATGGAGCCCGCCGCGCCCGCCACTTCGACCACGCCCTCCTGTCGCCTCTCCCGCGGGGTGGCCGCAGTCAAGAGATCCCATTAATAGGGAAAGATCGTCCCTATGAATGGATGCTATCCGTGGGGAACAATCATGCCCCTGGGGGTGTCGCCCCCGGCTCCGACGGACCCTAACAGGGAGGACGCTCCGTGGGAATTGCCAACGAAAAGACACGAGATTCCACCCAAGCACTAAGGCAACCCTCACCGGGAACCCCGTACCCCGGCTCCGCCCGCACCACCGCCACACCCGCCCTCGCCGCCGCCCCCACCCCCGGACCGGCCCCCACGGCCACACCACGCCCCCCCGCGTCCGGACCGGCCCGGCACCTCACCCTCGTCACACCCCCCGAGAACCCCGCGCCCCGCCGCATGCGACCCACCATCGCCTGCATGCTCGCCGCCGGCCTCGACCTCCCCACCGCCTGAACCGGCGAGCGCGCTCCCAACGCACCACACCCTCGCCACGGCCTTGCACCCCGTCCTACGCTGAGCGTCCGGACAAGACCGTCCGCAACCACTTGACGGCGCGGCAGGAATGAACCCATCATCTGATCAGATGGGCCTTCATCCGCCCAGCAAGCCACGAAGGGCCGCCCCACACCGGGCGGCCCTTCGGCATTTCCCCGGCCAGGCAGGAGGGACGCGCCGTGACCGACTACCGCCCCGTCCTCCTCCCCCCAGGCGTCATCGCCGCCCTCATCGGCCGCCCCGTCGGCACCGTCAAACGCTGGGGCCACGAAGGCCGCCTCACCCGCCACGACGGCCGCTACGACTACCTCGAGCTCCGCGACGTCGTCGAAGGCCGCGCCAAGCGCCCCGCCAAGCGCCCCTGAACACCCCTCACCCCCAGGAGGCCACGTGGCAGACGAACCGCCCACCCCCACGGCCGGCACCACCGAACCCCTCACCGTCCACACCGCCCTCGAACACGCCGCCCGCCTCCTCCTGAACGCCGAGCTGGTCACCGACCACTCCCTCATGGCCCGCCTCGAGAGCATGGCCGACAGCTGGAACAGCATCGCCCGCACCCTCATCGCCGACCGCGACGGCCGCGACGACTAACCCAGCCCCCAAGCAGCCCCGCCGGCACCTCCCCCTGGCCGACGGGGCCCCCAGCCGCCTGCCCGGACCGCTCTGAGGGGGGCAGGTCCGGGCAGGCCCCCCACCACCGCCGGGAGCAGCACTGCACACCACCGCCGACCCCGACACGTGGCACGCCCTCGACGCCCCCTTCACCACCTGGGACCACTGGCAGCCCATCCCCGGACGCTGCAGCCGCTGCAACACCCCCGCCGAACACGGCCACACCCGCTGGTGGCACCTCGGCCCACCCTGCCCCTCCCGCGGCCGCACCGCCCACTTCATCCCCGACGCCGCCCCCTAGGCAGCGCCCCGCCCCCCTCACCCCTCGGAGACCGGCATGAAGCCCACCGTCGGCCGCATCGTCCACTACCACTCCCACGGCAGCCCCGTGCAGCCCGACGGCACCCAGCGCTACCGCTCCCAGCCACGCGCCGCCATCATCACCACCGTCCCCGAGCACCTGGACAAGGAGCCCTACGACGGCTGCCCCAACGACGGCACCCACCTGCCCTACGTCGTCAGCCTCGCCGTCCTCAACCCCACCGGCCTGCTCTTCGACGAGGCCGTCCCGTACGCCGACGAGCCCACCCCGGGCTGCTGGTCCTGGCCCCCACGGACCTGAACCACCATGGCCACCCACCGCCCCTCCCCCGCACAGCGGGCCAAGGCCGCCATCGCCCGGATCCGCCGGCGCTACACCCACCGCGCCAGCCGGCGCCCGCCCGAGCAACCCAGGCCCAACCCCGTCCGGATCGCCGTCCTGGAGCACGACCTCCTCGGCATCCCCCCGCAGCCCGGCACCGCAGCAGCCCTCGCCATCGCGCTGCGCCGCGTCGCTACCTGCATCGAGCACCAGCCGGTCGACGTCACAGCCCTCACCGACCCGGCCCCCAACGCCGTCTGCAGCGGATGCGGCCAGCACCTCCTCCACACCGACGGCCAGTGGCGCCCCGCGGCCATACCGGCGAGCAGCACGAGGACGGGTGACTCACGATGACCGCACGCTCCCACGGGCTCTTCGTTCAGACCCCCAACACCGATCACACCATCGCCCTCGACCCCGGCCAGTACGCCGCAGCGCTGCCCCACCAGTGCGACGAGTGGGTCATCGGCTGGGGCAGCCCAGTAACCGTCATCGACGCCCTACAGCAGCTCATCGACGAAGCCACCGCAGCGATCGCCACCCTGCGCGCCGACCACCAGGCGACCCGGTGACCCGCCGCCGCGCCCTCGCCGTCTGCACCGTCGCCGGCTGCCCCGAGCTCACCGACGGCGGCCGCTGCGCCCAGCACCGCACCGAAGCCGAACGGGCCCGCGGCACCGCCCGCCAACGCGGCTACGGCACAGCACACCGCACCCGCTTCCGACCCGCCGTCCTCGCCCGCGACCCGCTGTGCGTCTGCGACACCCAGGACCACGGACACGGCCAGCCCTGCGGCCGGCCCAGCCAGCACGCCGACCACCACCCCCTCAGCCGACGCGAGCTGGCCGCCTCCGGCGCCGACCCCGACGACCCCCGCCAGGGCCGCGGCCTCTGCGGCCCCTGCCACAGCAGCGAGACCGCCCGACACCAGCCCGGCGGCTGGCACCGCTGACCACCCCTCACCCCTCAGGAGACGCCCATGGCGCGCATCCAGGCCCTCGCCCTGCCCATTCGGCCCGACGGTGCCAGGCCCTTCGTCCTCATCGTCGACAGGGTCGCCGGCTGCAGCCCCGAGGAGCTCGCCGACCTCACCGCCGCCCTGCCCGCCCTACGCGACCAGTGCGGCGCCAAGGCCGTCGTCGTCTACGACGGCAAGCTCGACGTCGCATGACCCCCACCGGGCAGCCCCGCCACCACGTCGCCCTCACCTCCACCGGCATCACCCACCGGCTCACCATCGACGGCACCGACGTCTCCCACGCCGTCCGCTCCTGCACCCTCCACCTCGCCACCGGCGAGCACCCGGCCCTCGCAGTCGAGCCCCGCGTCGTCGCCCTCGACACCACCGAGGTGGACAGCGCCGTCGTCCTGGTCCCCGACGCCACAGCGGCCCTGCTCGTCGCCCTCGGCTGGACCCCACCACCACACGCCGACCAGTGAGCAGCCACCAGCCGCACGGGCCAGGGCCGGCCGCCCCGTACCCCACCCCGCCACCGTGGGTGGACCCCGACGCCGGCCCGCCCGCCCTGCTGCTCCCGCCCGGCCCCCGGCCCTGCCGCTCACCCGCCGTCGTGGCCGCCGTGCGCGCCGCCCTCGGCCTGCCGCCCGCCGGCCCGCCACCGCCCGCACCCACGCCCTGAGCCAGCCGCCGGCTGCCCGCCCCGCCCCTCGGCCACGCCAGGGGCACGGCCACGGCGCCGCCCACGCGGCCCAGGCAGGGGCCGGCAGGGCACCAGCACGGGCACAGCGGGCCACGGGGGCGCCGCGGCAGCCCTCAGGGCCCCACAGGCTGCCAGGCGGGCCTCACGGGCCGTCACCACCCTGCTCCCGGGGCTCGCTACCCACCGTCACCACCCCCAGGGGGGAGGCCCCCAGGCCCCCACGGCCGGTGGACCGCCGGGGAGCGCGCTGCCCGGTTTGCCAGGTTCAGAACTCCCAAGATGATCATGGGCTAGGTGACTGACGGTGACCGCGTTCCCGGTCAGCCGCCCCCAGGCGGCCTACCACCACGGCCCGGGACACCCGCCGAACCACCCCCGCAGCACCTGACCGAGCGCAACGCCGGCCAGCCTCGCGCCGCGCAACGCGGCCACCCCAAGGAGAACCCCACCATGGCCCTCTTCTGCTGGATCCTCGCCGCCTGGACCATCATCGGCACCCTGATCACCATCACCTCCGTCGGCAAGGTGCGCACCCCCATGACCGGAGGCGCCGCCGCCGTTGCCGCCCTCATCAACGCCGCCGTCGTCACTGGCCTCGCACTGACCGCCACCGGAGTCCTGCGGTGACCCGCGGCGGGGCACGCGCACGATCCGGCCCCGCCCCCGACCCCATGGCACTGCGCCGCGAACGCGACGCCGGCGAGTGGACGATCCTGCCTGCCGAAGGTCGCCAGGGCGCAGCTCCCGAGTGGCCGCTGACGGAGCAGAGCCTGCGGGAGGAAGGGCTGTGGGAGCAGTTGTGGGCCAAGCCGCAGGCGCTGATGTGGGAGCGGTACGGGCAGGAGCTGGAGGTCGCGCTCTACGTACGCCGGCTGACCGAGGCCGAGCTCATGGACTCTCGGGTCAACCTCACCACCGTGGTGCGACAGATGGCCGACAGCCTCGGCCTGACCACCCCGGGCATGCGCGCCAACCGGTGGCGAATCAACCGCGACGAGGAGCCGGCCACTGCGCCCACCGCGCGGTCTGCGTCGGGCTCCGGTCGCACTTCGGCACGTTCCCGACTTCAGGTCGTGACCAGTGACGGGGCTTGAGTTCGAGGTCGACTTCCCGACGCTGTGGGTGGTCTGCGACTGGATCGAGCGGCACTGCGTCATCCCGGACGGCTTCCGCAAGGGCGAGCCGTTTCAGCTGTACGACTGGCAGCTGTGGTGCACCGCGAACCACTACCGGGTCAAGCCCGAGGCGCAACTCGGCCAGCTCGCACCGGCGTTCCACTACCGCCGCTCGCAGTGGGTCGCTCCACAGAAAATGGGGAAGGGCCCGGGAACCGCATCGATCTGCGCGGCGGAGGCCGTGGGGCCGGTCGTCTTCGCCGGCTGGGCCGCCGGTGGCGAGGTCTACGACTGCCGGGACTGGGGCTGCGGCTGCGGCTGGGTGTACGAGTACGAGCCCGGCGACGCCATGGGCCGACCGTGGCCGACGCCACTGGTGCAGATCACCGCGTTCTCGGAGGAACAGACCGACAACGTCTACCGGCCGCTCCAGTCGATGATCCGCAACGGTCCGCTGGGCGAGCTGATGAAGGTCGGCGAGGAGTTCATTCGCCTCCCCGGCGACGGCCGCATCGACGTGGTCACCTCGTCCGCCCAGTCCCGCCTCGGCAACCCGGTCACGTTCGTCCTGCAGGACGAGACGCAGCTGTGGACCGTCGCCAACAAGATGACCCGGGTCGCCGAGACCCAGCGCCGCGGCGCGGCCGGCATGGGCGGCCGGACGATGGAGACGACCAACGCCTGGGACCCGTCGGAGAACTCGGTGGCGCAGCGCACCGCCGAGGCCGCCGCCAAGGTCAAGGACATCTTCCGGTTCCACCGGGTCCCGCCGGCCGCCCTGAAGTACGAGCTGAAGGCAGACCGGCGGCGCATCCACCGCTACGTCTACGCCGGGGCCGGCCACGTCGACCTCGACGCCATCGAGGCCGAGGCGGCCGAGCTGATCAGCGTCGACCCCGCGCAGGCCGAGCGGTTCTTCGGCAACCGGATCACCGCGGGCACGGGCGTGTGGCTGGCCCGGGACCGCTGGGACCTCCGCGCCGCCGACCAGCACGTGCCGGACGGCACCCCGATCGTGCTCGGCTTCGACGGCAGTGACCTCGACGACTGGACCGGCATCCGCGCCGAGACCCTCGACACCGGGCACCAGTTCACGCCGGTCTACTCCAGCCTGGAGCTGCCGACGATCTGGAACCCCGCCGAGTGGGGCGGCCAAGTACCGCGCCTGGAGGTGCACGCCGCCGTCGACGAGCTGATGCGCCGCTACCGCGTGGTGCGCATGTACGCCGACCCGCCGTACTGGGAGACCGAGGTGGACACCTGGGCCGACAAGTACGGCGACAAGCGGGTCGTCCGCTGGTGGACCAACCGCATCGTCCAGATGCACGCCGCCTGTGAGCGCCTGCTCACCGACGTCACCAAGGCCGACAGCCGGTTCACCCACGACGGCTGCGAGGACACCTCCACCCACGTCGGCAACGCCCGCCGGGCCGCCCGCACCGCCGACCGGTACGTCCTGCGCAAGCCCGCGCCCCACCAGAAGATCGACCTCGCCGTCACCAGCATCCTCGCCCACGAAGCCGCCGGCGACGCCATCGCCGCCGGCCTCGCCCGACCCACCAAACCACGGAGAACGACCGTGATGCGATGACAGGGGGTGGTGTCCGGTGACGCTGGCCGATCTGACCCCCGAGCAGTGGCTCAAGCGCCTCGTCGCCGCCCACGACGAGGAACGCAAGGGCCTCGAGCTCATGAACGCCTACTACGAGGGCCGCCAGCCGCTCTCCTACATGGCGCCGGAGCTCCTCAACGAACTCCAGGACCGGATGCGCCAGGTCGTCATCAACTGGCCGGAGCTCATCGTCGACTCCCTCGAGGAGCGGCTCGACATCGAGGGCTTCCGCTACGCGGACTCCGAGACGACCGCCGAAGACCTGTGGCAGATCTGGCAGGCCAACGACCTCGACGAGGGCTCCCAGCAGGGCCACGTCGACGCCCTCGCCCTCGGCCGGGCCTACGCCATCGTCGGCACCAACGACGAGGACGACGACATGCCGCTCGTCACCGTCGAGTCGGCGCTGCAGGTCCACGCCGAGCAGGACCCGCGCACCCGCCGGCTGCTCGCCGCGGTCAAGCGCTGGGAGGAGCCGTGCCTGGGCGCGGCAGCGACCAAGATGGCCACCCTCTACCTGCCCAACTCCCGGCACGTGTTCGCCCTCGACAAGGGGGCGTGGGCGGAGCAGCGGGACGAGGGGGACGAGCACGGCCTGGGGCAGCTGCCGGTCGAGATGATTGCGAACCGGCCGCGGCTGGCGGGCCCGCTCGGCCGGTCGGAGCTGAAGACGGTGATCCCGCTGTCCGATGCCGCCTGCAAGATCGCGACGGACATGATGCTCTCGGCCGAGTACCACGCCATGCCGCGCCGGTGGGCCACCGGCGCGTCCCGGGACGACTTCGCCGACGAGCAGGGCAACCCGCTCGGCGCGTTCTCCTCCCTCGCCGGGCGTCTGTGGGTCAACGAGGACCCCAACGTGAAGTACGGCCAGTTCACCGAGGCGCAGCTGACCAACTTCCACGAGACGATCAACGCCCTGGCCCGGCTGGTCGCGGCCCTGACCGGCCTGCCGCCGCACTTCCTCGGTCTGGCCACCGCCAACCCGCCGTCCGCGGACGCCATCCGCTCCAGCGAGGCGCGGCTCGTCAAGCGGGCCGAGCGCCGCCAGCGGGCCTTCGGCGGCGCCTGGGAGCGGGTCATGCGGTTGGCGCTGCTGGTGCGCGACGGCGAAGTGGCGCCGTCGGCGCGGTCCCTGGAGACCGTGTGGCGGGACCCGTCCACGCCGACCTACGCGCAGAAGGCGGACGCGGTGGTCAAGCTCCACTCGGCCGGGATCCTGCCGACCGAGCAGGCCTGGGAGGACCTGGGCTACAGCGCCGAGCAGCGCCGGCGGATGCGGGAGATGCAGCACAGTGCGCTGGAGCGGGCGATGGGTGGCGACCTCGCGGCCGGCTACGGGCCCAAGCCGCAGCCCGACCTCCTGCCGTCCGGTGAGGACGCCGCCGAACCCGCCCCCGCCACTGCCGGGGCCGTGGCGGCCGGGCCGGGCCGCGGGGAGTAGCGGTGGCTACCGCGGAGGAACTCGCTACCGCGCACTACCTGCAGCAGCAGCGCACCGTCCGCCAGGCCGCCGACCGGGCCCAGGCGGTGTGGCGCAGCCTCGGCTTCGACCCGGCGGGCATCGACGGCCAGTGGCTGTCGGTGGGGCCGGCGCTGGTGCAGGCGGTGACGGACGGACAGCAGGCCGCCGCGGCGCCGGCCGACGCCTACGTCGCCGCCGTCGTCGCCGCGGACGGCGCCGCCGGAGATCCGGCCGGGCAGGTCCGCACCGGCGCGTTCACCGGCCGCGCCGCCGACGGCCGCAGCCTGATGTCCCTGCTGTACGAGCCGGTGATCGACGCGAAGTGGCGCGCCACCACCGGCCTGCCCGGCCTGGAGGCGATGACCGGGGGACTGGCCACCCTGCTGCGCGCGGTGACCACCGAGGTCGCCGACGCCGGCCGCACCGCCACCGGTGTCGGGATCGCCGGGAACCGGGCCACCCGCGGCTACGTGCGGGTGCTGAGCCCGCCCTCGTGCGCCCGCTGCGCCGTCCTCGCCGGCAAGGAGTACGCGTTCAACGCCGGGTTCGACCGGCACCCGCACTGCGACTGCGTGCACCTGCCGATGACCCGCTACCGGCGCGGCGACCGGACCATGGACACCGCGCGGTACTTCCACAGCCTGTCCCGCGCGGAGCAAGACCGCGTCTTCACGATCCACGGGGCGCAGGCGATCCGGGACGGCGCCGACATCAACAGCGTGGTCAACGCCCGCCGCGGCATGTACCAGGCCGGCGTGGGCCTCAACCGGGTGCGCGCCACCTACGACGCGACCACCGTCCGCGGCGCGTTCTTCCGCTCCGAGCGGGAGCGCGCGATCCGCCTGGGCCTGATCCCCCGCAGCCAGGACCGTCGCGCCTTCAAGCTGACCACCCGCCGGCTGCTGCCCGAGGAGATCTACCAGCGCGCGGAAACCCGCGACCAGCTGATCTCCATGCTCCGCCGCTACGGCTACCTGACCTGACCACCGGCGCAACGCCGGACCGGTCCCACCTCCTGCAACGGGAGACACACCACCATGCCCAACCTGACCCAAGCCTGGTTCGACCTCGCCCGCCACGACGAGACCGACCAGGGCGACCCCGCCGCCGGCGCCGACCCGGGCACCCCGGATCCCGCCGACGACGACCAGCACGACCCCGCTACTGGCGCCGACCCCGCCGACGACCCGGCCGGCGAGACCAAGCCCGCAAGCGACGACGAGGCAAAGCTCGGCGACGCCGGCAAGCGGGCCATCGACCGGATGAAGGCCGACACGGCCGCCGCCAAGCGCGCCGCGGCGGAGGAGCGCAAGGCCCGCCTCGCCGCCGAGGCCCGGGTCCGCGAGTTCGAGGACCGCGACAAGTCCGAGCTGGAGAAGGCCACGGCCAAGGCCGAACGCGCCGCCGACCAGGCCGCCAAGGCCGTCGCTCGCGCCGTGTCCGCCGAGATCAGGGCCAGCGCCACGGACCGGTTCGCCGACCCCAGCGACGCCATCGAGGTCCTGATGCGCGACCCGGCCCAGTACGTCGACGCCGACGGCGACATCGACACCGACGCCATTCAGGCCGCCCTCGCTGACCTGCTCGACCGCAAGCCGCACTGGGCCAGGCCCGAACCCGCCCCCGCGGCGCCGGCCGAGCCCGCCGCGGAGCGGCCCCGCCGGCCGAGGCCGGACCCGGGCCAGGGCTCCCGCCCGCCCGCGCCGCCCACCGACTTCCGCTCCGCCTCCCGCGAGGAACGCGACGCGGAGCTCGCCAAGTACGGGTACCGGCTGCGGTCGTGATCCACATCCGCGCCCGCCTGGGCGACGGGCGCACCTCCATCGAGGTGGTCGGCCATGAGGAGCACGCCGCGGGAGGCCGCGTCTGCGCGGCCGTATCCGCCGTCACCCAAACCGCACTGCTGGGCCTCGAACAGATCGCCCGGCAACACCCGGACCTCGTGTCCGTCACCATCACCGAGGAGTGAGCATGTCCCCCACCCTGACCGCGGCCCGCCAGTGGTTCGACCTCGCCCGGCACGACGTGCGCGGCACCGTGCCCACGCAGATCCGCGCCATGCTGCAGAACGGCATCCTGGACCGCGTCTTCCGCGACGCCCTCGTCCCGAACTTCATCTTCCCGGCGATCGCCGACTCCGAGCCGTGGATGGCCGGCCTCGGCGACACCAAGACCTTCACCCGCAAGGGCCTGCTCGCCCCGGTGACCACCCCGATCACGGGCTCCGACCCGTCCGCGGCCACCTACGGCATCGAGCAGTGGTCCGTGACCATGGATCAGTACGCGAACTCCATGGACACCAACATGCTGTCCAGCAGCATGGCCCTGGCCAGCAAGTTCCTCTCCGACGTCGAGACCCTCGGGATCAACGCCGGCCAGACCATCAACCAGGTCTCCCGGAACAAGCTCTACAACGCCTACTCCGGCGGCCGGACCTGGTGCACCACCGCCGGCGGCTCGGACACCAGCATCATCGTGCAGTCCGTCGCCGGGTTCTCCACCGTCCTCGTCAACGGCGTGCCCACCCCGGTCTCCGGCGCGAACCCGCTCAACGTCACCATCGCGGGTGTCGCCAACACCGTCGTCGGCGTCAACAGCGGCACCAGCACGCTGACCCTGGGCACCGCCCGCGCCGACGTCGCCGGCGACTACGTCCTGGCCTCCAACGCCCCCGTCACCATCCGGGCGACCGGCAACTCCGCCTACGACCTGTCCGGGTCCAACGTCGTCACCTTCGCCAACTTCCGCGCCGCGGTCGCCCGCCTGCGGAAGATGAACGTCCCGACGATCAACGGCTACTACGTCGCGCACATCGACCCCGACACCGAGGCGCAACTGTTCTCCGACAGCGACTTCAAGCAGGCCCTTCAGGGGCGCGTGGACTCCCCGGTCTACCGGGACCTGTCGATCGGCCGTTTCGGCGGCATCGACTGGGTCCGCAACATCGAGTGCCCGACCATCCTCGGCGGCTCGGCCGGCACCGTGACCGTTCACCGGCCGATCGTGCTCGGCGGCGGCGCGCTCATGGCCGCCCCGTTCGACTCCACCGGCTCCCTCCTCGCCGGCACCGGCGTCGAGGACGTCCCGGACGTGCGCACCATCAACGCCGCCCCCGGCGTCGACGTCACGATGATCGTCCGCCCGCCGCAGGACCGCCTGCAGCAGGTCCTCACCACCACCTGGTCCTGGATCGGCGACTACGGCGTCCCCACCGACGTCGGCACCGGCGACGCCGCCCTCTACAAGCGCGGCGTCGTCATCGAGCACGCCTGACCCCCTCCCGGGGCGCGGCCACCCTGCGCTGCGCCCCGGACCCGCCCCCGAGGAGGACCCTCATGCGCGTGCGCGCCACCGCCGACACCCGCACCTACTTCAACTACCAGATCCACGAGCTGCGCGAAGGCGCCGAGGTCGACGGCGAACTCGCCGCCCACCTGTGGACCACCCGGGCGCCGGTCGAGATCGTCGACGGCGAGCCCCCGGCCCCGGCCGAACCGCCGGCCGACCCCGAGCCCGGCAGCGACAGCGGCGACGGGAACCCCGGCGACACTGGTGCCGACGGCGGCGGCCCGGACGGGGAGCCGCCCGTCGACGGCACCATCGAGGCCCTCATGACCTGGGTCGGCGACGACCCCGACCGGGCCGCCGCCGCCCTGGCCGCCGAGCAGGCCAAGGACAACCCGCGCGCCACCGCCGTCAAGCGCCTGGCCGCCGTTGCCGACACCACCGAGGACTGACCGGAGGGAGGACCCCTCGTGACCCTCCCCCCGCTCGCCACCCAGGCCGACCTCGAAGCCGCCCTCCAGCGCACCCTCGACCCCACCCAGGCCGCCGCCGCCCTACGCCGCGCCTCGGCCCGCGTGCGCGCCTACACCCGGCAGGAACTCACCTTCCACGCCCAGGACACCGTCGAGATCCCCGGCGGCGGCCGCCAGCTCCTGCTCCCACAGCGGCCCCTGCTGGTCGACGACACCAACCCGCTCACCGTCACCGAGCTGTTCGGCGTCACCGGCACCGAGTTCACCTGCGTCGAAGGCCGCGACTACACCCGCCTCGGCTCCAAGCTCACCCGCGCCGAGGCGTTCTGGGCGCAGACCAGGCTCATGGGCTGGCCCTGGGCCCGCCCCCAGGGCATCTGGGCCGACCGGGTCCGCCTCACCTACAGCCACGGCTACGCCACCGTCCCCGACGACATCGTCGACATCGTCGTCGACCTCGCATCGATGACGATGACCAACCCCCAGGGCCTGCGCTCCGAAGCCATCGACGACTACAGCCGCACCTTCGCCTCGGAGACCATCGGCGCCGGCTCCCTCACCGCCGACCACAAGCGCACCCTCAACGCCTACCGCGCCACGGCGTTCTCCGTAGCACCCGTCACATGAGCGGCCTCGGCACCCTCCTCGAGGCCGGCCGCGCCGCCCACCAGGCCATCATGCTCGACACGGTCCGCCTGGTCCGCCCCGGCGCCGACGTCTACAACCCCGCGACCGGCTCAACCACCCAGCCGGACGCCCGCACCCTCTACGAGGGCCCGGCCCGGGTCAAGCCGTTCCGCGCCATGTCCGAGGAGGTGGAGTCGGGCGAGCGCGCGGTCGTGCTGCGCCGCTACGAGGTCAGCCTGCCGTGGTCGGCGCTGCCCGTGGGTGGGGACCGGGTGGTGCCCGGCGACCAGGTCCTGGTGACGGCGTCGCCGGACCAGCGGCTTCCCGCGCTCGTGCTGTGGGTGACCTCGGTCGCCGAGTCGGCCACGGCCACGGCCTGGCGGATCAGCGTGGAGGACCGGTCATGACAGCTGACATCTCCGCCCTCGAGGCCCTCGTCGCCGCCCTCGCGCGCGCCGGCGCCGACGTCGACCGGCAGGCCCGGCAGGTCGTCTCCAAGGGGGCGCTGAACATCAAGCGCGACTGGGCGGCAAACGCCGCCGCCTCGTCCGGCCGTCACGCGCCGCACTACCCGCGCACCATCGGCTACGACCTCATCACCACCCCGGCCGGATCGAGCGCGGTGATCGGCCCCGACAAGGACAGAAGCCGGGAACAGGCGACGTACGGCGCGATCCTCGAGTTCGGGTCGGTCCACAACCCGCCGCACAACGACGGCGGCCGGGCTCTGCTCGCCGAGGAACCGCGGTTCATCGCTGCCGTCGAAGCACTCGGGGAGAGCCTGCTGTGACGTCACCCGCCGTTCTCCCGCACGTCGACGCGGTCCGGGCCGCCCTGGCCGCGGTGCAACTGGCGGTGTACGTCGGCGGAGCCCCGCCGGGCCCCACGTCGCTGCCGAAGACGTTCACGGTCCTCTACCCGGGGCCCGGCGCCGCCTCACCAGCCAGTCTGGCCGACGACCGGACCACCCTCGACCTGCTGCTGCAGGTCACCTGTGTGGGCACCACGCCCGAGGGCGCCCTCGGCACCGCCGACCGCGCCCGGGCCGCCCTGGCCGCCCCGCTCACCGTGGCCGGCCGGGCCTGCTGGCGGGCCGAGGAACTCGGCGGCCCTCCCCTGCAGCGCGACGACGACGTCACCCCGCCCCTCTACTACCTGCCGGTCCAGCTCCGGATCCGGTCCATCCCCGCATGATCTGGAGGGCCCCATGACCACCCTGTCCGTCCAGGCCGTCGCCATCGCCGGCCTCAACCCCAGCTACGGAAGCGCGTCCGGCGGCGGCGACAAGGTCGCCTGCGGCGAGCGCACCTTCCTGCACGTCAAGAACGGCGGCGGCAGCCCGATCACGGTCACGCTGGCCGCGACCGGCTCGGTGCGCGGCCAGACCGTCACCTCGCCGACCGTGTCCGTCCCGGCCACCGGCGAGCGCCTGATCGGCCCCATCACCAGCGACCTGTTCGCCGGCGCGACCGACGGCCTCGCCGCGATCTCCTACTCCGGCGTCACCACCGTCACCGTGGCCGCATTCCGCATCTGACCCCCACCCACCACCGAGCCCCGTGCCGTCCTGGCCGGGGCTTCTCTCATGCCCGAGGAGGGCACCGTGGACACGATCGTTGACGGCACGACCCGGGTGGCCTGGGTCGCGTCCATCGCCAACCCCGCCGCCCCGACCACCACCGAGCTCAACGGCGGCATCGACCTCACCCCGCGCATCACCCCCGACGGCCTCAAGCTCGACCCGAAGACCGCCGACGTCGACACCAGCTCCCTGGCGAGCAAGTTCGACACGAAGGAAGTCGGCAGGGTCAGCTACGACACCGAACTGACGTTCAAGCGCGGCACCACCCCCGCCGAGGACCTGCCGTACTCCACCCTGCGCTACGGCGTCCACGGCTACCTCGTCGTACGCCGCAACCTCGCCTACGCCACCGCCTGGACTTCCGGCCAGCAGGTCGAGGTCTACTACATGGCCTGCGGCGAGCCCGCGAACATCCCGCCCGCCGCCAACGAGGTCGGCAAGTTCATGAGCCCGATGAAGGTCACCACGGAGCCCAGCACCTACGTGACGGTGGCCTGATGCCGGCACGCAAGGCCACCCAGATCGCTGACGTCCTCGCCCGGGTCAAGCCCCGCGAGGAGACCATCACCCTGTACCTGGACGGCGCGGCCGCAGGCCGGATCGCCGAGCTGGAGGCCCAGCTCGCCGACCTTGCCGACTGGCAGCCCGACTCCCTCGCCGCCGCAGACCCGCGACGCGCGATCGCCAAGGAGATCGCCGCCGTCCAGGACCAGATCCGCGACAGCGCGCAGCCGTTCACCTTCCGGGCCCTGCCCGCGAAGGCGTGGTCCGACCTGCTCGCCGTGCACCCGGGCCGGCACGCCCAGGAGCTCTACAACCCGACCACCCTGCCGACCGCGCTCGTCTCGGCGTGCGCGGTCGAGCCGGCGATGACGCCCGAGGAGTACGAACAGCTTGCCGAGGTCCTCAACCAGGCCCAGCGCGACGAGCTGGAGCTCGCCGCCTGGCGGGTGAACAACGAGGCCACGTCAGTCCCTTTCTCGCTGGCCGCCTCCGCGCTTCGCCACAGCACCGGCGAGAGGTAGAGGCCGCCCGCGCCTGGGGCGTCCCCCGATCCGTGTTCCTCGGCCGTCCGCTGCCCGGCCCGGGTGGCGTGCTGTGGACCGACGAGGACCGCGCCTGGGCGCTCGCCCTGCTCCAGGTCGAGGCGGAGACCTGCTCCTGCGGTCACCCCCTGGCCGACACCCTCGACGGCGACCTGGAAGAGACGTGGCGGGCGGAGATCGTCCGCTGCCACGCCTGCGCGAGCGCGGCACGACACCTGGACGGCTGGCGCGACGCCGGCGGCGACACCCGAGGCGCGCAGGTGCGCGTGACACGGAGGGAGGGCCCCCGTGGCTGACCGCACCGTCAACGTCCGGCTCAACCTGGACTCGTCCGGGGTGCGCCGGGGCGCCACCAGCGCCGAGCAGGACCTGCGCCGGGTCGGCACGACCGCCCAGCAGTCCGCCGCCCGGGCCGGCGCCGCGTTCGGCGAGTCCGCGGCCGAGCAGGTTGCGGCGGCCAGCCGGGCAGCCGCCGCCCAGCAGACGGCCTTCGAGCGGGCCGCCCGTGCGGCGGTGGCGGCAAGCCGGACCACGACGGAGGCCGCCGCTCAGGCGGCAACCGCGACGGCCCGGATCGCGGGCGCCGCCACGGAGATCCCGCCCTCCTTCCGCGCCGCATCCGCGGCGGCCGCCCGGTCGGCCGTGGAGATCGGCGCCGCCGCCGAGCGTTCCACGACATCACTCACTCAGACCGCCACGGCGACGACCCGGATCGCGACAGCAGCAGGGGAGATCCCGCCGGCGTTCCGGGCCGCCTCCGCGGCGGCGACCCGGTCGGTGACCGAGATCGGGGCCGCGGTCGGCCGCTCGACGGCGGCGATCGTCCAGGCGGGGGCAGCTGCCACCACGGCGACGGCTGCGGCGACGGCGGGCACCGAGCGCCTGTCGGCCGCCTCCCGGATCGCCCTCGCCGAGGCCGCGGCCGGGGCCGGTGTCGTCACGGCGGAGGCGGCAGCCGCGCAGGCGACGATGCTGGGCCGGGCCCGGACGGCGGTCACCGAGTGGGGCGCGTCGATGCGCGCCCAGGCGGTCGCCGCGTCGGCCGCGATGGTCGCCTCGGCGGAGCGCTCGGAGGCCGCGTGGCGTGCCCTGCGCACCACCGGCGTGGCGCTGCTCGCGGTGTTCGCCGCCGCGGTCGTCGCCGCCGCCAGGTTCGAACAGTCCATGTCGACCGTGGCCGCCGCATCCGGAGCCACCGGCAAGGAACTCGGGGCGCTGCGCACAGCCGCCATCGAGGCCGGTAAAGCGACGGTGTTCTCCGCCCGGGAGGCGGCGGACGCCGAGGTCGAGCTCGCCCGTGCGGGTATTTCAACGGCCGACATCGTCGGCGGCGCCCTGCGGGGCGCCCTCGACCTGGCGGCGTCCGGGCAGCTCTCGCTCGGCGAGTCCGCGGTGATCGCCGCCCAGGCGATGAACGCCTTCGGATTGAGAGGCGCCCAGGTCGGGCACATCGCCGACGTTATCTCCGCCGGTGCCGGCAAGTCGGCAACGAACGTTCACGACATGGGCTTCGCGTTCCGGATGGCCGCTCTGGTCGCTCATCAGACCGGTCTGTCTCTTGAGGACACCGTCGGAACGCTGGGCCTGTTTGCTCAGGGGGCTCTCACCGGGTCGGATGCCGGCACCTCGCTGAAGGTCATGCTGCAGCGGCTCACCCCGCAGTCCGCCGAGTCTGCGCGGATGATGCAGCAGCTCGGCTTCAACGCCTACACCGCGAGCGGCGAGTTCGTTGGCATCACCGAACTGGCCCGACGCATGGCAGCCTCTTTCGGCGACCTCACCCCTGAGGCCAGGAACGCGGCGTTCGGCGTGATCTTCGGGGCCGATGCGGTGCGCGCTGCATCGATCCTCTACGAGGCCGGCGAAAAGCAGGTCCGCGGCTGGATCGGCGCGGTCAACGACGAGGGGTACGCGACCCGGACGGCTGCCCAGCAGACCGACAACCTGGTCGGCGACCTGGAGCGGCTCAAGGGCTCCCTGGAGACCGCGTTGATCGAGTCCGGCACCAGCGCGAACACGGTCCTGCGGGACATGGTCAAGTGGGTCACCAACGCCATCGACGCCTACAGCAGCCTCCCCGGGCCATTGAAGTCAGCGGTGACCGCGGTGGCCGGTATCAGCGGCGTCATCGCACTGGCCATCGGCGGGTTCGTCCTCGCCCTGCCGAAGATCGCCGCGTTCCGCACCGCAATGGTCGAGCTCGCTGTCACCATGCCGCGGCTCGCCGCCGCCGCCTCATTCACCACCAGCACCCTGCTCGGACCGTGGGGCATCGCCATCGGCGGCGCCGTCGCCGCAATGATGCTGTTCAGCGGCAGCCACAAGACGGCGAAAGTCGACGTGGAGGGGCTGACCGCCGCCGTCAAGCAGGACAGCGGCATCATCGGCGAGAACACCCGAGCCTACGCGATCAACGAGCTGCAGAAGTCCGGCGCGATGGCCGCCGCCAAGTCCTTGGGCATCTCGCTGCGGGACCTCACCGACGCGGCCCTCGGCAGCAACACCGCCATGGCGGCGGTACAGGAACAGTTCAAGGCGTCGTTCGCCACCATGGGCAAGGACCATCGTCGCTGGGACGACCTCAAGACGAGCTGGGACAAGGTCAACGGCAGCATCGGCGCCACCAAGCAGGCCGTCGCCGATGCCACCGAGGCGGTCAAGCTCGAAGGCGAAGCCAGCGGCAAGGCAGCTGTCGGCACCAAGACCCTCGGCGACGCGGCCGCGGGCACCGCTGACGACCTGAAGAAGGAGAAGTCCGCCGCCGACCAGCTGAAGCTTGCCCTCGACAACATGAACGGCGTCAACATCTCCGTGGCGTCGACGTCGATCTCCTTCCAGAGCGACCTGAAGACCCTGCGCGACACCGTGAAAGAGAACGGTCACGAGCTGGACATCACCAGCGAGAGGGGACGCGACGTCAAGGCCGCCATACTCGGTGCGGCCGACGCCGCCATGACACACGCCAAGGCCGTCGCAGAGCAGACCGGCTCGGTCGAGGCCGGCACGGTGGCGTTCGGTCGCGACGTCGAAGCCCTCAAGGCGACCATGCGGCAGGCAGGGTTCACAGCCGAGCAGATCGAGCAGCTGACCGCGGCCTACGCCCAGGTGCCACCTCTGAAGGAGACCAGGGTCACCGACCCGGGCGCCCAGGCCACCCTCCACGACCTGGAGGAGCTGCGCGACAAGCTGGCCGCCGTGCCCCCCGGCAAGAGCATCACGGTCAAGGCCCCGACCGACGACGCCATTCAGGACCTCAAGACGATCGGCTACGCCGTCGAGCGTCTGCCCGACGGCCGCGTCAAGGTGACCGTTCCGACGAACGACGCCTACGTCGGAGCGAACCAGATCCAGCAGGCCATCAACGGCATCCGGGGCCGCACCGTCACGGTCTCCCTGGAGTACTCGGCCGGCCTGCACCGCGCCGGTGACCGGCCGGACGAGAACGCCGACGGCAGCGTCCGCAGGTTCGCCTACGGCGGCTTCACCGCGGCCGCGAACGGATTGTCGAGCCGGCAGGCGATGGTCTCGCGCAGGCCGATCCTGTGGGCGGAGGCCGGCCCCGAGGCCTACATCCCTCTCGACCCGGCCAAGCGACGTCGCAGCATGGGCCTGCTCGGCGAGGTCGCCGGGATCTTCGGCCAGCAGCTCGTCCCGGCCCGGCCGGTCGCCAGCGAGCTGATCCCCGCCCGGCAGATCAGCGGCCCGGCCTCGGGCGGCGCGAGCTACGACAACAGCCGCGTCACCACCATCCACCTCCACGGCGCCCGCCAGACCGCGGACGAGCAACTGGCCGACCTGTCCAGGCGCGTGGAGTTCATCACCTGAGAGGGGGTGGCTGGTGGCCGGCTACACCCCCGGGCTGGTCCTCGGCCGCACCGTCACGCTCGGCACGTTGCAGCTGGGCGTGGTGGATGCGGCCGGGGTCGCCTGGACCGTCGCCAAGGACGGACTGCAGGGCTGGTCCGGCCCCGCGGTCCGCACCCAGTACTCCGACCGCGAGGCCGACCACGGCGCCTGGGCGGGCCCGACCTACCTCGGGGCGCGCGTCATCACCCTGGCCGGCACCGTCACCGCACCCGACCTGCCGACACTCGACGCAGCCGGCGAGCAGCTCGCCGCGGCCGCATCGCTCACCGACACCACCCTGGTCGTCGGCGAGACCATCCCCAAGCAGGTCACGGTCCGCCGCTCCGGCGAGGTGCTGTTCGTGCCGGAGACGGACCGGGTCGCCCGCTACAGCGTGCTGCTGACCGCGGCGGACCCGCGACGGTACAGCACCACCCTGCAGTCCCAGTCCGCGGCCCTGCCGAGTGTCACCGGCGGCCTTACCCTGCCGATCACGCTGCCGATCACGATCACCGCGACGACGGCGTCCGGCACGATCACCCTCACCAACGCCGGGACGATCGCCACCCGGCCAACCCTCACCATCACCGGCCCGACCGTCGGCGGGTTCACCATCGTCGCGACCCGCCCGGACGGCGGGATCTCCCAGCTGACCTACAGCGACACCCTCAACGCCGGCGACAGTTTGGTGATCGACGCCGCGAACCGGCGCGTGACCCTCAACAACCAGGTCAGCCGCCGCCTCTACCTCTCCGGCACCTGGCCCGAGATCCCCCCACAGTCCCAGCTCGCCCTCAGCTGGTCCTGCCCCAGCTACGACCCGTCCGCGCTGCTGACCGGCACCTGCCGCTCAGCCTGGCTGTGAGGAGGCCTGCATGGTCGCCACCGATCCGCTCTGGCTCCCCTCGATCAGCTACGACGAGACCGAGCTCCGCAAGATGGACTCGGCGCTCGTCATGGCCGACGGCACCGCCCTCGGCGCCCGCGCCGGCATCCGCCCCGGCGACGCCGGATTCGCCGTGTCGTTGGCCGGAACCACCGTCAACGTCACCGCCGGCACCGCGACCCTCACCCGCGCCGGCCAGGGCCTCTACCGCGCCCAACTCGCCGCCACCAGCCCCGGCACCCTCGCCGCCGCCAACGCCTCCTTCGCGCGGATCGACCTCGTCTACCTGCGCGTGTGGGACACCGCCGTCGACTCCTCCGGCCTCCGCAAGGCCGACACCGTGCTGCTCACCGGCACCCCGTCCGGCAGCCCCGCGATCCCGACCCCGGGCGCCACCGAGATCTACATCCCGCTCGCCACGATCAACGTGCCCAACACCGGCGGCGGCGGCACCGGCTCGGCCACCGTCTCCACCGCGATCCGCCAGATCACCGTCGCCCCGGGCGGGATCCTGCCCGTCTCCAGCGCCACCGACATCGCCGCCCCCGGCACCTACACCGGCCAGGCCCGCTACAACACCGTCCGCGGCTGCCCCGAGTACTGGAACGGCACCTCCTGGGCCGCCCAGGGCGACAGCGCCAGCTTCACCCCCGTGTTCACCGCGCTCGGCGGCGGCGCCTCCATCGGCAACGGCACCATCAACTCCCGCTGGACCCGCATCGGCAACCAGGTCTTCTGGTCCGGCCAGTTCACCATCGGCAGCACCACCAACGGCGGCACCGGCCTCTGGTTCCTGAGCATGCCCGTCGCCCAGGTCACCACCGCCGGCGCCAACTTCACCCGCCTCGGCAGCTTCAACCTGATCGCCGGCGGCAACAACTACCTCGGCGACGTGTCCTGCAACCCCTCGGACGGCAACAAGGCCACCCTGATCTGCAAGACCACCTTCTCCTCCGCCAGCGGCGACAACGTCAGCGCCACCGTGCCCGTCGCATCCGCAGCCGGCAACGTCCTCATCTGGAACGTCACCTACGAGGCGCCCTGATGACCGCGGTCGAGGTCGCCTGGTACGGCGCCGACCTGCGCACCGGCCGCATCGCCGAGGAACTCCCCGCCCTGCGCGCCACCCAGGCCCTGCCCCGCAGGCTCAGCGCCGTCACCAGCAGCAACCTGGACCTCGCCCTCGGCGGCGCCCCACCCGAGTGGGAAGCCGCCACCGACCCCGCGCGCACCCTCCTCGTCGCCGTGGACACCACCACCGGCATCCCGCTGTGGGGCGGCATCCCCCTCGTCCGCACCGGCGGCAGCCCCGACACCGTCACCATCGCCGCCGCCACCCCCGAGGCCTACCTCGACCGCCGCTACACCGCCTACACCGGCACCGCCACGGACCTGACCACGATCATGTCGCAGGTCGCCCAGCCCCTGCTCACCAGCGGCCCGCCGTTCAGCATCGACACCACCCTGAGCGGCACCCTCGCCGACTACACCGTCCTCGACACCGACGACAAGACCGTCCTGTCCTGCCTGCAGGAACTCGACGGCATGGCCGGCGCCCCCGAGTGGACCGTCGACGTGGTGTGGGGCGACGCCGCCCAAACGCGCTTCGCCCTCGTGCTGCGCATCCGGCCCACCATCGGCGCCGTCGCCGCCCCGGGCACCCTGCCCGCCGCGGTGTTCGACCTCCCCGGCTGCGTCGCCGAGTACACCCTCACCGAGTCCCACGAACGCGGCAAGAGCGCGAACTCCGTCGTCGCACGCGGCGAGGAACAGGGCGCAGCCCGCCTCACCTCCACGGCGCACACCGACACCGACCTGCTCGCGTCCGGCTGGTGCCTGTGGGAACACCGCTACAGCCCCGGCGCCGGCATCACCAGCACCGACCAGCTCGACGCGCACGCCACCCAGACCCTTGCCCTGCTGCGCGGCGGCTCCCCGGCCTGGACGGTTCGGGCCGCCGCGTCCGCCGCACCGCGCCTGGGCACCGAGTGGGCGCTCGGCGACAGCGTCGCCCTCGTCGTCGACTCCAGCCCCCGCCACCCCCGAGGCGTGACGGTGCTCGGCCGCGCCTACGCCTGGGAACTCGACACCGCCGCCGACCGCGTCTCCCCGATCCTGCTGGAGGACTGATGACGGCCCGCCGCGACCAGCTACCCGGCGGCCTGGCCGACATCGGCCGCACCATCGACCGCCTGCGCCGCTCCACCGGCGAGCGCGCCGCCCAGCTCCTGCCCTACCTGCGCCGCACGGACACCAGCGTGGCGCTCAGCCTCGGCACCGCCTGGCAGCTGTACGACAAGGCCGGCCACCCGGTAGTCGCCGAGGACGCGATCGCCGGCCAGGGCCTCGCCCTGCCGTACCTGTCCATGCTCTGGGCGCCCGCCCGGTACACCGACTGGCTGGCCACCACGAGCGGCACGTTCGAGGACATCCACCGCGCCACGATCTACAAGCTCCAGCCCTACGCGAGCGTGTCCATCGGCCACACCACCGACGTGTCCGGCACCACCGGCGAACTGCAGGTGACCGTCGCCGGCCGCGTCATCGGCAGCCCCACCGCTGTCGCGTTCTCGCAGGCCGCCGTCACCATCGGCCCGTTCGCCCTGACCGGCGACTTCAAGCAGCAGATCGAGCTGCGCGTCCAGGCCCGCCGCACCGCCGGCACCGGCAACGTCCGCGTCGCCGTGCTCGCCTCCACCGGCCTCCAGTCCTGACCACCCCTCGGGAGGAAACCCCGTGACCACACCACCGCCGACGGGCCCGCCCGGCTCCGCCGACGTCGTGCTGCCCCGCCCGATCTCGGAGCAGCCCCCGCCCCCCGAGCCCGACCCGGAGCCGGAGCAGCCGACCGAACCCACCGACCCGCCCCTGGAGCCGTGATGGCCTGGTACCCCGGAGCCCAGAAGATGGAGCTCCAGCCCGAGTCCGACCAGCAGCCGGCGATCCGGCCGACCCAGTTCATCCTGCACAGCATCGCCGCGCCGTGGACGCCGCAGCGGATCCTCGAGTACTGGCGGGACTCCACCAACCTCGAGTCGCACTTCGGCCTCGGCTACGACGGCAGCCTCGGACAGTTCATCGGCACCGAGACCAAGGCCGACGCGAACATGTACGCCAACCGCCGGGCGGACGGCACCGGCGCCGTGAGCCTGGAGTCGGCCAGCAACCTGCAGCACACCGACCCGTGGACCGATGCCCAGATCGCCGCGATCATCCGGCTCGGCGTGTGGCTGCACCAGCAGCACGGCATCCCGCTGCGGGTCTGCCGCAGCGCCACCGACCCCGGCTTCGGCTACCACCGCCTGTTCCCGGAGTGGTCGGACGGCGGCACCGCCTGCCCCGGCGACGCCCGGGTCCGCCAGTTCCACGACGTGATCATGCCAGGGATCATCGCCGCCGCCAACGGCCAGACCCCACCCACCACCCCCGCGCCGCCGGCGCCCACCGAGGAGGACGACATGCCCTGGAGCGAGGACGCTCTGCGCCGCATCATCCGCGAGGAGACCGCCAGCGCGGCCGTCCGCGACCCGCACGCCTACGCCGTCCTGCACTTCCTGCGACGGGTCCTCAAGGGCGAGGCCGTCGAGGAGTGGGGCGACCTCGCCCCGGACCTGCGCGCCGCGCTCGCCCAGGCCGTCGGCGACAGCGTGTGGCAGCACCGGCTGCCCACCCTCGCCAAGCAGCCCGACGGCTCCTGGACCATGCCGGCCGACGGCGCCAAGGAGGCCTATTGGTACGTGATCTGGCAGGACGTCTTCCAGGACCAGCTCATGGGCGCGATCGGCGAGGCCCGTCTCACCCCGGACGAGCTTCGGCAGGCCCTCGCCGACGGGACGCTCCACGTCCAGGTGACCGTCGCCCCCACCACCACCCCGAAGGGAAACTGATCATGCCCAAGTACCTGCTCGACCTCGCCGAGCGGACCCTCGCCACCTACGTGGTGACCTTGCTCGGCCTGCTCACCGCGTCCGGCTTCGACCTGACCGACCTTGGCGCGATGCGTGCCGCGGCCATCGCGGCGATCCCGGCAGCCCTGTCCCTCGTCAAGGGGGCCCTCGCCACCCTGGTCGGGGACCCGAACTCCGCGGCCCTGCTCGGCCGGAGCCGTGAGTGACCAGTCCGGCCCCGGACTCCGGGGTGTACATCAGCCCGGCGCAGACGCACGCGGAGGTGAGGCGGATCGCCGACGGCCAGATCCGCATGGAAGGCAAGCTCGACCGGCTGCTCTCCAGCCAGGAGGAGCACAGAGCCGCGATCGCCGACCACGAGGCACGTCTCCGCACGCAGGAGCAGACCGCCCTGTCGGAGCCGGACGTGACCGGCCTTCGCGCGGACGTGGAAGCGCTGAAGCGCGGCCGCTGGCCGATGACCACCATCGCCGTCCTCGGCGGCCTGGCCGGCACCGTCGTCGCCGTCATCGCGCTGATCCGCCCCTGAGCACCACCACGCCCCCCACCCCGGCCACGCGCCCGGGCGGGGGGCGCTTCGCCGTCGCCGGACCCGCCCAGACCTACGTGCGGTACAGCAGGGTGGCCCGGTCTCCGCGGACGATGCTGCGCTCGACGTGGACGGGCCGGCTGCTGTCGTCGCTGTAGGTGCGGGTGACCTCAAGGACCGGCACCCCGGTGCCCCCGCCGAGCAGCTCACCCTCCTCGGGGCTCGCGGCGCGGGCGGTGACCTCGTCCTGGACCGTCCCGATGACCACGCCCAGCTCCGCCATGCGCTCCACCACGCCCCGACCCGCGAGCGGCCCGCTCTCGGGCAGCATCACCGCGGTGTCCCCCACGACCGTGTACGGCTCCCAGCAGGTCGTCAGCCGCACCAACGCCCCGCCCGCCCGGTACTGGTAGACGCTCTCCACCACCCGCTCGCCCGACTCGATCCGCAGTAGCGACGCGATCACCTGGTTGGACACCACCGGCTGGCTGCGCACCGCCCAGTTGCCGATGCGTCCCGCGTTCTGCTCCTGGTCCCGGAGCAGGACCATCTCCGGCCCGGCGTCGGCCGTCCGGTCGATGCGGGAGATGCGGCGCAGCGGCCGGTTGCGGCGGACGTAGGAGCCGGCTCCGGGGTGGCTCTCGATGAGGCCTTCGCCGAGGAGGAGTCGTCGTGCGGCGTGGATGACGCTGTCGGACGCGGTGTAGTGCTGACAGAGCTCCTTGTGGGAGGCGATGCGTTCGCCGGGCGCCCATTCCTTGAGGTCGACGATACGGCGACGCAGGTCCGCGGCGATCTCCACATAGCGGGGTGAGGACGATCGCTCGATCGGCACAGGCACGCCCTCCGCAGTCCCCGTGTGTCCCCCGTGGGGGGCACAATTCCCATGTCAATGGACAGCATCACGGCTGGTAGGGCAGGCTGGCAAAGCATTGCGCAAAGGGTCACTCTGGGTGCACAGACCGGGGGGCCAGTATTGGAGGCTGCTGGTGGACGTGGGTTCCCGCATGAGGGAGCTGGAGCTGCCCTGCGCCCGTGAATCGGTGGGTCAGGCCCGCGAGTTCGTGCGCACCTGCTGGACGGACCTCCTGCCCAACGCGCCCCGGGGCAAGGCCAACGATGCGGAGCTGGCGGTATCGGAGATGGTCACGATCGCGCTCTCCCACCAGCCGACCGAAATGTGCGTGAGGGTGGCGGCGATCGAGTCCTCCAGGTGCCGGATCGTGGTCGCGGACAACGGTCGCACTTCGGCGTCACCGCCGGCCCTGGGCCGCGGCAGCGCGGGGATCGGCATGGTCGTGGTGGCCGCGCTCGGCACCGTCGGGCACGAGCTCACCAGCCGGGGCACCACGCTCTGGGTGGACCTCACGTTCCCGGGCCCGACTCCGGGGATTCTTTGACGTTCCCGCCGGTCACGTCAAAGTAATGTCGTGATCTTGACGAATCCCGGTCTCCGCAACACCGCCTCCCGAACGTTCGTCGGTACGTGCCCGAGGTACTGGCTTCCGTCCCTCGCTGACCGCAAGGCCTTCCTCCCCTGGTCAGGCCTGGTTCGCTGCGTGTCGAAGTGCCGCGTACACGGTGGGCCGGCTGACGCCGAACGAGGCGGCGACCGCGGTGAGGGTGTCGCCCGCGTCGAGGCGGCGGGTGATCTCGGCGGCGTCTTCGTTGGTGAGCGCGCGTTTCCCGGTCGCCGGTTCGGCGCCGCGCGCGATCGCCCCGCCACGGCCGAGGCCCTGCAGGGTGGTGGGCACCGGCCAGCCCTTCTGGCCGTGGTGCAGCGCGTTGAGGCGCCGGGCCCAGGTGGAGTAGCTGAGTTCGAGGCCAGCGCGGGTGATCCGCATGCCGGGCGGGATGAGCCGGGGGCCGTCCGGGAGGTCGGCGCTGGTGGGGTGGAGCGTGATCAGCAGAGCCTGGTTCGCGGCGGCATCGGGGCCGGCCCTGAGGTGTTCGGCGACGACCGCGCGCCGCACCGGCAGCCACAACTGCAGTGCAGCGCGGGCCTGTTCGGTGAGCGGGAGTCGTTCTGTCCACGGCTGGGTGCGGCCGGGCGGGTTGATGGTGACGGTGACGGCACGGTGGTCGTCGGCGAGGTCGGTGGTGTCGATCGCAATCAGACCCTCGCAGGGGACGCCGGTGGCCCACAGGAGTTCCACGGCGAGGAGGGTGCGCAGGCGGAACGGCTCCCAGCGGGGATGGGTCGCCGGGTCGCTGAGCGCGCGACGCAGGACGGTGTGGCCGGTCTGGTCGATGGGGGTGCGGGTGTGCTTGGTCCAGGGGCGCTTGCCGCGGGCCTGCCACCAGTACGGGGGGTTGCCGGCGACGCGGTTGAGGTCGGCGAGGCCGTCCATGAGGTGGCGCTGGGCGGCGACGGCGAGCGGCCCGTCGAGCGGCCGCTTGGTGCGGTAGCGGCCGGTGACGGCCCGGCCGAGGATGGTGTCCGGCTGGTCGGGGTGGCCGATGGTGTCGGCGTCCAACAGGTTCTGCAGGCTGCTGAGTTGCGCGGGGGTGCAGTCGCGGCCGGCAGCCTTGAGCAGGCCGATCACGGTGCTGGCGCGCCGGATGCGGGACTGGGAGGTGGCGACGGCCGGGTCCTCGACGGCCTTCCTCCGAAGGGCGTCGAGGTCGGCCAGCAGCGCGTCGGGCACCTTCGTCGTCATGCCGACCAGCGTACGGGCGTCGGCCGGTGCGGCGTCGGGCTACTCAACGGCTCCAGCGCCTTGCCGGGCTGACCAACAGGTCTGGCGAGAGCCGAGGCCATGCCGCTTCTGGAAGACGTCCATCCTCGTCCGAGCGGGTGCTCTTGAGGCTAGGCGCAGGCCCAGCAAACCGACTTCGCTTCAATGCCAATACCGGCCTGTGACGATCACGGTATGACTAACGACCAGGCGTTCGCCGCTCTACTTGCTCAGGTGATCCCTGTGATCCTTCTGGCAATCGTCGTGGAGGCCCACTATCAGCATGATCTTCGCATTAGGCAGGGGCGTGGACCGGCAGGCTGGCACGACGCCGACCTCTACTTTCAGATGGGGAACCTAACCGTTATGGCTCTCCTTGAGGTCGCCGCGTTGATCGCTGCCAAGAATGCCCACCCACCTGCCCTCATCAGATGGGTCGCCGGACTTCCTGGAGCAATCACGGTAGGGATCTTGGTGATTGTGATGGTTCAGCTCTACGTTGAAACGCTTGTCCAGGCATACGCAGGTCAACTCTGGAACCCGGGCCGCGTGACGAAGATCAGCAGAGCGCTCTTGTGGTTCGCAATCCTTGTTGGCGTAGGCGCCATCATCGCCGTCTCCACGAATTGATCTTGCCGGGGTTCCGTAAGCACCCTGTCGCCAGTCGCAACCGCCGGTACCGCACGATCCGGCGCACATGTCTTCAGTCCCCGTCCTGTAGGGCCTGGGCGAAGACCTCGTAAGTGTCGGGGGCGGCCGAGAAGCTGGCGACTGCGCCGTTGTAGCGGACGGAGAGGACCGGGACGGGAAGCGCGTCGGGCCAGAGGCCCTTGCGTGCGCCCTCGTTGAGGATCCGGCGGAAGGCTCCGGTGGTGCCGCGCAGGTTCCGCTCTCCTTGGCGAAGGCTGGTCGCGTCGCAGTGGCCGTCGTTGTCGGTGACGGTGCGCAGGATCTGTCTGGCCCGGGGCGGCAGGAGGTTGTAGTAGGCACGGGCGCGTTCGGGTGTCCAGCGGTCGTCCGGCTCGGTGGTGACGGTGGCGGTGGGCTGGCTCGCGAGGGCGAGGAGGAACGTTGCGATCTCGGGGGTGGGGTCTTCGACCGTGATGGTGATGCGCACGGAGAAGACCTTCGCACAGCGGAGCCTTCTTACAAAAGACACCGGTAGACGTCCGATAGAAGATGTCACGGCCCTCGGACCTGGCGTGTTGCGGGTACTGACGGGATTGGACGAGACGCCACGCCCCACCTGGGCCTAGCCTCAGCATCGATATCGAGGGCCGTCAGCCGTTGGCGCCCCGGGCTGCCTTGCGGCCATCCCTCCCGCCGGTCACTACCCAAGAGAGAAGTCGCCCTCATGGCAGAGCCGTTCGAGAACCGCATCGAGAGCATCATCCCCGCGACCCCCGGGCTGGTCGTCCACGCGACAGTCCGCGAGTACTTCCACGACACCGGGGAGTACGTGGTTCGCACCGACGTCTGCAGGCTGGTCTCCTGGGCACTCGTGTCCCGGCAGCACGCCGACACCGAGGAAACCAAGGTCGAGCCGGTGTTCCTGTTGGACGGCATGGCGGTCAACGCGTCCGAGCACCAGCGCATGTACTCGGAACTCGACCGTGCCCCCGGCTCCCGTATCGCCAAGGCCACGGTTCGGGTGGTCACTGTGCCGGCCACCCAGCTCCTGACCGCCCAATCTCTCCTCGCGGGCAACCTGCGGGGCACGCACGTGGTGCAGCACCATGCCGTCAATGGCGGCACGGCCCTGTGGGCCCGCCGCTGCAAGTGCGGCGCCGAGTGGTTCGGCGACGGCGAATCGGTCAGCATGCCCGAGGAGCATGAGGCGTGCTGGAAGCGTCCGACGGTCGAGTCGGCGTAGCACCCCAAGGGGCCCGGCGATCGGAGGAGTCCGGTGGGTCAGTGTGACCGCCGGACTTCTCTGCTGCGTGACGAGAGGTCAACAGACTGCCCTTGAAGGCAAGTGACACGCATAACGTTCCCTTATGCGGTACCTTTTAAGGCATGGTCGACACCCCCTCTCTGAACGTTCGTTCGGGAGGCGGAGCGCTGGCTCTGCCCGCCGACGACATCGCCGCCACGATCCGCCGCAAGCTCGACGCCGACCTCGGCACTGTCCGGGTCCGCAGGCCCGACGGGACCCTCGTCCGCATGTCCCGACTGGAGCTGCTCGCCGAGGACGTCACGCAGGAGACGTTCGCCCTCACCTTGGACTGGCTGACCTCGACCCGGCGGGGCAGCGTCAACACGAAGCGGAGCTACCTGGACGACCTTCGGACCGTGTGGGCGCCGTACGCCCGCACGCTCGGCCACGACCGCCTGTTCGTCGGCTGCTTCACCTCGGACCACATCCGCGCCTGGCGCGTGCACCGCGAGGCGGAGGAGACTTCGACGCGCAGCATCGCCCGTTACCTGAACACCTGGTCGTCGCTCCACAAGTACGCCGCCGAGCGGACCGACGACCTTCCACGCAACCCGGTCACCCAGGACGACCGGCCCAGGGTCGACAAGGGCAACACCTCGACGTCGACGCCAGTCCTGGAGATCGAGGAGATCCAGCGGCTGTGCGCCGCCGCGGACCGGGAGTTCGACCGCCTCGTCCTCCAACTGCTCTACACGCTGGCCGGCCGGGTCAGCGAGATGTGCGCGGCCGACGTCACCGACCTGATTCGGCGCGGCGGGCGGACCCTGGTCGATGTCACCCGCAAGGAGAACAAGGAACGCATCCTGCCGATCCCGGCACCCGTCGCCGCGATGCTGGCGGCCCACGTCGGCGGCCGCACCACCGGGCCGCTCCTGGTAGGCAACGACGGGGAACGGCTCACCCGGCACGACGTCGACAACCTGCTGACCCGCCTCGGCCGCTGGGCGCGCATCCTCACCTGCCCCGACGCCTACACCGGCCGGGGCCGCCGCCCCGTCGGCCAGGAGGACCGGCCCCGGCACTCCTTCCGGACCTGCAAGGTCTGCCGGGACGTCACCCCGCATGTCCTCAGGGCCAGCCGCATCACTCACATGCTCGACGCCAAGGTGCCGCTCGCCGAGGTCCAGGCGTTCGCCGACCACGACAATCCGGCGACCACCGTCGGCTACTGGAACCGCCGCAACACCGCCTCCAGGAACGCCCAGCTCGTTGACGAGGGGGCGTCCATCTTCGCCCCAGGCCCTCCGGCCACCGAGGAGTCCGGCCGATCGAAGCTGATCGGCGCCGACGAGATCCGGATGTTCTGACCACACATCCTGACGACCACCAGGAGGACCGGCAAGTCTGACGAGCGGATGGACGTGAACACCTCCGGCCAGACCATCGCCCTTCCGCGGGGCCGTTAGCACTACCCGCCGACAAGGAGGTCGGAGCCCCACCGAGACCTCCCGGTGGGGCTCCGCCGCTTCTGTGCCCGCAGCGCACCTGCCGAACCAGCTTGCTCCTCGGCCGCTGGTCGTTGCCGGGAACGCCCGGCCGGGAACCTGGAACCGACCGCTACTGCGTGTCTGCGGGCAGGTCGAGGGGCTGCGCCGCGGCCCAGCGCAGGACGAACTCGCTGCCGGCCGGGGTGAACTGGTAGCCCTCGATGGCCGGTAGGGGGCCGAAGGTGATCTGTCCGCCCGGCCAGGGAACCTGCTTGAGGTAGTCGTCCTGGAGCAGGTACATCAGGTGGAAGACGGAGCCCGTCCCGAGCCCGAAGAGCGGCGGGTTCGTGGGGTCGGCGGTTCCGTCCTGCAGGGCCCGGGCGTGGAGTTCGATGACGCGCCGTTCGAGGTCGCCGTAGCGGCTGTTGAGGACGGCGAGGTTGGCCTTGTACTGGCGCAGGGCTTTGCGGTCGATCTGGTCGGGGCCGTTTCCCTTGCGGCGGTGGCAGGTGGGGCACAGCGCGATGAGGTTCTCGAATTCGTGCTTCTGCACCTTCGCCCAGTCTTCGATGTGTTCGATGTCGACGGGGTGTTGGCGGCAGGTTGGGATGGCGCAGCGGTGGCCGGCCTCGACGAGGACTCGGCGGCGGAGCTCGGCGGGTATGGCGGGGCGTCCTTCTGGCATGACGGAAGCGTATGGCCCCGGGCCTGCCGACGTCGTCAGGCTTCGACCTCGGGCCGGTGTGAACTGGAGCCCTCAGTCGAAGTTGATCTGCGCTCCCTGCCCAAGCACTACACTCTGCACGTGACTTCGGGGCAGGCGGCAGACGGCGCCGCGGCGTGGGCGGACCTGCGCGCGACAAGGCATTCCCCGCCCGGCTATGCGCTACGAGGCGGACGCAAGGCCGTCTACGTTGCGGGCTTGGAACAGGCCGAGCAACTGTTCACCGCTGCCGCGCACGTTGGGTACGCCACCAGACCGCTACTGGTCTTCTATGGGCTTAGCCAGGCAGGACGTGCCCTGGCGGCCACCGCACCGGCACCTCCTGGGCCTGGTTGGAAGCTGAGCTCCCACGGGCTGAGCGCCCCCGATCTGTCAGGGACGCTTCCGGACCTGCCGATCGTCCAGACCGATAAGGACGGCGGTAGCTTCACCAGCCTCAGTCAGCTGTTGAACTCGGCGCCCATCCCGTCGGGCAAGGCGAACCCGATCACGCTCGGCGACGTCTGGGAGCTCATACCCGAGGCACAGGGCCGTCCACTCCGCGCGACTCGGATAGCCGCGCCCTTGCTGCAGCTCCTTCCATCTGACTGGAAGGTCGACGGTGACCAGCCGATGGCAGAGACGTTCCTTGCCGGCGTTCCTGACTCGATCACCAAGCTGTCCGTGCAGGGGAGGCCCCTTGAACAGCTGATGAGCGTCGAACCCGAACCAGTCGATGTCGCCTTCGACTCGTTCATGGCCCACTACCCACACGCTGCTGGCTACCGCGCTGTCGCGCACCGAGGAAGCGGCGACTCCTCGTTCCGTTTCCTCATTGATCAATTCAAGGTCCGACTCGGATGGCCAGTCGATGTCGCGACAAAGAGCGCGTGCGCCGCGAAGATCGCCTCCGTGGCCACGCCGTACAACGGCCGGCTGTACCTGATGCCCGCGGTCGCTGGGAACGACCGCCCCTTGCACCCGTTGATGGTCTGGTGGTTGGTGCTCTACGCGCTGTCGATGCTCGCCCGATACGAACCGGTCGGCTGGGCCAAGCACATCGACGTGAACAGCAGCGGACACGCGGTGGCCCTGGAGCACGTGTTGGATGCGGCGCTGACCACTGTGCCCAAGCTGATCCACTCAGCTCTCCTCGAACTGGCCTGAGGCCCGCCGGGTGCCGAAATCGGCTCGGTAGGTGTTTGCAGGTCAGTGGGACCTCTGTGTCGGCTCCTCATCCCGACCCCAGACACCAGGGACCTGGCAGCTCGCTGTGTCGGGTCTTCCGGTTTGCCGGAAGATCGGGCTATGCTGGCCGCACGTTCGGACCGTCACCTCGTTTGGGGTGTCGGTCCTTTCGCGTTCCCGGGGGTGCGTGCGGGTGTCCACCGTTGTCTATTGCACTGCAATAGGATTCGTGGGATGGTGTCGATGACCATTCACCCGATCCGCTTGCAGTGCAATAGACAGACGGGAGAGACTTCGCGTGGACAGCTTCCGCTCGCGCCCGCCCGGCCGGCCCCGACCCTCGGAACGGCGCTCACCGCCGAATCGAGGACACCACGTGCCCCAGGGCCCGACCGACCCCCGCACCCTCCGCAAGAAGGTCAAGGAGGCCGCCGAGGCGCTCCGGGCGCACAACAGGCCCGACCTCGCCGCCGCCATCGACGAGCTCCTGGAACGCAAGTCGGCCAACCCGGAACACAACCTGACGCCGAACATGCCGACGTACGTGTCCAAGTCCGCGTGGACGCGGGCCCAGACCGCCGCCGCGGCCGTCCACCGCCGGACCATGGAAGACGAGATCAACGACGGCTTCACGGCACTGCTCGCCGGCACGTGGGTACCGTCCCCGCCGCGCCGCGCCGCCTACGGTCAGGGTGCCGCCGACCGGACGACAAGGACCGTCCGGATGCCGGCCACACGCACCGCAGAGGTCGCCGCCTACGTGGCCGCCAACGCCGAACGGCTGGGCTGGGACCCGACGCCGGCCAAGGTCGCCGCTGCCTGGATCGAGGAGAAGTACCCGGCCCCCGCGGCCGAGAACACCGACTGACCACCCTGCACCACCCCCCTGAGGGCCCGCAGCGCCGCACCGGCGCTGCGGGCCCTCCGCCGTTTCCAGCCCGCTGTTCGTCTGCCGCCCCGTGGAGGTGACCCATGGCAGATCCCCACCAGTCCCCGGCCGACCCGCACCCCTCCCCCCGGCCGCGGCGCCGCCGCACCACCCACCACCCCGCCGGCCCCCGCACCGCCCGGCCGGCCCGAGGCGACGCGCAGCGCGAGGCGCTGGCGCGGTTGCGGGAGCCGTTCCCGCCGGAGGAGGTGTCACAGCGTCCGGAGATCACGTGCGAGGCGTGCCGCGCCGCCTCCTTCCGGGTGTGTCCGCGGCACGAGCGCGCCGACTGCGGCACCTGCGGGGGGCGGTTGACGAGTGCGCACGTCCATCTCGACTACGTGGGGCACGCTGCCGCGACGGCCCGGCTGCTGGACGTGGACCCGCTGTGGGACTGGGAGCCGCTGGCGTACACGGAGGACGGGCTGCCGCGGATCGACCGGTTCGGTGGGCTGTGGATCCGGCTGACGGTGTGCGGGATCAGCCGGCTCGGCTACGGCGATGCCGCCGGGCGTCCGGCCGGGACCCGGGCCGTCAAGGAGCTGGTGGGCGACGCGATTCGCAACGCGGGCATGCGGTTCGGGATGGCACTGAACCTGTGGGCGGGCTCGGGGGTTCGGGTGCAGGACGAGCCGTCGCCCGGTGACGTGCTGGCCGCCCGGCTGGCCGACGACCCGCGGTTGTGGCGGTCGGTGCGTGGCCTGTCCCGGTTGCGGGAGGAGGTGGTCGAGCAGGGCCAGGCCGAGCACGTGGTCGCGGAGTTCGACTGGCGGATGCTCGGCGAGATCATCGACACCCAGATCGAGCTCCTCGCGGCCGGTGCGTCGGCGGGGCGCGGCCCGGCGGCGCTGCATCCGCTGCCCACCCCGACCGCCCCCGGCCCGGCCGCGGGCGGCGACAGCCCGAACCCCGGGCCCGGCGCCGGCGTCGGCGATACCTGGGCCGGCGGGACCGGCGCGAACACGGCCGGGGCTGGTGGGCGGGCGGAGGTGGTGGCGGCGTTCACCGCGCGGATGCGCAACGGCTGGATGCAGCTGGAACCGACCCGCATGGCGCTCGCCGAGGCCAAGGCCAAGGGGCTGCTCGACGACGTCGTCCCGCACCCCGGGGATCCGCAGCAGCGCGGCCGCATCCAGGACCTCCTCGCCGAGCAGGTCGCCTTCCTCACCGCACGCCGCAACTCCCTGAAGGAGGCCTGACCATGTCCGATGCCACCGTGGCCCGGCTCATCGCCGCCGCCAGTCTCGCCGTCGTCGCCGTCATGGTGCTGTTCACCATCGGGTTCTGCCGGCTCTACCCGGCGTGGCTGCGCCGCTGCATCCGCGCGGAGACCCGGGCCGCGCTGCGCCGCTACGACGACGCCGAGCGCGAACGCCTGGCGCGCGAGGCCGCCGAGCACACGCCGATGCTGCCCCGGCAGGGCGGCGGCACCGCGCCGGTCCGGTACGCACCGCTGCTACCCGACCAGGCCACGGACCGCTTCGCAGGGCTGCAGGCCGTCCGGGAGGCGGCCACGGTCGTCGAGGACCTGCTGCCGCTGCTCGGCCCCCTCTACGACACCGACCCCGACACCGACCCGGGCCGGTACCGCCCCTGACCGCCCCGCCGCAGGAGAGGAGGACCGCGTGGGCCTGACCGTCGCCCTCCTGGCCGTCCTCCTCGCCGGCACCGCCGCCCTGGGGTGGTGGGAACGCGAGCGCTGGCGGCGCGCCCTGACGAGCGAGCAACTCCAGCGCCGCCACGACAAGCTCGCCGCCCAGGCCCAGGTCGTCGAGCTGCGCGGCGCCGTCGACGAGTGGGCCCAGGCCGCCGCGGCGGCCATCGAGCACCGTGACGCCCCCGATCAACGCGGGCTGGAGCGCCTGCACCTGCTGCTGTGGGAACGCGAGGAGACCCGATGGGAGAGACCGTGACGAACGAGCCCGACACCCCTGCGGGCGGTGTGGTGGGGCGGGAGATCGAGGAGGTCGACCGCGGCGGGCGGCGCCTGCTCGTCGGCTCCGCGCAGATCCTCGGCGGCCTGATGACGGCCGGCCTGCTCGAACACGTCGGCAGCCCGGACGCTCTCGTCGACGTCCTCGCCCCCCAGGTGCCGCCCGGGCCCGCCCGCGACCGGCTGGTGTTCACCGCCGGCGCGGCCGCCGGGCTGTGGGCCGGGCAACGCCGGCGCCGCGGCGCCTGGGACCCGGGCGAGCTGCAGCACGCGGCCGACGACCTGTACGCGGCCGGCTGGGCGGCGATGGGCGGCCTGGCCGACGACGCCGCGCACCTCGCCGGCGGCCCGAGGTGACCCACCCGCCCGCCGCGCGCACCCCGGGCCGGACCGGGTCGGTCGTGTGGGAGGAGCCGGCGCGGCGCGGCCAGCCACCGAAGCTCACCCCCGCCCGGCGCCGCCTGGTCCTCGACGCGCTCACCGGCGGGGCGACGCTCGCCGCCGCCGCGGCCGCCGTCGGCATCACCCGCGCCACCCTCCACAACACCCGCCGCCGCGACCCCGCCTTCGATGCCGACGTCACCGCCGCCCTCGCCGCCGCCAAGGCCCAGACCACCAACCCCGCTCCGACGCCGGTGCCGGCCGGGCCGGCGTGCGCCGGCTGTGGCCGGCGGGCCCTGCAGCTCACCGACACCGGCGCCACCTGCACCCACTGCCACGCCGACTACCACCTCACCCCCGCCCGGCCCCGCACCGTCCCCGGACACCAACCACCACCGCGCCAGCACCCCGCGGCCGCGGCTGCGTCCCGGCAGGACGCGCTCGGCCACGCCGTCCACTTCGCCCGCGCCAGCTGACGCCGAAGGAGCCCCTCGTGCGCCCCGCCCCCCTCACCCCCATACCCGGCCCCGGCCCCGGCGCCGGCCGCCGGCGCGACGCCCTGGTGGACCATCTCCTCGCCCTCGCCGACGACCTCGAACAGCACGCCGGGCACGGCGGGCACTGGCAGGCCAACATGCACGCCGCCGCCCGGATCCGCGCCCTCGCCGCCCCCGGCCACACCCACCGCCAACCCACCCTGCGCGACGCCCAGGTCGCCGCCCTCACCCCCGCCAACACCGACCAGCACAGCGAGGCCGCCGCATGACCATCCACCGCAACGTCGCCGCGCTCCTCGACGCCGCCCGCGCCCAGGCCGCCGCCACGCCCGCCCAGCCCGCGCCGGCCAGGGACCCGGAGGTCGGACTCGTCCCCTGCCCGGCCTGCACCGACGACGCCCACGCGGCCGTGATCGACGACCTCACCCACCCCGACTGCGCCGCCGCCCTCGCCCGCCAGGCCGAAGCCGCCGCACACGCCGACCAGGCCCACCCCGCCCCGGCGACCACCCGCCGGCCCACCACCCACGAACCCGCAGGGGTGACGTCGCCCGCGACCCGACCCGCATCGCGGCGATCCGACAGCATCAGCATCGCCTTCTCCGCCGGCCCGACCATCGCCTACATCCACGCCGACCCCGGCACCGCCACCCTCATCGACCGCACCACCATCGACGACCCCCGCGAACGCGCCCTCTGCCGCGCCCTGCTCCTGCGAGCGCTGCGCCTCCTCGACGACGCCGACGACCCAGCCGTCGCCCGCTCCAAGCTCTTCCTCTCGCTGACCCAAGGGCCGCGCCCCGAGGTCGACGTGCCCTGGGAGGCGGGCACACCGTGACCACCACCGGCCGCCCCCCGTGGCCGCAGCCGGTGGCGACCGCGCTGCGCGGGTCGGCGGCCGTCCTCCACGAGACCCTCGCCGACATCTGCCGCACCGCCGCCGGCGCGCGCTGGCACCCCGGTGCCGAGTACGAGATCTGGCGCCTGGCCCACGACCGCGACGCCGCTTGGGGCCCGGCGCGCGCCGCCGACCTCCAACCGCCCCTGCTCCTGGCCCGCACCCTCGCCACCCAGGCCGGCCACTGGCTCACCGCCGAGGACGGCCACCTGATCCCCATCCCGCTGCCCCGCTGGTGCTCCCGCTACCGCAGCTGGGAGAACGCCCGCCGCCTCGGAAGGAGCACCACCCCGTGACCGACTCGCCCGCCGGCGACGCGTGCGCCTGCTGCGCCCGGCCCCTGCACAACGCCGAGGCGCTCACCGGCCGCACCACCTGCCTGCCCTGCCAGCACGCCATCGCCGACCTGCTGCGCGAGGTCGCCGACCTGTGGCGGCAGCTGCCCGAGCACACCGGCAAGCCCACCCGCCCCCACGGCGGCGGGGGCGGCGGGCACCCGGGTGGGTCGGCGGCGCCCGGCAGCCTCGCCGCGATCAGCCTCCTCGCCGGCGACGCCACCACCCGGCTGCAGGTCCACGAGGACGACTGGCGCCGCACCCTGGGCTGGCCGATCGCCACCTTCCGCGGAGACCCGGGCCAGACCCTGACCGCGGTGCTCGCCTTCCTCGGTGCGAACCTCACCTGGGCCTGCCACACCCGCGAGGCCGACACCCCCACCCTGCACGCGGACCTGCGCCGCCTCACCGGCGAGATGACCACCGCGATCACCGGCGAGCGCGACCCCCGCGTCACCGTCCCCTACCCCTGCCCCGCCCCCGCGCTCGGCTACGACGAGGACGACCCCAACGCACCCACCTGCGGCGCCGTCATGCGCATGGACCCCCGCATCCCCGAGATCCGCTGCGCCGGCTGCAGGCGCGCAATCCCCCGGCACCGATGGATCGAGCTCGGCCTCACCGTCGGCGCGATCACCCTCCCGTCCTCCGGACCCGCCGTAACCGCGGCCTGACACCCCTCTCCTGATCCGCGCCCACCAGAAGGACCCCGCCATGACCACCGCCCTCGCCCCGACCCAGCCCACCACCGACGACGCAGCCGACGACCTGGTCACCGCGGCCGACCCGACCGACGCGAACACCGCCGAGCCCGCGGTCGCCACCGGGGCCGGCGACCCGCAGGACGACGAGGTGCGCGCCTACCGATTCGCCGACGTCCTCGCCCTCCACAGCCCCGTCGCCGGGCCCGACACCGGCCTCACCCCCACCCGCTGCGCCTTCTGCACCGACTGGGCCGGCACCCCCGTCCCCTGGCCCTGCCCCGTCATCCACGACCACGCCGACATCGTGCCGCGCCCCAACGGCTGGGAACTCCACCCCCGCTACGCCGAGGGCCCCTCCCCCGCAGGAAGCTGAGACCGGGTCGGGGCGGGCACCCCTGCGGCCATGGCGGCGCCATTACTTTGACGTGACGCGTGGGACGTCAAAGTATTCGAGTGCCGCGAGGCTTGGGCCGGACGGCCGGCGAGCGGTAGGGTCGGCCTGCTGAATTGCGGTCAGACCGGACGAAACGTCAACCCGGGTGGACGCGCGGCGCGGAGTGTGCACGCGGCCGGGCAAAACCGATAGGCTGGCGCCAGCGGGAGCGCTTCACACTGTGTAGTGCTTTGCGCAATACTGCTCCAGACATGAGTGTGGGGCCCTGTATCCCCTCCGGCGTTGGCGCGCCGTGGTGGAGGAGAACGGACCCCTTGGACAACCGTGAAAAGGACGGTCGTCGTGAACGATGGTACCCGTGCACCCTGGTGCACGGCTAGGCGGACCCACCACTCCGGCGTGAACATCGCACCGCCGGTGCTCGGTGGGTCCTGGCGTACCGTCACCCGGGCGGCCACCACCACCCTCTCCCACGGTTCCCGCACCGTCCCCGCCGGCCCGGCCGCCGCCCACCAAGCACGGCCACAGCACCCCCCGGCACCTCGGACCGTAAACCCGGTTTACCCCCCGGCCCGCGCCCACCGACCGCCGGCCACCACCCCGCGCCCCGACGGCACGCTCCCGTTTTCCATGGAAAACGGGAAGGCCCTCGAGGGCCGGACCGCCGGCCGTCAGTTGTCCATGGACAACTCGCTCGCCGGCTTTACGGAGGTAACGACCGGGCGCCGCCCGCAGACCTTCAGGCTTCCCGCCGCCCACACCGGGGTCGCGGGCTTCACGCGTATCCCTCAGGGAGTGGTCATGACGTAGGAATCGCTGGGCGGGGCCACCTCTACTCCTGAGGTTCCTGCCGCCCGGCCGTCCAGCTCGCCCCGGTGCTACCAACACCAGGACACTGACGGCCCTCAACTACACCCGCTGCGCCTGTCCGGGCTACCAACCCGAACTCCTGCCGCGGTGTCCCACCAGGCCCGGTTACCAGCCGGCCCCTGCGGGACGCATCCACCGCCCCTCAACCGGGCGGGTTACTTCATCTCCGAAAGACCCACACAGGGGCCCAAGCCCCCAAGGGGGCCTCGTCGTGTCCACACACGGAACTCCGAACTAGGAGTAATGATGCATGCTGTCGTGCTGCCTTGCCACATCGACGTGGCCTCCGGCGCCGATTTCCCCCCCAATGTGTCTCAGAACACACCCTCCACGGCCGTCCCGCACGCCCAGCAGTGGGTGTCGACGACCTCCGGACGGATCGTCACCGACACCTACAGCTGGCTGCAGGCGGTCCACTGGGTGCACGGCACGGGCGCCGCCCCGGTGCCGGCGAAGGGCCCGAAGTTCGGTCCGACGACGCTGCAGGTCGCGCAGGAGCTGACGAAGCTGACCGAGGTGCGGCCGGGCGTCGCGTACCTGGCGCGCGTGCTGAAGGTGTCGGAACGGACGGTGCAGTACCACCTTGCGCACCTGCGCAACACCGGGCTGCTCGCCTACGTCGAGGTCGGCACCCGGCTCCCGCGCACCGAGGACCGCACCTGGGTGGAGCGGCGCACCTCGCACTTCGCGCTGACGATCCCGGCCGGCTTCGACGAGGCGCTCGGTATCCGCACCGCGGGCGAGGGCCCGACCCGGCGCATGGTCGGCATCACCGCGGCCGGTCGCACGGCGATCGGCCGGCTCGGGAAGCTTGCTACGAAGGCCGTCCGTCGGCGCCGGAAGAAGGCCGCGGCCTCGAGGACGCGTTGCACCCCAATGGTGGGTGGTTCTGTACTGCCTTCTGTTGCCCACTCACCTTCCGCTTCCCGTCTTGAGGGGGAGCGTCGGATCGGCAGCACGAAGAAGGCAGACCGCGGGCATGTCCGGAACAAGGTGGGCCGCCGGTTCCAGCTGGCGGCCGAGCTGCGCAAGCGGGTGCTGTGGCTGACCGTCCCCGGCCGCCGTGACCAGCGTCAGGCCGTCGAGCGGCTGGCGTGGGTGCTGAGCGAGGTGTCCGACGCCGGCTGGACCGTCAGCGAGGTCGAGGCGTGGCTGGCCCTGATCGACGAGCCCGAGCACGTGCGACGGCCCTCCGGCTTGGTCGCCTCCCGGCTGCGCACCGCGCTGCTGCTGTGGGCCGACCCCGCCGTCCGGGCCCGCGGTGTCGAGAACCACCGGGACCGGGTGCGGGCAAACGCCAAGGCGCGCGCCGAGATCAGCCCCGACGCGTTCGCCGGAGCCGTCGAAGCGGGTGTCGCCAGCCGGATCGTGGCCGGTGTCCGGGGCGGGCAGGCCCGCCTGGCCGCCAGTCAGCGCGCCCGCGGGGAGGACGACCTGTCCGGTGGCGTCAGCGCCAGCTTCGGTACCGGCGACGACGCCGTCGACGCCCGCTTCGCCGCGTTCCTCGGAGGTGCCCTGTGACCGACCCTCAGACCACCGGAGCCGACATCGCCCGCCAGGCCCTCGCCGCGGCGCGGGCGGCCGCGAAGACCCGCAAGGCCGAGGCCCCGAAGCCGCAGCGGCGCCGGCTCCAGAACACCCGGATCACCTCCGGCCGCGAGCCCGTCAGTCTGGCCGGTGCGATCAGCGCGCTGCTGGAGCGCTCGGGCCTGGACCTGAACGCGGCCGGCGGCGACCTGCTCGCGGACTGGCCGACGATCGCGCCGGAGCTCGCCGACGTCGTCGCCGCGGAACGCTTCGACCCGGCCACCGCGGTCCTGCACCTGCGCCCGGCCAGCCCCGCCTACGCCACCCAGCTGCGGCTGCTGGAACGCCAGATCGTGGGCCGGATCAACCACAAGCTCGGCCGGGACCTGGTGTGCGCGCTGCGCGTCCTGCCGCCCGGAGCCCTCCACGGCACCCCGCGCACCGGGCCAGAGGCGCCGGCCGGTAGCCGAACGGAGCACGCGGCGGCCGGCCCAGACCGCGGCCCGCACGCCGCAGCCGCGCAGGCCCTCGCCGAGTGGCGCTCCCACAGGGCCCAGAGCAGGGCCGTCGAGGACGCCGAGCAGGTCCGCCGGATCGCAACCGTTCGGGCCCGCCTGCGCCCGTACGGGCCGGACCTGCGCGAGTCCGAGACCGATCCGGGCTGGACCCGCGTGCGCGACCGGGACGTCCTTGCCGAAGCCCAGCCCTCCCGTGGTGACGCGCTGCGCGAGAGCGAGGACGCTCCCGCCTGGCAGGCCGTCCGAGAACAGCAGGCCATCGATCCGGCCGACAGCCTGCGCCGGCACCAGGCGGCCGCCGCCGTCGCGCACGCTCACCGCAGTCGCCCCCAGGCCGGCGACCCCGCCCTGCTGTTCCACACCCGGGTCGCCTGAGGGAGCCGATTCTTTACCGCGGTAAAGAATCCGGCGGGGGCGGTTCGACCGGAGCTCGGCCTCCACGACCGCAAAGATCCGCTGGCCCGCCAGGCCGGCTGAGTGTCAGAGCCCGGGAGGACGCTGGCGGAAGCGGGACCACCCGTCCTGCGCCCCGCGCGACGCCGGCGCTGGCGCCGCCGACCCGGGGCACGTCTTTACGGTCGTAAAGCCGGCCGGATCGGAGACCACCGTGCAGCCCCTGACCGAACGCCTCCACACGCTCGCCGATCTCGACGAAGGCTGGCTCGACGGCACCGGCCGGCGGCCGACCGCCGCCGCCATCGGCCTCGCCCAGCTCCTCGCCGAACCCCTGGCCACCACCGCCACCGGCGACAGCCTGCGCGCCTACCCCACCCCGGACGGCGGCATCGAGCTTGAGTGGCGCCAGGACCAGCTCGCCCACGCCGCCCGGATCGGACCGCACGGCCAGCTCCACCTGGCCACCACCGACCCCGACAACCCGGCCGCCGACAGCACCCCGGCGCCCGCCGACTACCGGCCGGCGGCCGCCGCGCTCCGCATCGAGGCCGCGGCCATGGACCGGCTCAGCGAACAGATCGCCTGGCCAGTCCTCCCACAGCCGGACCCGCACATCGACTCCGCGACCCTGAGGGCCGTGGCCGAACTCCTCGACAACCTGGAGGCCGAATGACCAGACCCGGGACCCGCGCGTGCCTGCTCCACGCCGACTACCACCCCCTCGCCGACGCCTGCCTCGGCGCCGTCGCCCACTACATCCTCCGCCACCCCCGCCCGTTCAGCCGGGCCGCCCACGACGACTACCAGGCCACCGTCGAGCGAGCCATCCTCGACCGCCACATCCGCCAGCACCTCAACCACCCGGAGCTTCCCGTGACCGCGTACGACCCCGAAGGCGAACCCACCCCTGTCCCCCAGGACGACGACCTCGAGCAGGCAGCATGACCACCGCCACCCCGAACCAGCAGCCCACGGGCGCGGTTCCGGCCGCGGACCCGCGCGTTGGTCAGCTCCTCGACTTCGCGCAGGGGCTCCTCACCGGTTACAGCGACCTTGCAACGACCTTCGCCGAAGACATCGCCACCGACGAAGCCCGCCGCCGGCTGCTGGACCAAGCCCAGAAGGTTCTTGCCGAGGCCCGCAGCCGCTACGCCACCATCGCCCTCAGCAGCTGACGAGCACCGAGGCATGGTGCACCACTTCGTGAGGGTCGGGACGGCGGCTCAGTCGTCCGTGGACAACTGAGCCGCAGATCCTGGCCTCCGCGTCGAGACCGCTGACGGACCGCGTGTCTTCGTATGGAAGACACGCCCCACCGGTTCTGCCGTCTACGGATGACGCCCGCACTGGCCAACCCCGACGAGCGCGGTCCGCGCGAACCATGCCTCGTGTTTTCCATGGAAAACACGTAGCCAGCTGCAGCCGGTCTGAGTCGATGCGGTTGGCGGCCGGGCACTCGACGGTTGTCGGCTGTCTCGTCGGCGCGGTGTTTTCCATGGAAAACGGATGCGCTCGACACCGGCGGCGGGTCTATGAAAGCGCTCCATCCGGTATCTGACATGCTGACCTCCGTCCCTGTGCCGGGGAGACTCCCCCCGGGATGGGCATCCGCAGTACCAGGCATCAGGCCTGGGAAATCAACGGAGAAGAGAACCACACATGTCATCTGTCCTTGTCGTGTCCACAGACCCTCAAGGATCGGCCGTCCTGTGGGCCGAACGCGTCGGCGACAAGCTGCCCTTCGACTTCATGGCCGCCCATGATCAGGCCGACCAGCTCCACAAGCTGAAGGCCACCGGTGCCCGGATCCACGTCATCGCGAACCAGAAGGGCGGTGTCGGCAAGACCACCATCGGCATCAACCTCGCGGCCTGCGCTCACGACGTTCTTGGCGACAGCGAGAACTACCGGCACATCTTCATCGACACCCCCGGCACCCTGGCCGACGAACAGATCCTGATCGAGGCCCTGAAGATCGCCGACGACGTCATCGTCCCGATGATCACCGAGCCGTTGTGCTTCGATCCGACGGCAAGGACTGTCCAGAAGCTCCTCGAACCGATGGGCAAAGACTTCGCCATCGTGATCAACAACTGGGACCCGCGTGACGGCACCGTCGACCTGGACGACACGAAGGCCTACATCGACGCCAAGGGCTGGCCTCGCGCGAAGACCGTGCTGCGTAGGTACAAGCTTCACGCCAGGGCCGTTGCCGAGGGCCAGGTCGTCACCCAGTACCGGCCCAGCGCCACCGCCTACCGCGGACGCGAGGACTTCATGAAGCTCGCCCTCGAGCGCGGGTACGGGGGCTGACGTGGCCGGAGGCAAGAAGGTCACCTTCGAAAGCATGGCCAGCGACCCCGTCGTCGACGAGCCCGGGATCGACCCCAACAACCGGCGGTCCTCCGGCCCGGCCCGGTGGATTCCCACCGAGCAGTGCCGGTTCAACCCCCGCAACCCCCGCGACCTCGGTGACCTCAGCGACCTCGACAGCGTCGACGTCAGCGACCTCGAGAGCATCGCAGTCAAGCAGCTCCAGAGCTGCCTGGCCGTCACACGGGACGCCTACCTGAAGCTGTGGCCGGACGACGAGTTCCAACTCGGCCCCGAGCCGAACTCGGTCGTCATCATCAGCGGCAACCGGCGACTGGCTGGCGCCATGAAGTACGGCCAGCCCCAGCTGATCGTCGTTGTCGACGACTCCCACGCCGAGTCCAAGGCAGCCCTGCTGCGCGCCGCCTACGACGAGAACACCAGCCGCAAGGACTTCGATCCGATCGAAGAGGCCCGGGCCCTGGTGAGCATCGTGGCCCAGTACGCGTCGGCGCGGGAGGCGGCCGCCGTTGAGGGCTGGTCCCCGACCGTGATCTCGCATCGGAAGAACCTGCTGAAGCTCCACCCGACGCTTCAGCAGATGGTGCGGTCCAAGGCCAGCGGTGGCGACGGCATCGCGATCCGGCACGCGCGTGAGATCGGCGCCACCGACGGCATCGAGCAGATGACTGAGGACGAGCAGCTTGCCGTCCTGCATCGGATCCTGGACTCGGAGCTGGAAGCGGCCCAGCGGCGGCGGGAAGAGCGGGCAGCGAAGAAGGCCGCCAAGAGGGAGGCCCTCGAGGCCGCCGCGAGGCAGCAGGACGCTGGCCCCGACGCTGGAGCGCCTGAGGCGGCCGCGCCGCAGCCCCGGTCGGAGCAGAGCACGATCGCTCCCGTCGTGATCACTGGAGCGTCCGGGGGGCCGCAGGTGTTTTCCATGGAAAACACAGACGCCCCCGAGACGGATGGGGCGAACCACAGCGGCTCCGCCCACGGGGATACGTCGAACGAGCCGCGACCGTTTTCCATGGAAAACACTCCGGCTACCGCAAAGAACGGGGAGCCAGCGTCGCCGGCCGTCCCGGCAGCGCGGGATGACAACGCGGTGCCGTCGCCGCGGGAGTCCCTAGGTGACAGCGTCAGTGGCGGGAGTGTGGCTGCCCACCCGCGGCCCAAGTCCTCGGGGGGTCTCGGTCTCCCGGATTGGCAGGACCTTCCCGGGGTAGCGGCCTGGCTGTGCCGAGCCCTGGAGCCGAGCGAGGCGCGGTTCGTCGCGGAGACGGTTCTGGAGAAGATCCAGCGCTTTGAGGAGACGTACAACGCCGCGGAGGGCTGACAATTCTGCCCGCTGGTGAATGAGGCCCGGGCTGCACACCTCGTGCAGTCCGGGCCTGCTGCGTCTGGTGCCTGCGGTGGGGGGCCGGCCGCGGGCGGTGCCTCGGCGCTCGGGGTGGGGTCCAGTTGTCCATGGACAACTGGGTCGGGACCGCGGACGGGTGCTCGGCGCCGGCGGGGCCTGTCGGCCAGGGCTGGCAGGCATATGCCAATGAGTGGCGGTCCGGTGCGGATTCGGCGACCTCCCTACCGGTCTGCCGGAGGTGGTGTCTACAATCGCCGCACGGTCGGGCCACGGTCAGCACCGTACGGAATCAGATGTCCTCCACCGTTCGGACTGTCGGCGAAGCCAGCTCCTGACCGTGGGGGACATTGTCATTTCAGTCAGCGAGCAGCGCGCACCGGACACAACGGGCCGCGACCCCGGGCACTAGGGTCGGATCAGTGGTAGCGGCGACGTCGATTTGGCACGCTGATCACCCACGGGCTGGCGCCTCCGGCGGCGGCGGTCCGGTCGCCCCCCTCCCGCCGGACGAGCGGAGACCGCTATGCCCGCCAGTGCGCACCACGACCAAGACGAGCCCGTCACGGGCCCGGTTCCGGCTGCCGTTATCGACCTGGCGTCACGTCGCCGTAGTGAGCCGGCCGTGGTGGCGGATTGCGTGGATGAGGCGGCGGAGCGTCCGTTGGAGGCTGCCGCGTTGATCGAGCTGTTCGAGGAGCAGGGTGGCGGTGACGATTCGGCGCAGGCGGCGATGATCGCGGCTGCGTGGGAGCGGGCGGTCGGGGAGCAGGGGACCAGCTTGCGGGATCCGTCGGCTGCGGCTGCGGCGCGCGGGATCGCTCTGTTGCTGGAGCGGCTGCTGTATGGGGGGATGGCGGTGCGTCACGGTGATGCGGTGCGGGGGATCGAGCCGAATCCCGAGGACGGGATCGATGAGACCGGGGCGCAGATGATGCTGGATCTGGTGCACGGGTTGCGTGAGGCGGCGGACCGGTTTGCTCCGGAGTTGCGCGAGCGCATGTGAGGCCCGGGGGCGGTTGCTGGTTGTCCGTTACGGGTCAAGATCACGGGTTGGTTACAAGTGGTGCGCAATGCTACGCATCGTGCGATTACACCTTGATCTGTCGGGCCGTCGTGCCATCATGAGGCACCCACGCCGACACCACCGAGCCTCCTCATTGCGGCTGTCAACCCGCCGTGTGACGGGGGCTCGGGAATTGGGGACCCTCATGAGCAGCGCCGCGTCGAGCAGTGCCCTCCGGCTGATAGCCGCCCTGACGGATGGTCGGGCGGGTGCGGCGGGTGAGGCCCGGGCCGGCGTGGAGCTGGGCGACCGGCGGGCGACACGGGTGAGTGCGTCGGCGCCGTCGCGCCTGGACCTGCTGGCGGTGGCTCAGGACCACGAGGCGAACGTGGCGGCGTACGTGCGCCGGCACGGGGGTGAGATGCAGCCGGGGGCGCGGGACCGCACCGCGCTGTTCGAGCAGGCCGGGGCGATCGCGGCGTCCGACGGCGACGCCGCGCAGGAGCTGGCGGCGATCGACCTGGCGGACTGGATGCGGGCGGCGCTGAGCGACATGTGGGCCATGGACCGGGGGCGCCGGGCGGTGACGGCGGTGTCGTGCCCGCAGTGCCTGTGCGAGAGCCTGCTGGCGGTGCCGTCGGCGCGCGGCGCCGGCGAGTGGATGGCGGCGTGCCGCAACGCGTGGTGCGGTTCGGCGCGGGGGCCGCGGACGTTCAGTCTGCTGGAGGTGGCCCGCCACGGGCTGCGTGAGGGTACCGCCCGGGCGTCCTGACGGGGCAGTGCGGCGCCGCCGGGGTGCGGCGCGTTCCCGGGTGCGGGGTGCACTGCGGGCCGGCCCGAGTGAGGGGAATTGACGTCGTGACCACTGCCGCTTCAGGGCCGTCGCCGTCGGGCGGGGCCGAGGCCGGGCCGGTGGGCCCGTGCTGGACGCGGGTGTATCTGTCGTCGGCGCTGCCGCCGGATCTGGTGACGTGGGCGGAAGCGGCCGCGGAGCTGGCGGACGGGCCGCATCCGATGTCGGAGCGGGATCTGCGGCGCCGGTTCAAGGCGAGCGGGCGCCGGCGGACGTGGCGGGTGCAGGGGCGGCGGGCCGAGATGGTGGCGATGTCGGACGTGTGGATGTTCCACCGGGATCTGCACCGCGGCTGGCTGCGGGAAGAGGGCGGTACGCGCGGGGGGTCTTCGGCCGGCTGACGTGCTGTTCGTGGTGTGGGTGTAGCCCTCGTTCGGGTGTCCGGGCGGGGGCTTCGTGCTGTCCGCTGCCACCCAACCCCTCAATCTCTATTGCACTGCAATAGGAATCGGCGTACGGTGGTGACACCACCAGGGAAGCCCTCCCCTCCGGGACCAGGCCCCCACCCTCCGACCCGGCCGGGCGCAGCAGTGACCGCCTGCCCTGCGCGCCCGGCCGCACCACACCACACCACGCCAACGTGATCGGAGCCCCGCCATGCCCTCTACCGCCCCCGCCCCGGTCGCGGTCCACGCGATCGCCGCCGAACTCGCCACCCCCGTGCCGACGGTGGCGCGGATGGTGTCCGTGCTGTGCCTCATGTACGGCCGCGCCGCGGTGGTCCACACCCCGGCCCCGGGCAACCGGGCGACCCTGCTCCACCCCGACGCCGCCGCGCGAGTGGCCGAGATGGCGGCCGTGGCCGGCACCGTCGAGGGCGACCTGCGCCTCGTCGCCGAGGTCCTCGCCGCCCGCGGCGTCTGGACCGGCGACCACGCGTTCGGCGCCGACAGCGAGCTCGGCCCCGTCGACCCGGCCGCCGCCGCGTGGATCGCCACCCACGGCCACCTCCCGGCCGTGTTCACCACCCGCATGCCGGGCGCCGCCGAGACCGCCGCCGAGATGCTCCTCACCGACCCCGCCACGCTGCTCCTGGTGGAGTTCGTGGCGGCGAACGCCGACTCCGACCTGCCGGACGAGGCGCCGTTGGAGCGGATCGCCGAGTGGGCCGGGCGCGTGCCGGAGGGCGAGGTGGTCGGTCGGATCGGACGTCTCGCCCGGCCCGGCACGGTCCTGGCGGCGTAGCGCCGGGCCGCCTGGCTGGCGGCGCGCCCCGCACCCGTCCACCTCGACGCGGTGGTGGTGCGCGCGGCCGGCCTGGAGGCCCGGACAGTCCGCCCGGACCGAGATGACGGAGGAGACCGTCATGTCCACCAGCACCAACACCTCCACCCCGGCCACCACCGCCGACAGCGCGACCACCGCGACGGCCGACGGCACCGCCACCGATCAGGCCGGCACCGCGGAGGCCGACGCCACCGCATCACGGGATCTGGCCCGCCTGCTGAGGGAAGCCGCGGAGTCCACCCGTCGTACGACCGCCGTCTTCGAGCACCTGTGCAGCGAGATCTGGGGTCAGGCGACGGAGCAGGCCTTCGCCGACCTCGCCACCCAGTACGCCCCGGCCGCCGACCCCGAGGTCCTCGCCGCGTACACCGCGGAGCTCCAGGCCCGCCAGGCCGGCAACCGCGCCGCCTGACCCAGGGCCCCCGGCCCCGTGCCACGGCCGCGGCGGGCCACCCCCGCCGCGGCCACCCCCGCCACCGCCTTCTCCTTCCCTGCCCTCGCAGGCCCCTGACGCCGACACAGGAGCACGCCATGAGCACCCTCCCCTCCCAGCCGAAGCGACCCACCGACCGCACCCCGGGCGCCACCGCCACCCCGATGCAGGCCCTGGTCCTGACCCACCAGCGCCACGCCGCGCACACCGAGGGCCGCTTCGACGCCTTCGACGAGCCGCGCTGGCTGATCGCCGCCCGCATCGCCGACATGCGCGACTGCGCCCTCGCCCACCACGACGACGACGCCGGCCGCTGGGCCGACGAGTACGCCGCCGGCGCGCTCGCCACCTGGGCCGACGTGGACGCCATCGACCGCCTCCTGCACGCCATCGAGGAGCATCTGTGAACCGCCGGCACGGCCGCCCCCGCGGCTACCTCGCCCTGCTCGTCAGATCCGAGCTCCAGCGGGTGCGCCTGGCCCGCGCCGAGGCCGCGCTCGCTGTCGAGCGGGAGAGCGGGCGGCGCTATCAGGACTGGTACCGGGCCGGCGTCCACATCATCGCCGCCCTGCAGGCCGACCTCGCCCACACCACCGAGCACCTTGACCTCACCGCCGCGCGCCTCGCACGGCTGGAGGCCGACGCCGAACGCGACGCCCCCGTCGTGTCCGGCTGGGCGGTGGACCTGGAGCAGGCCCTCGCCGACAACCGGGAGCTGCGCGCGAAGGTCGCCGCCCTCGAGGCGCGGCTCGCCGCCCGCGACACGGCCGCCGACCCGGCCACGGCCCCCGCCCGGGGTGGGGCGGGGAGGTTGGAGCCGTCGCCCGCCGCGGTGCGGGCCCAGGTGTTCGCCCGGCTCACGCAGGCCGCCCCCTCCCCGGCCGACCTGCCCCAGCCCGTGGTCCCGCTCTGGGACAAGGACGCCCGGAGGAACGCCTCATGAGCCGGCCCGAGCTGAAGACGCAGCCGGCCCCGTACGTCTGCGGCCAGTGGCTTCGCGCGGAAGACCGCCACTGCGGTCAGGCGGCCCGGCTCTACCCGGGCGGATGGCTGTGCTTCCCGCACTCCCCCGGGCAGGCCAACCGCCCCCAACCGCCGAAGCGGGAAGAGCCCGCGATGCGTGAGAGGTCCGGCCCGACCGACCCCCTGCAGCAGCCCGCCGGCCCGCTCATGGCGCAGGACGAACAGAGGACGGCCGCGTGACCCGGCCCTCGACCCTGGTGGTCCCGCCCACAGGCGGGACCACCACCCAGCCGGCCCGCCGCCACGTCGTTGCCCTGCCCGCGGGCCTGGACCTCCTCAACGCCAACCAGCGCCAGCACCACCAGGCGAAGGCCCGACTCGTCAAGGAGATCCGCACGGCCGCCTGGGCCGCCGCCCGCAGCGCCCGCCTCCCCCGCCTGGAACGCGCCCACATCCTCTACGTCGTCCACCCCAACAGCGTGAGCCGGCGCCGGGACCCCGGGAACTGGGCCCCGTCCGCCAAGGCCGCCGTCGACGGCCTCGTCGACGCCGGCGTCCTCGACGACGACAACTCCACCCGCCTCCTCGGACCCGACCCCCGCCTCGGCAGCCCCGTCAAGGGCTACCAGCTGGTCCTGGTCGTCACCGACCTCACCGCCGTCCCCGACAGCCACCTCGCACTCCTCGACCCCACCCACCAGCTCACCCCCGTAGAAGGGAGAACGTGATGGACCGGCCCGAGCCCGGCAGCCCGCTGCCCGCCACCCTCCGGGACCTCCTCGCCAACCGCACCACCGCCACCGACGACGGCCACCTCATCTGGACCGGCCCCATGGACCGCACCTGCCCCTACATCAAGGCCGGCCGCACCCGCTACGCCGTGCGCCGCCTGGTCCTCCAGGAACACTGGGGCCGGGGCCTGTTCGGCGACGTCACCACGTCCTGCCGCATCGAGCGGTGCATCGCCCCCGACCACCTCCTCGACGAGGTCGGCCGCCACAACCACGACGCCCTCGACGTCATGCTCGCCGCCCTCGACCAGGCCATGCCCGCCCTCCTCGCCCGCGAGGCCGCACACCGGGCGGTGGCGGCATGACCACCGCGACCCGGCCGAACACCCGCCGCTACCGCCCCCTGCGCACCCGCGCCGACATCCCCACCGACGTCGAATGGCTGTTCCGCGACCACCTCCACCGCCGCGACGGCCACCGGATCTGGACCGGCGCGACCGACACCAGCGGCACCCCCGTCATCGGCCACGACTACGCCAAGTTCTCCGTCCTGCGGATCTCCTGGCTCCTGCACCGCGGCACCGAGCCCGCCGGAACCGTCCTCTCGGCCTGCGGCGTCCGCGGCTGCGTCAACGGCGCGTGCCTCACCGACGCCGGCGACCGCCGCCGCGAGCGCATCATGCACGCCGCACTCCTCGGCATCGACATGACCGGCACCTGCTCGGCCGGCCACCCCCACGCCGACTACGGCCGGCCCCGCACCAACGGCCGGGTCGAATGCACCGCCTGCGACAACGCCCGCCGCCGCGAGACGCGCGCCGCACGCAAGGCGGTGGCGTGATGCCCAAGGCAGGACGCCCGGCCAACTCGCGGGTCCGGCACGGCATGGCCAGCTGCGGCGAGTACGGCTGCACCCAAGAGGAGTGCGTTCGGGCCATGCGCCGCGCCCGCGCGCGCCAGAGCAGGGACCGGGAGCTCGGGATCGGCCGAAGTGTCCCGGCCCAGCGGGCACGTGCCCACACCAACGACCTGATCATGGCGGGCGTGCGGGCCAGAGACATCGCGGCCCGGGCCGGGCTCAGCACCGGCACCGTCAACGGGATCCGCCGCGGCTCGCTGGTACGAGTCGACCGGCCCACCGAGGAAGCACTGCTCGGCGTCCCCGTGCCTCGCTGCGCCGACCAGGACCCGCGGGACCGCTCCCTGTCGCGCGCTCCGGCGATCGGCACCACCCGGCGCCTTCGGGCCCTATCGGCCCGCGGGTTCACCGTGCCAGCCCTCGCCGGCGAAACCGGCTGCGCCCCGCAGACCCTCAAGGAACTCCGCGCAGGGAACCGGTCGACCACCTGTGTGGCCACCGTCCGCCGGGTCGAAGCCCTCTTCGAACGCTGGTGGAACGTCAACCCGATCGACCAGGGTGTGCCGTCCGACCGCGCCGCAGCCGTCGCCACCTACGCGCGCAAGCGAATGTGGGCGCCGCCCGGCTGCTGGGACCCCGAGACCATCGACGACCCGGCCGGCTACCCGGACTGGACCGGGCACTGCGGCACCGCGAGCGGCTGGCTCATGCACCTGGTCGACGGCCCGGCCCTGTGCCCCGCCTGCGCCCCGCAAGCCGTGGACACCGGGTCGATGCCCGGGCCGGACGCGGTGCGCGCCCTGGCCGCCGCCTGCGGGCCCGCGCTGCTGGCCTTCAAGGAGGACCGGCGCGGCTGGCTCGCCGTCGGCAGGGCCGTCGGCCTGAACGACCGCCAGATCTCCGACGCCCACGCGATCGCGAAGACGACGGCGACCGTATGCGTCGGCGGGTTCGGGGTGGCGGCATGAGCCCGCACAGCCCCCGCCCGGCCGTCATCGACCCCCAGGCCGCGCACAACCGTGCGGTCCTCGAAAGCGGGGTCCGGACGGCCCGGTGGCCCCGGCCGGACGGCGACACCCACGAGCCGGCCGGGCCCCTGGTAGCCCCGGAGCCCGTGCTCGGGGTGCTGGAGCGGCTGCTCCTCGAGGAACTGCCCACCGGCCGGGTGCCGGACTGGAAGCCGCTCCGGCCCGAGATCACCGCGGCCGAGGCCGCACGACACCGCGCCGCCCTCGAAGCGGCCGTGTACCCGACGAGGAAGAGGAAGGCGGCCTGAATGGCTGGCGAGACGATCATCACCCTGGTGGGG